>CAYUPN010000011.1:5446-39734 GCA_964446605.1 uncultured Bifidobacteriaceae bacterium | reverse complement strand
GCCGCCTTCGAGGGCACGCCGGTCAGCAGGAGGCCCAGCGTGCTGTCGACGAGCGGCAGCCCTCCCCGCGGCGCGAAGAGGTGCTCGCCGCTCCAGCGGACCATCCACAGCGGATCCGCGAAGTACAGCGCGCCGGCGGCGAGATAGATGGCAAACGGCACGAGCGGCAGGATGCACCAGCGGCGCCATCCCGGCAGCCGCATCCACACGAAGGCGGCGGCCGCCGCGACGAAGAACCAGGTGGCCTTGTGCGTGAGCAGGCAGCCGGCCGCGGCCGCCGAAAAGAGCGCGGGCTGTCCGCGCGAGATGGCAAGGACCATCAGGAGGACGAGCGCGACCGCCATGCCGTCGGCGACCGGATACACGGCATAGGTGATGCCGACGAACGGGTAGCACGCGAAGATCAGCGCGCAGCCGCGAGCGGCCACGATGCTCAGCCCCCAGCTGCGGGCGAGCTCCCACGTGAGCGCGATGCCGCCCGCGTAGAACAGCCCCGCGGTGGTCAGCATCACGGGCCGCGGATCGGCGAGCCCGCCCATGAAACCGTTCACCAGCGCCAGCGTGAGCGGATAGCCGGGGACCCACCAGACGCTGAACGGCCTCCGCCAGTCGAGGCTCTCGCGCCAGTAGCTCACGGCGTCCGACTGCAGGACGTCGAGCCCGAGCGCACGCGTCACGAAGAGGAGGAACACCGCGAACCCCGCAAGGCCGGCGGCCGCGAGCCAGTACGGCTCGCGCGGCGCGGCCGCGCGTGGTGCCGCCGCGATCACTCCCGCGGTCTCAGGCATACTCGGGCGCCTTCACGTCTGACGCGGGTCGATGCCGCGAAGACCGCCATCCGAAGGGCAGGCGCAGCCGGGCCAGCGCGCACGCGAGCCAGACGGCTTCGCACACCACGATCACGGTGTCGAGCGCGAGGAGGGCAGCCAGCCGCACGTGGCCGGCCGCAGACGTGACCTCTGCGAATGCGAAGGCGTAGGGCCGGTTCGCCCAGTCCTCGTAGAGCATGTATTCCACGCCCACGACCGTGCTGTAGATCGCGAAGAGGGTGATGGCTGCCGGACGCGCCGGCAGCAACAGCGGCAGGAAGGGGAGCACGACCAGGCGATACGAAGTCAGCGCCTTCGGACTCAGGAGCAGGAACACCAGCCACGCGGCCGCGAGTCCGGCCGCCGCGGACTCCAGCTTGGTCTTCGCGTGAGCGGGCCGCGCGAACCAGGCGACGAGCAGCAGCCACGCCGCGATGGCAGCCTGAGCGATCCACGCGTGTCCGCGAATCGTCTCGTAGAGCGGCGGGGCGGCGGCGGCGAGCGTGATCAGACTGGCGGGCTGGAGACTCGCGGCTTCCTGGCGCACCATCTCGACGGGCGACGCGCCCAGCAGCATGAAGAGGCCGAGCACCGGCGCCAGTCCGGCCGCGATCCCTCCGGCCATCCGCCCGCGGCGGGACGCGGCGATCATCAGCCCGGCGGCGGCGGCGAGCAGCAGGATCTTCGTGGCGGCGCAGCCGGCGCCGAGGACGATGCCGGCCGCGCCGTCGCGCTGGTGGAGCATCAGCAGTACCGCCGCCGCCACGACGACGGCCATGAGGACCTCGTCCTGCTGATATCCGATCCCGAGAAACCACATCGCGCCGTTGAGAATGGCGGCGAGGGCAAGCGAAGCGGCGGGCCGGCCGCGCCCGAGTCCGGTTTCCAGCACGCGCAGCCAGATCAGCCCGAATGCCGCGTAGCACAGCGCGATGAAGAGCGGGATGGCGAGGTCGTCCGGCCAGACGCGGTCGACCGCGCCGATCACGTACGGGAACAGCGGCATGTACGAGCTGCGGAAGTCGCGGTTCGGAATCCCCCCGTCCATCGCCGCACGCCCCTGCGGGCGATAGAACGCGTCGACATCGCCGCTCACGGGGTGCCCGTAGACCACGAACACCGCCGCCCAGACCGCGAGCGGGAACAGCACCGCGGCCGCCAGCACGGCGCGACGGGTGGTCAGCATCCGCATCGCACGGCCGGCGAGTGCGGGACGGCCGAACCGGACGCACCACGTCGCGGCGTTCGACAGCGCGACGGCGATCAGCACGAGCAGGGCCTGGCGGCTCATGGCTGCAGGAACAGATAGAGCGCGAGCAGCATCACGATGCGGCCGTACAGCCCCTCGCGGCTGATGCCCGGCACGCTCGCGTCCTGGCGGAACGCGGCGAGCCAGGGACGGAACTCGCCGGGATTCACGTAGTCGGGCAGCGGGGAGCGGGCATCCGCGAGTGCGTCGTGGATCCGCATCCGCAGCGCCGGCGTGGCCCATCGGTCCACGGGCACGGTGAACCCGTGCTTCGGCCGCCGCGCGATCGTCCGCGGCAGCCGGCGTGCCGCGACGGCACGGAGCACGCGCTTGGCCTCGCCACGGCCGGCCTTGAGCGCGTGCGGCAGCGTCAGGCCGAACTCGAAGAGCGGCTCGTCGAGCATCGGCACCCGCACTTCCAGGCTCTCGCGCATGCTGGCGATGTCGACCTTGAAGAGCATGTCGTCCGGCAGCACGAGTCGGACGTCGACCTCGGTCAGCAGCGCGGACACCCGTTCGAGCGCCGACGGGCTCCGGGGCAGATCGTGCGGCCACACCGGCTCGAAGTGGCGTCGCACGGGCGCGACGCCGGTGATTCGGCTGAGCCGCGCGTGCTCGTCGGCGCGCACCCAGCAGCGCAGCGCCTCCACGATCGAGACATCGTCGGCGCCGGCCAGGAGGCGCAGACGGGCCGGCAGCTGCGCCGGCACCGTGCCGGCCCGCGCCGGGCCGGCCAGCAGCAGCGCACCGAAGCGCGTCAGCGGCGCGGGGAGCGCGCTCAGGTGGGCGAGTCGCGCCAGCTGGTGATACGCGGGATAGCCGCCGAACGCCTCGTCGCCGCCGTCGCCCGAGAGCGCGACGGTGACGTGCGGCCGCATCGCGCGGCAGACCGCGTGCGCCGCGAACAGCGACGTGTCGGCGAAGGGCTGGCCTGCATGGCGCAGCAGCGAGGTCACCGCCTCCCACGTGCCGGCGCCGGCCTCGAAGTCGAGCAGCTCGTGGCGGCTGCCGATGTGATCGCTCACCGCGCACGCCGCCCCGCTCTCGTCGTAGGCCGCGTCCGGGAACCGGACGGTGAAGGTCCGGAGCGCGCCGGTCGACTTCTGGGCTGCGGCGCTGACGAGTGACGAGTCGATCCCGCCGCTCAGCAGCGACCCGAGCGGCACGTCGCTTTCGAGCTGCCGCCCGACCGCGGCGTCGAGGAGCTCCGCGGCCCGGTCTGCCGCCGCACGCAGGCTCAGGCCGCGCCGGGGAGCGGCCGTCCACTGATGGAAGGGCGTGACCTGCGTCGCGACGCGTCCGTCCCGCCAGGTCGCGGTGAGCACGTGTCCCGGCGGCAGCGCCCGGATGCCGCGATGGAACGTCTGCGGCGCCGGAACGAAGAACAGCGACAGATAGTCGGAGATGGCCTGTGCGTCCGGCGCGAGATCGATGCCCGGCACGGCCGCGAGCGCGCCGATCTCGCTGGCGAAGACGAGCCGCTTCGGCGTCGACGCGTAGAAGAGCGGCTTGATGCCGAAGCGATCGCGTACGAGCAGCAGCGACCGGGTCGACGGCTCGTAGCAGGCGCACGCGAACATGCCGTGCAGGCGGCCCGCGAACGCGGCGCCGTGTTCCCGATGCAGGTGCGGGATTACCTCCCCGTCCGATCGGCTGCGGAACGAATGTCCTCCCGCCTCGAGCAGCCGCCGCAGCCAGCCGTGGTTGTAGATCTCGCCGTTGAACACCGTCCAGATGCGCTCCTGGTCGTCCGTCATCGGCTGCGACGCCGCGTCGCTGAGATCGATGACGCTGAGGCGCGTGTGCACGAGGCCGGCGTGCTCCCAGCACTTCCAGCGCGAGCCGTCGGGTCCCCGGTGGCGGAGCCGGCTCGCCAGCTCGGGCGCCAGCCGTGGCGGCTCCTCGACCTCGCCGATCCATCCTGCGATGCCGCACATCGTGTGTTGCCGTGTCAGGGGAGCGACGGTCTCGGCCGGCCGCCGCCCGGTTGCACCGGCGACCGGCCGGTCAGCCAGTGGCGGCGGAACCGCACGAGGCCCGCGAGGAACCCGGTGCCGTAGGCGAGATGCAGCACGGCGAACGCGAGCGGCAGCCGGAGCAGCAGCGCGCGGTCCCACTTCGCGTGCAGCAGCGTCGCGGCCGCGATGAACGCGAGATAGCTGCCGGCGACGAGCAGCAGCGGGACCGGATGGCCCGCCAGTGCGAGCAGCGCACCGGCGCCGAGCGCCAGCACCAGCAGCGCCGGCACGAACTGCCGCGGGCGCATCTGCAGCGGATGCTTCTGCATCACGCGCACCTTGTAGCAGCCGTACTCGAAGTACTGCCGCCACAGGCGCGCGAAGGTCGACCGGCCGTAGTACGTGGACTCGAGATCGCCGGCAAGCAGGATCCGGCCGCCCATCTCCCGCAGCCGGTAGTTGTATTCGTCGTCCTGGTTGCGGACGAGCTCCTCGTCGAACGGACCCGCGCGCTCGATCGCCTCGCGCGTGTAGGCGGGAAACGGGACCGTGTCGACGAAGCGCTGTTCCCCGCGTGTCGTCCGGAAGGCGGAGTCGCCGACGCCGAACCGGCAGCTCATGGCGGCGGCAATGGCCTGCGCGGCCGGCGTCTCGCCGATCGTGCGGACCGGACCGCCTACGCCGTCGACGCGCCGCCGTTCGAGGTGCACGACACAGCGCCTCACGTAATGCGGCGGCACGACGCAGTGGCCGTCGACGCGGATCACGACCGTGCCGCGCGCCTCGGCGATCGCACGGTTGAGCCCGGCGGCGGCGGTTCCCGCCGGGTTCTCGATCACGCGAACCGGCACGTGCTGTCCGCCGGCGAGGCGCGAGACGATGGCGCGCGTGTCGTCGGTGGAGGCGCCGTCGGCGACGAAGACCTCGAGCCGGTCCGCCGGGTAGTCCTGCGCCAGCACCGCGCCGAGGCTCCGCTCGATGAACGCCGCCTCGTTGCGCACGGGCATGATTACGCTGACGAGCGGGAGCGCCGCAGTGCTGCGCGAATCCTGCACGACGCACCTCACACGACGGCCACGGACTGCGCGAGCGCACTCCGGTACACGCCGACGAGCCGGGCCGAGACGTGCTCCAGCGACAGCGGCTCGATCCGGGCCCGCGCGTCGATGCGGCGCGGTCCGTCGAGCACGTCCCGCAGCGCGAGGGCGAGCGCGCGCGGATCGGGCCCGGCGATGCGGCAGCCCTCCAGCCCGGCGATCCGCTCGCGCACGTCGCCGACGTCGACCGAGACGATCGGCACGCCGCAGGCCAGCGCCTCCTTCACGACGTTCGGCGAGCCCTCGTGCGCCGAGGTGACGAGCACCGCATCGCACGCGTTGATCCACTGCGGCACGTCCGCGTGCGGCACGCCGGTCAGCTCCCGCATGACGGTCCGGACACCGCTGCGCTCGAGCTCCGCGAGCGCGGCGGCGGCGAGCGGACGCCGCTTCACCGCCGCGCCGTTGGTCGTCGGAAACAGCACGTGCACCGCGCCGTCATCCCAGCCGAGCGCGCGTCGGCACGCGGCGCGATCGAGCGGACGGAAGCGTGAGAGGTCCACCCCGTTCGGAATGACGTGCACCCGTTCGGGCCGCACATCGCCGCCCAGGGCGTGCGCGAGATTGCGCGACTTCACCACGATGCCGGCCGCTCGCCGCGCCGCGCGGCGCGACGCGAGCGTGCCGGCCCAGGCGAGGAGCCGCCGCGGCGCCGGCGCCAGCGGCTCGCCGAGCAGGTCCGATCCGCAGAAGGAGACGATCGCCGGCCGGTTGCGCGCGGCGCGCGTGACGATGTCCGCGAGGATGCCGCCGTACATCGCGTGGACCACGTCGGCGCGTTCCGCGGCCGCACGGCACAGCGGGGCGAGCCGCGCGTAGCTGCGCATCCCGCGGTCGAGCCGCTCGACGTGCAGCACGTCGACCTCCACACCGGCGCGGCGCAGACCGTCCACCTGCTGCGCGACGAGCGCACCGGTTGCCGGACGCGCCGGCGTCGGCCACATGTTCGTCACCGCGAGCACGCGCATCGCGTCACACCGTGGCCGTGGCGGGACCTGCCGCCGGTGGCACGAGGGCCTGATGCAGGCGCGCGACGGCGGCTCCCGCGAGCGGCCGGTGCTGCGCGCGGGCTTCCGCGTCGTAGATGGTGAGGAGCCGCGGAACGATCCGCTCCGCTCCATGCGCCTGCCCGACGAACGCACGTGCCGCCGCGGCGAGACGCCGGCCGAGGGCAGGATCGCGCGCGAGGCGTACCATCGCGGCCGCCAGCACGGACACCGGCGCGAATGGCACGAGCAGCCCCGTCGTCCCGTCAACGACCAGGGCCGGACATTCGCCCGCCGGGGTGGCGATCACGGGGACGCCGGCCGCCATCGCCTCGAGCACGACGTTGGGCACGCCCTCGTGGTCCGAGCAGGACACCAGCATCGCGGCCTGCGCGAGGCGCCGGCCGACGTCGTCGCGCGCGCCCGTGAAGCGCACGCCACCCGGCAGCAGGCCGAGGGTGCGCGCCCGCGCCTCGAGATCGGCCCGCACCGGACCGTCACCGACGATCTCGCCGCGCAGGGAGGGCACCGATTGGCGGGCCGTGTGCAGCGCCTCGAGGAAGCGCTCGTAGCGCTTGACCGGAGTGAGTCGGCCGATGGCGAGTGCAACCGGTGCGGCGTCTGGTGCCTCGATTGGAGGTGTGATCGAAGGCAGGTCGACGGCGTTGGGCAGCACATGCACCCGTCCGACCGGCAGCCGCAGCCAGGTGACGGCACGGCGGGCCGCCTCGGAGTTCGCGACCAGCGCGCGCGGCGCGTGCAGCAGCAGCCATCCCTGCAGCCCGTGCGCCGCGACGTCGAAGTGTCCGTCGCTCCGGAGACAGCCGAGCTCGACGGCGCCGCAATGACGCGCGCCGGTCGCCGCGTACACGTTCACGAAGAAGTGCGCCGCCTGGACGACGTGCGGGCGGAAGCGCCGGAGCGCGTGTGCGACTGCAGCGGCGCGCCGGACGGGGTCACGCCTGATGCCAATCCAGCGCACCGGGATCCCGAGCCGGCCGATGCTCTCCTCGTGATGCTCGCCGCGCGTCAGCGACAGCACCTGGAGGTCCGCGCCCGCCTGCCGCAGCGCGCGGAGGTGGAAGAGCAGCTGCTTCTCCGCGCCGCCCCGGTCGAGCGTGCCGGCGATGAACGCCACGCGCAGATCCTCAGCCATGTGCGACATGTCCTGGTGCACGGGCCGGTGGCCGCGATCGGGTGAAGGCGATGCGGCGGATGCGGGGGACGCCCCCGATGGCCATCGTGCCTGCGGCCAGGAACCAGAGGCCCTTCCCCTGGAACTCCGTGGTGAGCAGCGCCGTTGCGATGACGACGGTCGTCAGGACGCCGAGCCAGCGGCCGGGACCGAAGCCCCGCAGCGCACGTATCGAGAACGAGAGGACGAAGGCGAGCAGCAGCGCGAAGCCGGGCAGCCCGTTCTCGGCGAGCGTCTTCACCCAGCCGGAGTGCGCGTTGAACGCCTTGCCGCGCTGGAAGGTCAGATCCGGCCGGTCGGCGAGCGCCGCCCACGCGGCCGGGAAGCCGCCCGTCCCGACGCCGAGCGGGTGGTCGAGGAAGATGGACCAGCCCCCGCGTACCAGATCGGATCGGCCGCTGGTCCGCTGCCGCAGCGTGTCCTCGGCGGTGAGCATCCCGAGCCGGTCCATCGCCCGATCGCTCAGATCGGCAAAGTGGACGCCGATGGCGATCGCGGCGGCGGCGGCCACGGTGGCCGCGACCAGCCGGCGTCCCGCCGCACGGCCCGCGAGCACGATCGCCACGGTCGCGACCAGCCCGACGAGCAGATCGCCGCGGCTCGCGCTGAGGAACGTCCACGTCAGGTTCACGAACGCGAGCAGCAGCAGGACGAACCCGCCGCCGCGGGGCGCGGCCGCCGACGCGAGGGCGATGGCGAGCAGCGCCGTCAGCGGGAACCAGCCCCAGGCGTTGCGGTTGATGAGCGTCTCGTGCAGGGCGAAGAACACGAAGCCGCCGAGCGCGCCGATCGTGCCGGTGACCAGCGCCATTGCGTGCCAGACCCGCGGCTCACCGCGCGCCCGCACGAAGCAGGCGACGATGCCGAAGGTCGCGGCGACGGGAATCACGTTCTCGAGCCCGGTCTCCGGGTGCGCCGACACGGCGATCTCGAGGCCGAACAGCGCCGTGAGAGCGGCAAGCAGCGGCAGCGACGTCCCGCCGGCCCGCAGCAGGTGCCGCGCGAAGACGCAGGCCAGCAGGATCAGCAGGTAGTTCAGCGTGTTCCAGCGGAGCAGGCCTCCGCTCATGAGGAACAGCCGTGTGACCGGATCGAGCGTGCAGAGCACGCCGATCCCCAGCGCGCCGACGGCAGGCCTGGTGAATCCCGCGGCGACGGCGGCGAAACCGGCCACCATGAGGATCCACAGCGACAGCTCGATGCCGCCGAACGGCGCGGCGGCCCACGCCACGACCGTCAGCGCGATCAGCCCGCGCGTCCACACGCGGAGCGGGGGCTGCCGTCGCCGCGCCCCGACCCGCGCGCCGCTCACCAGGCGAGGCGCCCGTTCAGGACGCGGCAGCCCCACCGGGTGGCGCAAAGCTCCGCGATACGTCCGGCCCATGCGTCAATCGTCCGTGTCTGTGCGTAGTCACGGCACCGCGCGCGCAGCGCGGGCCAGTTCAGCGAACTCGTGGTCGCGTCGTGAATGGCCTCGGCGAGCCGCACGGGATCGGCGGGCGGTACCAGCCAGCCGCGCTCGCCGGGGCCGCCGAAGACCGCGCGCGCGGCGCCGACGTCGGAGCTGATGACCGGCAGCCCCTGCGCCATCGCGTCGAGCCACGCCTTGCAGAGCGACTCCGACAGCGACGGCTGCACGCAGAGGTCCATGCGGCGCAGGAGGGGGATGACCTCCTCGCGCGGCAGCTGGCCCACGAACCGGATCGCCGCGCCACCGGCATCCCGTGCCGCCCGCTCGAGCGTGTCGCGCTCCGGTCCGTCTCCGATGACGGTCAGCTCCGGCCAGGTTCCCGCCTGCCGCGACGCGAGCCGCGCCATCGCGCGGATCAGATGGATGACCCCCTTCTCCGGCGAGAGCCGCCCGAGATAGGCCAGCCGGGGAGGAGTCGACAGGCCGCGCTGAATCGACGCGGGAGGCGCGAGCTCGTCGCGCGACACGACGGAGGCGAACAGCCAGTCCACGCCGCGATCGGCCGGCGCATCGGGGTCGCCGGTCGCCAGCATCACGTGGGCCCCGCGCGCCGCCGCACGCATGCAGGCCCGCGTCACCCGGTTCATGACGGTCGTCTCGGCGTTCGCCGTCCACGAGCCGCCGTACCGTGCGATGCAGCGCTTGCCCATGCCGAGCCCGATCACCAGCCCGACGAGCGGCAGGTCGCCGGGCAGCGGGACGTGCACCGCATCCGCATCGCGCATGTGCCGCGCCATCACGGCGGCGTAGCGCGGCAGGGCGACGCCGACCGCGAGCTTCCGCCGCCACCCGGCGCCCCGCGGCTCGGGCAGCGCGACGATGCGCGCGCCGCGTGGCAGCGGCATCCCGCCACGGCGCGGCACGCTTCGGACGACAACCATCGTGACCGCGTCGAAGAGCGACGCGATCGCCTCCATCTGCAGCGGGAAGCCGCCGTACGAATGCCAGACACCGGCAGAGTCCTGCCAGCACTCCTTCGACGACACGATGCAGAGATGCATGGCGGGGATGGCTCTCGTGGCAGGCATTTCGCAGTCGGTCCGCCGCTACAGCTGCGCAGCGGCCGGCACGAGCTCGTCCAGTTCGCGCGGCAGGACGATGTCGAGACGCCCGGCCTCGCGCAGGGCCGCGGCGCGTTCGAGAAACGGCGCGAGCAGCCGCTCGTGCTGTGTCGTGTCCCATCGCCTGATCGAATGCGGATGCCCGTACACCACCGCGATGCCTCCCTCACGCGCGACACGGTCGAGCATGGTCAACGCCGGCGCGTCGAAGCCGCCCGGGGTATTCAGGCGCACGCAGCGCACGCCGGCGATCGCTTCGACACGGCCTGGCCGCTCGACCGCACGCCCGGTGAGGCGCGCACGGATGCGCCGCGCCAGCGGGTCGTACGCGATCCGGCAGACGCGATAGCCGCACGCCGCGAGCAGCCGGCAGAGCCCGGGAATGTCCGCGCGCTCGCGGCTGCCGCGCAGCCGTTCGGACAGGCTGAACGCGCCGCGTGCCGGATAGTCGAACGGCTGGTTGTAGGGCGGCACGAAGGTCGTCACCCGCGCGCCGATGCACGACTCCAGCGCGTCCCGGCTCTCGAGCAGCGTGCGGGTCAGCGCCGCGCGCGTGAGCCCCGGCAGCCAGTCGTGCCGGAGCGAGTGGCTGGCCACTTCGTGCCCCGCCTCATGGATCCGCCGGATCTGGCGTGAATCGGCCCATGGTCTCGGACCCGGCCGCGCCGCCGCGCCGACCACCGCGAAGCAGGCGCGGACGTCGTGAGTCCCGAGCATCTCGAGCACGCGATCGGCGCCCTCGAACTCCAGCGGACCCCAATCGGCCGGGCCGCGTCCGGATCGGCTGCGCTCGGCTCCCCACTGCGTGTCGTAGTCCCAGAAGAGGAGCAGGAGGCCGCGTGGCGCGGACATCAGGCGGCAATCCCGTGCCGATCCATCCAGATGGCCAGGACGGTGAGATCGAACAGGCGCACGGCCTGGGCCGGGGTCATCATCCCGTCCCCGCCACCCGGGTCGGCGAGCAGCGCGTCGAGCGCCGTCCGCCTGAATCCGGCACGCGCGAGCACGTGTGCCAGGTCGCCGTCGCGCCAGAGATCGCGGACGCCCGCCGCCAGCCAGTCGCGCACGGGGAACCCGAAGCCGTGCTTCGGGGCCCGAGTCGCCAGCGCCGGCACGAGCCGCTCGGCGACGCTGCGCAGCGGCTCCTTCGTGCGGCCGCGATGCGTGCGCGCCGCGAGCGGCAGGGCCGCCGCGTAGTCGAGCATCCCGTTCGACAGCATCGGCACCCGTACCTCGAGGCCGTGCGCCATCGACATCCGATCGACCTTGAGCAGGTTGTCGCAGGGAAGGTCGACGAGCATGTGAAACCGGATCTGCTGGCCGAGGAACCCGCCGCAGGTTCCCGGGCCGATGGCCGCGTAGACCTCCGCGAGCACGTCGGGCTTCCGCACGGCCTCGTCGTAGACGTCCCATGTCAGCAGCGCGCGCAGGTCGCCGTCGTCCCACCGCCGCGACCATTCGACAATCAGGTGCGGATCGCCGGGCGCGAGCGAGAGATCGAGCGCCCGCTGCAGACGGCGGCTCCACGGGTCCGGCCGTGCCGCGAGCCGCGACCTGGCGAGCCGGCGCAGCGCCGACGGCGCCAGACGCAGGCGTCGGGCGCTCAGCTGGCGGCGGAGCCCGGTGTAGCCGTGGAAGAGCTCGTCGCCGCCGTCGCCGCTCAGCGCGACCTTCACCGCCGGGCGCACTTCGCGGCACAGCAGGTACACCGCGAGCGACGAGGTGTCGCCGAACGGCTCGCCGAGGCCGTCGACGATGCGATCCAGCGTCGGCCGATCGAACCTGAGCGTCTCGGCCCGGACCTCGACGTGCTCCGTGCCGAGCTCCGCGGCGATGCGCCGCGCGCGCCGTGACTCGTCGAACTCCGCCGGGCCGAAGCGGACGGTGAACGAGCGCAGCGCCTGGCCCGACTGCCGGCGGGCCCGCTGCGCGAAGCCGGCGACGCTGCTCGAGTCGAGCCCGCCGCTCAGGAAGCTCCCGAGCGGCACGTCCGCCACGAGCTGGTGCTCGCTGGACGCGGCGAGCGTCTCGGTCAGCCGCTCGCGCGCGGCCTTCGGGGTGCCGAGCTCGCGTCTCGGGCAGTACTGCCACCGGTAGTAGCGCCTCGTCTCGACGCGACCGCCATGCCACTGGACGATCTGTCCCGGCTCCACCTGCCGCGCCTCGCGCAGCCAGCTGGTCGGGTGGACGGCGTATCCGAGCCGCAGGAACTGGCCGAGCGCGGCCGCATCGAGCCGGCGCGCGACGAGCCCGCTGGCGAGCAGCGCCCCCGTGTCGCTGGCGAACACCAGCGATCGGCCGCCGTCGCGCACCGCGTAGGACAGCGGCTTGATGCCGATCCGATCGCGCGCGAGCAGCAGGCGATGGCCGCGCCGGTCGTACAGGCCGAACGCGAACATGCCGTCCAGCGCCTGCACCAGCTCGGCGCCCTGCTCCTCGTACAGGTGAAGGAGCACTTCCGTGTCCCCGGCCGTTCTGAACGCATGCCCTCGCGCGCGCAGCCACTGCCGGAGCTCGGCGAAGTTGTAGATCTCGCCGTTGTACGTCACGACGACCGAGCCGTCCTCGCTCGCCATCGGCTGGCGCGATCCGCCGACGTCGATGATCGCGAGCCGCGTGTGCCCGAGGACGCACAGGCCGTCCGGCGCGGTCCAGATGCCGTGATCGTCCGGTCCGCGGGGCGCCAGCGCCTGCACCATGCGCGGCACCGCCCCGTTGACGCCCGGCCCCCAGGCGCCAATCCACCCGCAGATTCCGCACATGTCCCGCTCCAGCGCGGCGGTCAGCGCACGAGAGCCCGCCGTCGCATGCCGAGCATCCGCGCCAGGCCTGCGAGCCGCCCGCGGGCGTGCGCGAGCCGCCACGACGGACCCGGCGGGCTCGCCAGGGCGGCGGTCTGCACGAGCGTGTCGACGCCGAACGCCCACGCGAACCGGGCCGTGTCGCGCCACGTCCGGGCCGGCAGCGCCCGATGCTGAATCACCCACGCGTTCTCGACGGTCATGCAGCCGAGCCGGTACGGATCCGGCCGCCCGGCCGCGACGTGCTCGTGCCGGAGCGCGGCGTGCGCGGCGATCACGAGCCGTCCGCGCCGCGCCATCCGCAGGCCGAAGTCGAGGTCCTCGCCGTTGGCGTAGCCGGCGAAGCTCTCGTCGAAGCGCGCCTCGCGCGCGTCGGCCGTGCGCCAGAGCATCGCGTAGCCCGGCAGCCATTCGACCTCGACGACGGGACGGCCGCGGTCGAGCCCGCGCCAGGCGACCGACATGCCGGACCGGCAGTAGCGGCCTGGCGTGAGGCCGTCGACGATGCCGAGCAGCCGGCGCACGCGGTGGAGCCGGCCGGGCGATCCGCTCTCGGTCGGGGCGACCGCGCCGACGCCGACGACTCCGGCGTCCGCCCGGAGCACCCGCTCCATCTCCGCCAGACACCCCTCCCCGAGCACGACGTCATCGTCGAAGAAGGCGACGGCGTCGGTGGCGACCAGGTCGAGCGCGAAGTTGCGCTGCCTGGTGAGACCCGCGAGTCTGCGCGCGACCCGCACGTACTCGACGCCGCCGGCGAGCGTGTCGAGGTCGGTCCGGTAGGCGACGTGCAGTTCGGTCTCGCGATCGGGGCTCGCGTCGATCACGAACAGCCGGTCCGGACGCGATCCCGAGGCGGCGAGGGCGTCGAGGCAGCGCGCCAGGCTGCGCGGGCGCCGCCGCGTGCAGATGACGACGGAGAGCCCGTGCGCGAGCACGCGGGGAAGGCCCGTCTCGCGCGGAGTCCCGGCGAGGACGCGGGAGAGCACCCCCGTCGAGGCGACGCCCGCGGTGGACGGCCGGGTGAGCAGCGTGGTCGCCATCGCTCACGACTCCCGCGCGCGGATTCGCACCGAGCGGCCGAACGTGCCGTGCAGGCACTCGCCGACGTCGCGGGCCAGGTCGATCGTGAACGGCACGTCACTGCCGTTGCTGTCAGCCCGCCGGATGCGGCTGGCGACCGTGGCGACGTCCGCGGCGGTGAAGGCCTTGTCGCTCCGGTCCCACCAGCCGGACGGCGCCGGCCGCATGCGGCGGAACGACCAGTCGGGCCCGAGGCGCAGGCGGTGACGGATCGTGCGCCCGGCGGTTTCGGCGGCCGGTCGGCGCGTGCCGTCGAGTCCGTAGAGCAGCCGCGCGCACAGGCGCTCGTCGACGCGGCGGTCGCGCTGGAGTCCGGTCTCGATCGCCTCGCAGACCCGGAGATGCGAGCGGCCGTCGATGGTGTGGAACCAGTCGCCCGTGACCCGGCCGATGGCGTCGCGCTGTGGCGGCGGCAGCACGAACGTGCCCGAGAGCGCGGCCGCGACCGCGTCGCGCAGCATCGGATAGCCGTCGCAGGGCAGGCTCACTTCCTCCGCCATCGGCATCAGGAACGGGGCCTCGAACCACTGCGGCGAGAGCGTCGGCACGCCGGCGAAGCCCGACTCGATGGCCGTCGTGCAGCTGCGCTGGATCACCACGCGCGCCCGCGCGATCTGCGCCTGCACCGGTCCGCGGCCGTTCACCTCGGTGTTCGGGAGGGTGAGCAGTGCGCCATAGCGGCCGGGGTTTTCGAAGGGATGCGGCCGCAGCACGATCCGCGCGTGCGGGAAGTCGCGGGCCAGCGTGCTCGCCATCCCGATCACGGCGTCGATCGCCCGGCGCTCCGCGTCGAGCAGCGCCTCCACGCGCGCTGCGTCCCAGCCGTAGACGTCGCGCAGGTTGGCGACATTGGTCTCCGGCGGCACGAACCGCGGGTTGGACATGCTGAAGTTCGTGTTGATGAGGATGCGCGGCGCGGCACCACCGTCCGCTGGCTCGAGCACGTGGCGCCAGTCCGGGTGATAGAAGTCGAAGCGCGGACAGCCGGTGACGGCGATCTGATCGGCGCGGAACAGGCCCTCGCGCGTGAGATGCGACGCCAGCTTCGGCCCCCAGGCACAGAAGGGGCGCACGTGCGCGAGCAGCGCGCGGTCCGGCCACAGCAGTTCCGCGTAGGCATCGCACGACTCCCACACGCCCCCCTCGGTGTCGAGCACGGCGGACGCGATGCCGGCCTCGGCGAGCTGGCGCGCGAAGCCGTCGATGCCGCGCCTGGCGAAGTGCAGCAGGACCAGGTCGGGCCGGAGCGCCCACACTTCCCGCTCGAGCAGGTTCGCCGGCGCCAGATAGCAGGTCGCGCCGCGGCGGCACAGCTCGAGCGCCGTGAGGACGAGGCCCGCCAGATCGCGGTCGGGATGATTGACGGCCAGCACCACGCGCGGATTCGTCATCGGGCCTCCACGGCTGCACGGGCGTTCGCGGATCGCCCGGCGGAACGTGCGCGGTCGCCGAACCGCTCCGCGATCCGCGCGTAGGCCGTCCGGACGCGCGTCACCTGGTTCGCCGCCGCGGCCAGCAGCGCCGGACGCAGCCGCGGCGCCTGGTCCCACAGCAGGTCGGCGGCGCGCCCCACCGCGGCGGCGCTGTCGCTGCCGGTCAGCGGCACGACCCGGCAGCCGTCGCCGAACAGGTCGGCGAGTCCATTCATCTTGTCGAGCACGTAGCGCGACCGGCCGATGCAGACGGCCGGGATGCCCTGCGAGAGCGCGAACACGGCCGCGTGATAGGCGCCGGTGATCACGATGCGGCATCGTGCCGCCTGCGCGATCACGGCGGCCGGCGTGTCGAGCTCCTCGCCGCCCGTGGTCTCGTCGATGCCGCGAAGCAGCTCACGGAGCGTGGCCGGGTCGCTCGTGCCCTCGGCGTGATTCGAGATGGGCACCGGCACGAGCGGCGCCGCCCGCCGGCGCGCCAGCGCGGCCAGGACCGGTCGCAGGTGCGCGAGCACCGACGCGTCCGTTCCGGCGTTCGACGCGATGCGCACGTTCACGCCGATCCCGGCGCCGGGCACCGCCGGGCTCGCCGCCCACGCCAGTTCCACCGCCTCGTCGCCCGTGACGAGCGTGCGTGCGGCATCGATCCCGAGGACGGCGAGCAGCGTCGGACCGAGCCGGCCTTCCCGCAGGCCGATGAACGCGGCGTCCCGGAGTACCCGGCCGGTGCGGGTGCGGAGCGCGGGATCGTCGATCGGGCCGATGCCCTGTCCGACCATCACCGCGGGCACGCCGAGCGCGTGCGCCCCCTCGATGAGGCCGAGCAGCCCGTGCGCGCGCGCGGCCGCGGCATCGGCGAGCGTGCCCTGTCCGCAGACGAACAGCAGATCCGCGTGCGCGATCGCCGCCAGGCCCGTGCGCAGGGGCGCCGGGTCGTGTCCCCGGAGTCGCCAGCGCGCGCACGCGAGCCGCGTCGCCCCCTCGGGCCACCGCCGCCGCAGCGCGCGCTCCATCGACAGCAGCGGCGCACGGGCCGGCGACGGGATGCGCGTCTCGAAATGCCCGAAGAGGTACCGGTCGGCGGCCCACTCGCGCACCGCGTCGGCCGGTACCGCCTGCACGCCGGGGCAGAGCCGCGCCAGTGCCGGCGGGCGCCCGGTGATGACCGTGATGACCGCGTCCGGCCACAGGCTCGCAAGCCGGATGACGGCGCTCTGCAGCATCGCGGCGTCGCCGGCGTTGCACAGATCGGTGGTCCCGGTGTGCACCAGCACGCGGCGCGGCGTTCCGGCGGTCCGGACCCGGAGGCCGTTCATGCGATGGTCCTGACCGGCCGGGTCGCGCAGGCCATCACCGCGTCGATGACCGCCGCCTGCGCCGCAGGCGTGAGCCCGACCGAAGATGGCAGCGAAAGGGCGGTTTCGTGCAGGCGTTCGGCGACGCGGCAGTCGGTGGCGGTCGACCCGGCGTGCGCCGGCGATCGATGCAGCGGCTGCCACAGCGGCCGGGACTCGATCCGCGCCTGGCGCAAGTGGCGCATCAGGCCGCGCGCGTCGACGCCGAAGCGGCGCCGATCGACGAGCACGGTGTACAGCCAGAAGGTGCTGCGGGCCCAGGACGCTTCGGGCATCGGCGTGAGTCCGTCGACGCCCGCGAATCCCTGCGCGTACGCCGCGGCAATCCGCCGCTTCGCCGCGACCGCGTGCCCGAGCCGCTCGAGCTGCGCGACCCCGACGGCCGCCTGCAGGTTGGTGAGCCGGTAGTTGTAGCCGACGCGATCGTGCACGTACTCCACGGGATCGGCCTTGGCCTGCGTCGTGAGATGGCGCGCGCGGCGGGCCCACTCGGCATGGTCGGTCAGCAGCGCGCCGCCGCCGCCTGCCGTGACGATCTTGTTCCCGTTGAAGCTGAAGCAGACGATGTCGCCGTGGCGCCCGACCGGCGCGTCCCGGTACTCGGCGCCGAGGCTCTCGCTCGCGTCCTCGATCACGATCAGCTCGTAGCGGCGCGCGATCTCGACGATCGCGTCGAGGTCGGCGGGATGCCCGAGGGCGTCCACCGGCACGATCGCGCGCACCCGGCGTCCCGTGCTCCGGTTGTAGAGCGCGCCGGCGCGCCACGCGCACTGGCGCTCCAGCAGATGCCGCAGCTTGTCGGGATCCATCTGCCAGTAGCGCGGGTCGGCGTCGACGAAGACGGGCGCGGCGCCGGTGTAGCGGATCGCGTTGGCCGGCGCGATGAAGGTGAGCGTCGAGACGATCACCTCGTCGTGGTCGCCGATCCCGGCCGCGACGAGCGCCGCATGCAGCGCCGACGTCCCGTTCATCGTCGAGACGGCGTGCCGCCGGCCCGTGTGCGCCGCCAGCGTCGCTTCGAAGCGGTCGACGAACGCGCCGGCGGAGGACACCCAGCCGGTGTCGAGGCACTCCCTGACGTACTGCCACTCGTTGCCGGCGATCTCCGGGGCGCTGAGCGGAATGGACTCCGGGCGGGTCCCCGTCCCGTCCGTCGCGGGGCCAGCTGCAACCATCGGCGGCCTCCTGTCGGGCCCGCGCTCACGCGGCGGGCGTGTTGCGGTAGAGCGGACGATCCGGGTCGGCCAGGATGCCCGGCGCCAGCAGGCGGGCGACCTCGGCGATGCCGTCGGGCACGGTGCGGGTGATGCGGAAGCCGAGCCGGTGCGAGATCTTGTGGAAGCTGACCCGGTAGCTGCGCGGGTCGTCGCCCATGGGCCGGTACTCGACCGACGCGTCGGGCGCCAGCGCGTGGACCAGCTCGACGATCTGCCGCTTGCGGTAGTTCTCGCGCGTGGCGCCGGCGTTGAACACGACCCCGCGCACCAGGTCGGCGTCGGCGCGCAGCACCCGCAGGATCGCGCGCGCGGCGTCGACCACGTGGATGTAGGGGCGCCAGTACTGCTCGCCGTAGACGACCAGCCGCCCTTCGCGCAGGACCGCTTTCGTGAACTCGTTGACGGTGAGGTCGAACCGCATGCGCGGCGCGACGCCGTAGACCGTCGCGAAGCGCAGCACGGTGGCCGCCGGACGCAGGCCGGCCACCTGGTTCTCGAGCAGCGCGCGCTCGACGAGCACCTTCGTCTCGGCGTAGAGCGACAGCGGGCGCAGCTCCGACGTCTCGCTGACGCACGCGTCCGGTGTCTGCGTGCGCCCGTAGTTGCTGCAGGTGGAGGCGAACACGAACCGGTCGACGCGGGCCTCGTGGCACGCCTCCACGAGCGCGAGCGACGCGTCGACGTTCACCGACCAGGCCAGCTCCCGGTCGCGGGCGCACGCGGGGTCTCCGACGATGGCCGCCAGATGGACCACCGCGCCGACCCCCTGTAGCGCGCGCCTGATGATCTCCGGATCGCGCAGATCGCCGCGGATGAACTCGAAGTGCGGATGCGTCCAGCAGCCGAGCAGCGGCTCGCCGCCGTGCAGCAGCGCGTCGACGACGCGCACGCGCCAGCCCCGCGCGAGCATCATCGGAACGAGCATCGAGCCGACGTATCCGGCGCCGCCGGTGACGAGCGCGACCCTAGGGGCGGGCATGAGGCACCATCTCCTGGGCGAGCGCGTAGTCCCCGTGCCGCCCGATGTCGATCCACGACTCCACGATCGGAAAGCTGACGACGCGGTGCCGCTCGGCGAGCAGCCGCTCGATGAGGTCGGTCATGTCGTAGCGGCGGTCCTCCGGGATGTACCCGAAGGCCGCCGGTTCGACGAGGTACACGCCGGCGTTCACCAGGTAGGAGAGCCGGGGCTTCTCCTGCAGCCCGTGCACGCCGCGCTCGTCCGCCTGCACCACGCCGTACGGGAAGACGAACTCCACCGGACGGACGCCGATGGTCGCCATCGCGCCGGCCTCGCGGTGGAAGTGCGCCATGTCGCGGAAGTCCACGCGCGTCAGGACGTCGCCGTTGATGACGAGCAGCGGCTCCGGGCCCGCGTCCACCAGCCGCAGGGCGCCGGCCGTGCCGAGCGGCCGATCCTCCGCGACGTAGCGCACGTCGACGCCGAACGCGTCGCCGTTGCCGAAATGTCCGGTGATCCGTTCGGCGAGATAGTGCGTGGTGATGTTGACGCGATGGATGCCGGCTGCGCGCAGCCGCTCGATCGTCAGCTCCAGCAGCGGGCGGTCGCCGACCGGCAGCATCGGCTTCGGCGTGTCGTTCGTCAGCGGCTGCAGGCGCGTGCCGAACCCGCCGGCCATGATGACCGCCGCCAGCCCGAGATCGCCGACGGTGACGAGATCGCGCCGCAGCAGCAGCCCGATCGCGCGGCCGGCCGGACTCACGACCGGCAGGTGGTCCACGGGGAACGTGGTGCCCTGGTCCATCAGCCGGAGCGCATCCTCCTCCGTGAGCGGATCGACCGCGACCACCGGATCGGCGGTCGCGATGTCGCGGCAGGGCCGGTTGAACGGGACCCCCTTCAGGAGCGCGCGCCTGACGTCGCCGTCAGTGAGCACGCCGCAGAGCGGGCCGCCGGGCTCGCAGAGCACCAGCATGCCGGTGCCCGCGTTCTCCAGGCGCGCAACGGCCTCGGCGATGCTCGCCTCCGGCGCGATGGTCGCGCGGTGCAGCCGGTCGGCGTCGTACCCGGGAATCATGACGGCACGCCCTGCGCGAGGCGCTCCTCCAGCCGCGCGATGCGATCGAGCAGCGCGTGGATGGTCTGCTGCACGTCGAGCCCGAGCCGGGTGCCGACGGCCCAGCGCGGGGCCTGTCGCGGCTGGTCACCGATCTGGATCTCGGTGATCACGATCGTGGAGTCGCCGGTCTTCACGCGGACGCCGCCGGCGTCGCGGCCGACGACGGATCCGGGAATGGCGAGGTAACGGGGCCAGCACGGGTCGTAGCGCGCGCGCCAGACGACGACGTCGCGGCCGTTCCACGTGGTCCGCGCGCCCGGCGCGGGCAGGGACAGCGCGCGGATCTTGTTGTAGAGGTGCAGGCTCGAATCGGACCAGTCGAGCCACTCGTCGCCGTCGCGCCGGCCCGGACAGTACGTGCCGACCGCCGCCTGCGGCCTGAACGACGGCGACTCCCGCTCGAGCCGTGCGGCCGCTTCGAGCGCCAGGGCCGGGACGGCGTCCTGCACGCGCGCGAGCACGTCGCCGTAGGTGTCCGTCCAGCCGATCGGCAGCAGCCGCTGGAGCAGGATCGGCCCGGTATCGACCCCGTCGTCCACGGCATGGACCGTGACGCCGATCTCGCGCTCGTTGTTCATGATGGCCCACGTGATCACGTTGCGCCCGCGGTAGTCGGGCAGGCGGCCGGCGTGGATGTTGAGGCACGCGCGCGCGGTGGCGCGGACCGGCGCGCGCAGGATCTGGTCGTAGGCGATGGACAGATGCGCGTCGGCGCCAACCGCGGCCAGCCGCTCGACGAACGCCGGCGCGTTGACGTCGTCCGGCTGCAGGAGGGCGGCGCGCGCCGCGGCCGCGGCGCGCGCGAGCGTGTCGTCGCTCGGTCGTGCCCGCAGGACCACGGCCGGCACGCTGTGGCCCGCCTGCACGAGTTGCTCGACGGACCGGGCGGCCCAGAGGCCGTCGCCGAGGATCACGAGACGCATGGCGCGGCTCACACCAGATGCGACCAGTCGAGCTCGTCGTCCGCGTCGATGTCGCGTGCGAGCGTGCGGCCGATGAGATAGCCGACCTCGTCGGGCCCGATGCCGGTGCCCGGCCGCTTGAAGTCGAGGTCGTCGAGCGTCAGCCGCGCGCCGCGCGCCAGCGCGCGGGCGGCGACCGCGCGGCGGCGGAAGGCCCGGCGCTTCTCGATCTCCGTCGGTCCGACCCGGCGCACGCCGGTGCCGAGCGCCAGAAACGCGTCGCGCGCGCCGGCCGTGATCGTGCGCAGCTCGGCCGGGTCGGCCGAAATCGCGTGGTCCCAGCCGGGCATCGCGCGATCGAGGGTGAAGTGCTTCTCGATGACGCAGGCGCCGAGGGCCGCGGCCGCGATCGGCACGGCCGCCCCGAGCGCGTGATCGCTGTAGCCGACGGGCACGTCGAAGGTCTGCGACAGCATCGGGATGTTGCGCAGGTGCACGTCGGCCGGCGGGGTCGGATATGTCGACACGCAGTGCAGCAGGATCACCGCGCCGGCGCCTTCGCGCGACAGCACGCCGACCGCGCGCTCGATCTCGCCGAGCGAGGCCATGCCGGTGGACAGCAGCACGGGCTTGCCGCGGCGGGCGACGCACGCGAGCAGCGGCAGGTTGTTGACGTCCATCGACGCGACTTTGAAGGCGGGCGCGCCGATCTCGTCCACCAGCGCGACCTCGCGCGGCGAGAAGACGCTCGACAGGAACGTGATGCCGCGCTGGTCGCAGTGCGCCGCGATGGCGCGATGCTGCTCCTCGCTCAGCTGATAGCGCTCGACCTCCGCCTCCAGGCCGTCGTGGCCGTTGCCGTCGGGGCCGTACCGCGTGTTCCGCCGGTACTCGGCGGACGAGATGAGCGAGCTCCGGCTCCAGGACTGGAACTTCACGGCGTCGGCGCCGCAGGCCTGCGCCTCGTCGATGAGGCGCAGCGCGAGACCGGTCTCGCCGTTGTGGTTGGCCCCGATCTCGGCGATCACGTACGGCGGATGGCCGCGCCCGACAGCGCGTCCGTTCAGGCGGATGTCGTCCATAGCTCCTCCAGCTCCGGGTGCGCGATG
Organism: uncultured Bifidobacteriaceae bacterium; assembly: GCA_964446605.1. GTDB lineage: Bacteria > Acidobacteriota > Vicinamibacteria > Vicinamibacterales > JAENWD01 > JAENWD01. The sequence goes on along the minus strand of CAYUPN010000011.1, from coordinate 17,927 downwards.
CTCCACCACCAGACCTGCGCGGCGGGCATCCGGTTCAGGGCCCGCACGTAGCGCCGCAGCGCTGCCGCCGATGTCCGCACGCGCCGTTCGAACGCGTCGGCGCGCGCGCGCGCGAGGTCGAAGGGGCGTCGGCGGCGTGGGCTCCACGGCCACTGGCCGTCCAGCAGGAGCGCGTAGTGCCGGACGACCAGCGCCGCCGCCGTCAGCACGCTGTGGCCCGTGAAGGGGGGCCGCACCGGCGCGCAGTTGCCGCCGTAGCGGCGGTAGATCATGCGCGGCGTCCGGTCGAACGCGAGCCGCGCGCCGGCGGCCGCCGCGCGGCTCGCGAGCAGCCAGTCGATCAGCACGCAGTCGGCGGGCAGCGGCAGGACGCGCGCGAGCGCGGCGCTGCGGTACGCCGAGTTGGACAGGCCGAACACGTTGCAGCGAGGCAGCAGATCCGCCAGCGGCACGCGCGGCGGCGGCCGGAAGATTCCGTCGAGCGGCCTGCCGCGTCCGTCGCAGTACCGCAGCGCGCAGCCGGCCACGTCCGTGCCGTCGAGCGCGCGCCGCGCCGCGGCGACCCGCGACGGCAACGGGATGTCGTCGATGTCGACGAGGACGAGCGCGTCGTAGGCGTCGACGAGGGCGTCGAAGGCGCGCGCGCGGATGGACGCCGGGGTGTCTCCCCGCCGGCTGCGCACCCAGCGCGCCGCAACCGGCCGCCCCGCGGCGGCCTCGATCCGGTCCGGTCCGATCGCGTCGAGCGCGATCCAGAGATCGAAGTCCCGGTCCGTCTGCGCCAGCAGCGCGTCGTGCCAGGGGCGCACGAATCGCTCGCAGCCCGGATACGCGGTCGTGCAGACGGCCAGCCGTTCAGGAAGCCTGGACGCGCGTCGTCTCATGGCGCATCAGCGCCTCGGCCAGGAGCCAGTCCTCTTCAGTGTCGATGTCGAGGCCGTGCACCGGCGAGATTTCCCAGCCGGTGCGCCCGTCGACGTGGAACGTGCGCGCCTGGCGCAGGACCTCGGCCCGCGCCCACCAGATCGCGCCGGTGGGGCAGTAGAGCGGCGGCAGGTCCTGGCTGCGGTGCTGCACCGCCTCCGGATACAGCGGCACCAGCGTGAGATCCGGCTCGCGCCGCATGGCCCACGACACCGGCTGCCAGCCGAACCGCGCGACCGACAGCTGCGCGCGGGCCCCCGTCGCCTCGAACTGGCGGAAGCTCGCCAGGACGTCGTCGGCGTCGCGGAGCGGACAGTTCGGCATCAGCTGTGCGACCGCGTCGAACCGCGTGCCGTCGGGGTCGAGACGCTCGAGCGCGTCGACGGTCGCGGCCGACACCGGCGTCTGGTCGTCGGCGAGCGCCGCGCCGCGCAGGAACGGCACGTCGGCGCCCCAGCGGATCGCGATCGACGCCGTGGCCTCGGAGTCCGTGCTGACGACGACGCGCGCGAAGAGCCCGCTCTCGCAGGCGGCGCGGATCGTGTACGCGATGGCCGGACGGCCGCAGAGCGCGCGGATGTTCTTCCCGGGCACGCGGCGCGAGCCGCCGCGCGCGGGGATGACGGCCAGCCGTGCGACGGACGGAGGCATGGCTACGAGCAGGCCGGCAGCCCGGACTGGTCCTCTCCGCCGCGTCCGGTGAGCTGCTGACGCCACAGCGCCCGGTACGTCGGGTTCGTGAGGCACAGCTCCTCGTGGCGCCCTGCCCCCACGACCTGCCCGTCGTCCAGGACCAGGATGTGATCCGCGTGGCGGAGCGTCGAGAAGCGATGGGCGATGACGAACGTCGTCCGTCCCTGCATGAGCCGGTCGATCGCGGCCTGCACCTTCACTTCGGTGATCGAGTCGAGGCTGTTCGTCGCCTCGTCCAGGAAGAGCAGCGGCGCGTTCTTCAACAGCGCGGCGGCAATCGCGATCCGCTGCTTCTGGCCGCCGGACAGCCCGCGGCCGTTCACGCCGCGGCCGTAGATCGTCTCGTAGCCGTGCTCCATCGCGACGATGTCGTCGTGGATCCCGGCCGCCTGTGCGGCGGCGATCACCTGATCCATCGGGGCGTCGGGCCGTCCGGCGCGGATGTTGTTCGCCAGCGTGTCGGCGAAGAGGAACGGCTCCTGCAGCACGAGCGCGCTGAGATCCATCCAGTCGTCCGGCGCGATCTCGCGCAGGTCGACGCCGTCGACGAGAATCTGGCCCGCCGTCGGCGTGTAGAACCGGAGCAGCAGCGAGAGCAGCGTGGACTTGCCGGCCCCCGAGGCTCCGACGATGCCGACCGTCTCGCCGCGGCGGAAGGTGGCCGAGAAGCCGCGGAGCACCGGCCGATCGCCGTAGTGGAACCAGACGTTCCGGAGTTCGATGACCTCCGGCGGCGCCGTCAGGCGCCGCGTACCCGCCGTGGCCCTCTCGATCGGCGCGTTGAGCACCCGCTCGAGCCCCTGCAGGCTCGGGATCGCGGCGCGCACGTTGTTGTAGACCTCGAGCAGCCCGACGAGCGGCGAGTAGACGGCGATGATCGCGATCATCAGGCCGAGCAGCGACTGCCACGCCATCCCGCCGTTCGCGACCTCGCGGCCGCCGAGCACGAGCACGAGCACGAGCCCGATTCCGGCCACCGTCTCGAGCAGGAAGCGCGCGATCCCCCGGCTGCTGGCCTGGCGCACCGCCTGCCGGTGCATCTCCACGCCGTTCTCGCGCGCGCGGTCGAACACGCGCGTCTCGCACCGGTTCACCTTGATGACCCGGATGCCGCTCGACAGCTGCAGGAACGTCTCGTAGTGCGACATCGTCGCCGTGCGCTCGCGTCGCGCGGCGGTGGTGAGCCGCCGGCCCGCCCACGCCGCCGGCAGCGCGGCGAGCGGCACCGCGGCGAAGCCGATCACGCTGAGCCCCGGGCTCAGCATCCAGGCCACCGCCGCCAGGCCGGCCAGCTGCGAGCCGTGCAGGACCATCTTGCCGATGTCGAACGTCACCGTCCGCACGCCCTTGATGTCCCGGTGGCAGTTCATGACCAGGTTGCCGTGCGAGGTCATGTCGTAGAAGCGGATGGGCAGCCGCAGCAGGCGGGCGAGCGCGTCCCAGCACGCTTCCAGCTCGACGCGGGAGGACAGCGAGATCGAGAGCATCTCGGAGGCGAGCGCGGTGCCCGAGCGCAGGAGCCAGACGCCGAGAATCAGCGCGGCCCCGGTGACCATCGCGGTGGCCTGGCGCTCCGGATCGGAGAACGCCATCAGCACGTTGCGCAGGGCCCAGATCAGCAGGCCCTGCATCGCGCCCTGCGCCGCGGTGACGAGCAGAAAGGCCGCCGTGAGCCACGGCCGCCGTCGCATCGCGCCGACGGCGATCAGGAAGCAGGACCAGAAGCCGCCCGCGTGCCGCACGGGCGCCGTGCGCAGGGGGAGTGCGCGCGCCGGGGCCGCCGCGCTCATGCGCCGATCCCCGCGAGCACGTCGGCGATGCGGTCCGACGCCAGGCCGAGCGGGCCGCGCAGCTGCATGGCCGTCAGCCGCCGCCGCCCCTCGCGATCCAGCACGGGGTCGTCCAGGTACGCGTTGACGTGCGCCGCGAGCTCGTCCGGGGACCGCGCAATCCGCGCCGCGCCGAGCTCCACGACCGGCCGGTAGTGGTCGTACTGGTAGTAGTGGTGCCAGAGCGGCCGCCCGTGCGGCGGCGGCGAGGCGACGTCGAACGCGATGTTCACCACGGGCCGATCCTTGAGAGAGAAGTCGAGCGTCATCGTCGAGGCGACGTTGATGTTGAGGGCCGAGTGGTGGACGAGGTTCGCCAGCAGCCGCACGTCCTGCGGCAGCGGCATCACGTCTTCCCAGGTCGCACCCCTGTGCACCCACGCGGGCTTCAGGAGCAGCAGCTCGGGGTACTCCCGACGCAGCGGCCCGAACCGCCGGGTGTCGTCGACCGGCATCGGGCGCAGCGCGACCTGGGGGCGGCCGCGGATCGCGCCGCTCCGGATCAGGTCGAGCAGAATCTGCACGTGCGCGGGGTCCTCGGGACACGTGCCGGCGTCGCCCCCCGAATAGCAGATCAGCGGGCGCCCGTGATCGGCGTGGATGCGCCGGAAGAACTCCTCGCGGGACCAGAGCAGGTCCTCACGCGCGTACGGATCGAACTGCGGCGAGCCGACGACGTGCACCGACGAGGGGGGCACGGCCGGGTAGTAGTGCAGGAGCTCGAGCCGCATGTGCTCGCTCCACACCAGGTAGTGATCGAACGGCGCCGGGATGTGTCCCTTGGCCGTGAGGTTGTCCCAGCTGAAGATGAACGTGGCCGTCGGGATGTCGAGCGAGCGCGCGGCGAGCACCGGCGGCACCGCGCGGAGCGAGAGCTGCTTGGCGCAGAACACCAGGCCTGGCCGCGAGCGCCGGAACAGGTCGCGGTACCACTGCACGTCCGGCAGTCGCGACGCGGCCGCCTCGTGCAGGCGGGAGAGCCGCGTGATGCCGGATGGGGAGGCCGACAGCCGACCCACGGCCTGTGCGACGGCGAGCGCGCCCGCGCGCCGCCACGGCTGCGGGGGCTTCCGGCGGTAGCGGCTGGCGAACGTGCCCGCCCAGGTTCCGTGCGCGGCGTTCACCGCGTTGCGCAGCATGAACACGAGCGCGCTGTCCTGTGCCGGCGGCAGCTTCGTCCACGTCGTCCCGGGCGCCTGGCGCTGGTAGACGGGCACCAGCGCGTCCGGCGCCGGATGCAGCACCCCCGCGCCGGCCCGGTCGGACACCCGCGACAGCGCGCCGCCCAGCACGAACGTGCGGAGGCTGACGCCATCGGGCATCAGCACCATCATCGACTTCGCCACGTGTCACCTGCCCGGACGTGCTCAGCGCGTCACCGCCGCCGTGCCGACGGCCAGCATGCGTTCGGCGCGCTCCCAGTCGTCGGGATCGTTGAGGTTCACCGTGCCCGCGGGGTCGATCGGATAGCCCGCGACCGAGCTCCCGTAGAGACTTCCCTGCACCAGGATCGCGTCGCGCCGCGTGACGTAGACGTCACCGGACCGGCAGTACGCGATTTCGAGGTCCTGCCGGCGCGACACCGGGTCGCGCCCGCCGGTCCAGAGCCGCAGGATGCCGTCGGGCCTGCGACGGTACGCCCAGTCGGGGTGGTACTCCGCCGGCACGGGGACGATCGTCACGACGGCGTCGTGGTTCGCGCGCTCGAGCAGATCGATGCAGCCGTCGATCTGATCGGCCGTCCGGAACGGCGCCGTGGGCTGCAGCAGGCACACCGCGTCGACGCGTTCGCCGGCCGCCTCGAGCCAGCGGAGGGCGTGCTGCACCGTGGCCAGCATCGGCGTGTCGGAGGCGGCCAGCTCCGGGGGCCGGACGAACGGCACCGCCACGCCCAGCGTGCGGCCGAGCGCCGCGATCTCCTCGTCGTCGGTGCTGAGCACCAGCCCGGCCAGCCGGCGTGCGCGGCGCGCCACCTCCACGGTGTGCGCGAGCAGCGGGCGCCCGCCGAGCAGACGCAGGTTCTTCCGGGGAATGCGTCTCGACCCGCCGCGTGCCGGAATCAGTCCGATGGTCCGGAGCACGATTCGACCTGGGACCATGGCCGCACCTCAGTCAACGGCAGGAGCCGCCGTGGCGCCTGCATGAAGGACCTCCGAGTACCACGCGAGCGTCTGCCGTGCGACCCGGTCGGCCGCGAAGCGGGTCTCGACGTCGCGCCGCGCCGCCTGCCCCATCGCGTCGGCGCGGTCGGGGTCGCCGAGCAGCCGCGCCAGCGCCCGCGCGAAGGCCTCGACGTCGCCGGGCGGCACGAGCAGGCCCGTCTCCTCCGGCGTGATGACCTCGGGCGCCCAGCCGATCCCGTAGGCGACGATGGGACGGCCGCACGCCATGGCCTCGAGCCACACGAGCGGCATCGCCTCGGCGTGTGAGGGGAAGGCGCAGACGGCCGCACGCGCGAGGTGCTCGCGGATCTCGTCGTGGGGCCGCGTGCCCACGTACTCGGTCTGCCGGCGCGCCGCGCCGCTGAGCTCCCGCCAGCACAGCGCCCAGCACGACACGGAGCCGGTGCGCGGATCCGGCGTGTCGCGTCCCGCCACGACGAGCCGCGCGGACGGATGGCGATCGACGAGCCGGGAGAACGCGCGGCAGAGATCGAGCACGCCCTTCTTCCGCGTGACCGTGCCGGCGTAGAGCACGAGGTCGCGGTCGACGAGCGACGGATCGACGGGCTCGAACTGGCGGAGGTCGATGCCGTTCGGAATCGTCCCGATCGGCCGCCGCAACCGGAACAGCCGGCGCGTTTCCGACGCGGTGAACCGGCTGACCGCGACGACTCCCGCCGCCTGCCGCAGCGCCAGCCACTCCGCCGCCGCGTCGCGCCGGCTGACGCGCTCGCCGAGCAGCCGCGCGAAGTAGAGCGCGGATCCGTTGCAGCGAATCACCACCGGGCACGCCGGTCGGACACCGGCGCTCGGGCCGCACCAGTCGGGCGCCTCGACGATGTCCAGTCCTTCGTGCTCCACGAGGGCGCCCAGCGCGCGGTGCGCACCCAGGCGATTGACCAGCCAGCCGCTCTTCGGCACGTGTGTCGCCGGCTGCATCACCACCCGCACTCCCTGGTCGTCGAAGCGCGCGTCGTGGCCCCAGCCGAGCACCGTGACGCGGTGTCCCGCGGCGGCCAGCGCGCGCGCCAGCGTGCGGACGCTCGTGCCGATGCCCCCGCTGGGCAGCGGCGGGTACTCGCAGGTCAGGAACGCGACGTGCACGGGCGGAAGTCCGCTGCTCAGTGGTTCGCCGCGGCAGCCGGGCCGGTGGCCGGGCTCCCGTAGCGCCGGAGAATGCGCTCGACGAGCGCCCGGTCGATTTCGCGCGGATACCTGGCCTGCAGCGGCGCCAGGCGGAGCGCCGTCACCATCCGGTAGCGATACAGCCATCCGTCCGCCACGAAGGCGCTGCCGTAGGCGAGCCCGCCGAGCACCGCGCAGAGCATCGCCGCCGCCGCGGTCCGGCGCAGCCGGGTGGTGACGAGTCCCGGCGAGGCCGCCACCCACACGCACAGTCCGAGCCAGGCGACGTACTGCACCCGATGGCGGAACGCCGCGTAATGCACGAGCGCGTTCAGCACGATGAGCGCCACGGCGAGGCGCTGCAGCGGGCTCCACCGCCGCCGGAGCGCCATCGCGGCGAGCAGCGCCGTCGGCATCCAGATCGGCGCCAGCTTGATCAACGTCGCCCGGTTCTGGAACCCGCCCTCGTTGTCGAAGATCGGCAGCGCGACGGCGATCATGTTCTTCAGGACGTTCTCGATGGCCGCCCACAGGCGCCAGCCGGGTGCGAGGCCCGCCGCGCTGTCGTAGTGCCAGGTCGCCAGCAGGTAGCCGCTCTCGTCGTATCCGAGTGCGTCCCATCCGAAGATCGCGAACCGCACGGCGGCGTATCCCGCCAGCACGCCGACGACGGCCGCGGTCACGCGCAGTCGTGCGGCGCGTGTGCCGTGCCGGTGCAGTCCCGCCGCGCAGAGCAGCGCCAGCAGCGGCACGATGACACCGGCCTCCTTGCTCAGCACCGCGGCCGCGGACACGAGCGCGACGAACATCGCGCTGAGCCCCTGCCGCCGGGCGTGCCGATCCACCGCATGCGCGACGAGCAGCAGCACGCAGAAGGCGGTCATCAGCGTCGCGCGGTCCGCGACCCAGACGACCGGCGACACCGTGTAGATCGACGAGACCGCGAGCGCGGATCCGCCGAGCACGGCCAGCCGCGGCGCGCCCGACCGCAGCAGAATCCACGCCAGCAGACAGAGATTCGCGAAGTGCAGCAGCAGGCCGAGCAGCTGGTTCGGCCACGACCGCACCCCGAACACCTCGTACACCGCCCACAGGGAGATGGAGAGGAGGGGCCGGTATACGGGGTTCTTCAGCCCGGCGTCGCGCGTCAGCAGCTCGAGCGGGCTCTCCGCGCGAACGGCCGTGGAGATGAGTCGCAGGTCGTCCGCCTCCGCGGGCAGATACGCGATCGCGTTGGCGAAGACCGCGACGTGCAGCGCCAGCAGCACCGCGAAGACGATGTACGCCGGCGGACCCATCGCCGTGTCCCGCAGCTCGAGGACGCGCGAGAGGCTGTCGGCCCACCCGCGCAGACCGCGGCGCCCAGGCGGCTCCGCCGTCAGCAGGCCGGTACCGGTTGCATGCGGCGCGATTTTCATGGCCGTCTCAGAAGGCGAGCCGCTTCTCGACCGTGAGCGGCTGCGCGGCCAGCGCGCGCGCGATGCGCTCCCCTGCCCGCCCGTCGCCATAGAGCGTGTCGCGCGGATAGCGCCCGGCGCGGAGATGCGTGTCCAGCGCCTCGGCGATCGCGGCCCGGTCGTACCCGGTGTCGATCACGTTGCGTCCCCGTTCGCGCCCGGCCTGGCGCGTGCCGATGTTGATGGCCGGCACGCCGAGGTACGAGCACTCGCGGATGCCGAGGCTGGAGTTCCCGATGAGGCACCGCGACCGGTACGCGAGGCGCAGGAAGTCGAGCGGCGCCATGCCCTTGAAGAACCGGATGGTCTCCGGCTGTTCGCGCTCGCGGAACGCGCGGATGCCGCTCGAGATGCCGTCGGTCCCCGCGTCCGCGTTCGGCCAGAACCACAGCGCCGGCAGCCCCGACGCGCGCACCGCGTGCAGCGTCTCGAGCACCTGCGCACGCGCCTCGTCGTGCTCCGTCGTCACCGGATGCTGCAGGACCATCAGGTAGTCGCCCGACAGATCCACCCGGGTGCCGACGCCGCCGTACCGCTCGAACGGATCGAAGTCGAGGTCGGGCCGCGCCACGACCTCGGCCGCCAGGTCGATGGACGGGCAGCCGGTCACGACCACGGCATCCGGGTCCTCGCCCATCCGGACGACGCGCTCGGCGGCCCGGCGGGTCGCGACCAGGTGGAGATCGGCGAGCTTGGTGACGGCGTGGCGCACCTTCTCGTCGATCGACCCCGTGACCTCGCCTCCCTGCACGTGCGCGACGGGGATGTTCATGTAGGCGGCGGCCGCGGCGGTGGCGAGCGTCTCGAAGCGATCGGCGATCGTCACGACCAGGTCGGGCTTCAGGTGATCGAAGACCGTCGCGAGCTCCAGCAGCCCCAGGCCCGCCGTCTTCGCCATCGTCGCCAGCGTGCCCCCCTCGAGCACGTTGTAGACGCGCGCGGCGGGCTGGAACCCGTCGTGCTCGATGTGCCGGCTCGCGCTGCCGTAGCGATCGAGCAGCGCCGACGAGGCGAGCACGAGCAGCAGCTCCAGGTCCGGCGACTCGACGATCGCCGTGAGCGCGCTGCGGATGCGGCTGTAGCTCGGACGGGCGGTGATGACCACGGAGACGCGCCGGCGCATTCAGGCCTCCTCGAAATCCGCGTCGGCCAGCGGCTCGTGCGCGGCCACCGCGCGGCGGAGCCGCCGTCCGACCAGCGACGGGAGACGGCCGGGCGGCAGCCCCTTGCCCGCCTTCCTGAACGCGACGTGCCGCGCCTCGAGGACGAGGCCCGCCGGGAGCGCCTCGATGGAGACGAGGCTCTTGCCGAAGATGTCGCGCATCGGCTCGAGCGCGCTGGCTTCCGCGTCCTTGTCGACGGGCGAGGCGAGCATCTGCGCGATGAACCGCGCGCCCTCCACGATCTGGCGCAGCTCCGCCGTCGTCACCGACGCGGGGACGTCGGGACCGAACATCTCGCGGCTGAGCGTGACGTGGACCTCCAGGACGTCGGCGCCGAGGGTGGCCGCGGCGAGCGAGGGGAAGATCGTCCCGGAGTGGTCGGAGAGGCCGACAGGACAGCGGTAGCGCTGCCGGAAGACGTCGAGCAGGTTCAGGCCGACGCGTTCGGGCGGGCAGGGATACTGCGAGGTGCACTGGAGCACGGCGACCGGCGTGCCGCGGACGCGCAGCCGCGCGATGGCAGCGTCGATCTCGTCGAGCGGGCTCATGCCCGTCGAGACGAGTACCGTGCGCCGATCCCCCGCGAGCCGCTCCAGCAGGCGCGAATCGTCCAGCGTGCCCGACGCGAGCTTCCAGGCGGCGACCCCGGCGCGATCGAGCAGGTCGACCGCCGCCACCGAGAAGGCGGAGCTGATGAAGAGCAGGCCCCGCCCGGCGGCGTGCCGGCTGAGCCCCTGCCACTGCGCTTCGGTGAACGCCGTCCGGACCCAGTAGTCGAACCGCGTCTCGTCCTGCGGGCTGAAGCGCACGCGCCAGGGCTCGCGCTTCGTGCTCTCCTCGGCCGCGCAGTGCGTCTGGAACTTCACCGCGTCGGCGCCGGCCCCGGCAATCGCGTCGATGAACGCATGCGCGAGGCCGAGGCTGCCGTCGTGCGCGAGCGCGACCTCGCCGATGATCAGGGGTCGCCTCAGTCCGCCGCGCGTGAAGGGGAGCATGACAGCGCGATCCGGATCGGTGGAAAAACGGGTGTCCGTCTGGTGATCAGACGCGTTCGGAGGAGCGCGGTCCGTAGTAGTTCGAGCTCGGGTAGTAGCTGGACCCGTGGCGGCTCGGATCGACCCGGTTGATGACCGAGCCGACGAAGCGCGCGCCGACCGCCTCCAGCCGATCCACCGCCGCCTGCGCGGCCCGCCTCGGCGTGCGATCCGCGCTCACGACGAACACGACACCGGCCTGCTGGTGCGCGACGACCGATGCGTCGGTGAACGCCATCACCGGCGGCGAATCGAAGACCACGCGGTCGAACGACTCGGGCAGGTGCGCGAGCAGCCGGCGGAACACGTCGGAGCCGAGCAGATCGCCCGGATTGCGCGGCAGGTTCCCCCCAGCCGTGAGCACCCAGAGCCCACGGACGCTGGTCTGCCGGATGGCGGTCGCCGCGTTGGCGGCGCCCGTGAGCAGCTCGGCCAGGCCCGGCTGCACCGTCAGGTCGAACCGGCGGTGCACGCTCGGATGCCGCATGTCGAGATCGACGAGCAGCACGCGGTGCCCCACCTGCGCCAGGCCGGTGGCGAGATTCGTCGCCACCAGGGTCTTGCCCTCGCTCATGCCGGCGCTGGCCACCAGCAGCAGCCGCGCCTCCCGGCCGGCCGGCGTGCACAGCACGTGCGTCCGGACGTCGCGCACCGCCTCGTCGAACGGCTCCGGCAGCGCGTGGCGCTCGGTGCCGGGCGGCGGCGGCGGACCCGCCAGCTGCGGCACCATGCCCAGGTACTGCAGCCCGAGGTGCGCGCGGACGTCCTCCGGCGAGCGCAGCCGCTCGTCGAAGAGGTGCACGGCGAAGCCGGCGAGAAACGACAGCATGACGAGCGCCATCCCGCCGATCGCGAGGTTGCGCGCCTTCGCGGTCGGCATCGGCCCGCGGGGAACCTCCGCGGCGTCCAGGACGCGGATGTTGCTCAGCTCGTAGTCGTTGGTGAGGTTCAGCTCGCGTGCGCGCCCCTGCAGCCGCTCGAGCAGCGCGCGGTCCCCCGCGACCTCGCGGCGCCGCGCATCGTACTCGGCGGCGCGCCGCGTCAGCGTTGCCGCCTCCGACGACTGCGCGTTGAGCGCGCCGAGCGCCTTCTGCTCCTCCTGGCGCGCCGCTTCGAGCTCGCGCGCGACCGCGTCGATCGCCCGGGCGACTTCGACCTCGAGGCTGTGCGTGACGAACGTCACGCCCTGCTGGATCTTCGCCCGTTCGGGATGGCGCGGCCCGTACTGCGGCGCCAGCTCGGCGTCGCGCCGGTGCAGCCCGGCGAGCTCCGACGAGAGCTGCTGGACCATGGGCGAGGACACCATGCCCGCCAGCTCCAGCAGGTCGCGCCCCTGAGCGCGCGCCTGCTGCAGCATCTGGAACGAGGTCTCCTTTGAGACCCGGTTGGCGCGCGCGCGGAGCACCTCGGCGTTCAGCTCCGTCAGCCGCTGCGTGATCAGGTTCTGCCGCCCCTCCAGCGATCCGTACTGCTGCTGGAACTGGCGCAGCTCCGCCTCGCCGGCCTCGAGGCGCTCCCGCTGCTCTTCGAGCGGCTGCAGAATCCACCGGGCCAGCTGGCGCGATCCCAGCAGCGTGAGCTCGACGCTCTGCTGCACGAACGCCTGCGTGTGCGCGTTGGCCGTGCGCGCCGCCTCCTCGGGATCGGCCGAGCGGTAGCGCACCTCGACGATGCCGGTGTCCGGAATGCGCGTGATCGTGAGCGCGCGCAGGAACCGGTCGACGTCGCCCGCAGGAATCTCCGCGTCGGGCCCGTCAGGCTCCGCCGCCTCGCCGCCGGCAGCGGCGTCCGGACCGTCCGCGGTCCCGCGGGGCGCCTGCGCCCGCAATCCGGCCAGGGTGCGGCGTGCCAGCGTCCGGCTCCGCAGGATCCGCAGCTGCGTCTCGTAGAACCGGTTCGTCGGATCGGCCCGCGCGTCCTCCGCCGCCAGCGGCGAGCGGACCTCGGGCTCGACCAGCAGCTGCGCGTGCGCCTCGTACTGGCGCTCGGCGCGGCCGAAGACCGCATACAGCACCAGCAGCAGCGCCGAGATCGCAAGCGCGGCGCCGATGACGAGCCGCCGCTCGCGCAGCACGTCGACGACGTTCAGGCGCA
>CAYUPN010000011.1:0-5346 GCA_964446605.1 uncultured Bifidobacteriaceae bacterium | reverse complement strand
CCGGTGACGTAGACGGGCAGCGGCGCTTCGGCGCGCGGCACGAACAGCATGTCGCCGCTCTGCAGCAGCGCGTTCTGCGACAGATCACCCTGCTGGAGCGCACGGAGGTCGATGGGCTGGACCGTGCGCGACGACGGGTCGTCCGGCGGCGTCCGGACGAGCAGCGCCTCGGACGCCGCACTCGCGGTCGGCGCCCCCGCCTGCAGCAGCATCTCCAGCACCGTCGTCCGGCCGGTCAGCGGATAGCTGGCCGCGCGCTGCACTTCCCCCACCACCAGCACGCGCTGGCTCGCGAACTGCTCGAGGACGACACTGACGACCGGCCGCTCGAGATAGCCGTCGGCGAGCCGTGTCGTCAGCTCCCGTTCGACCGCCGCGGGCGAGAGCCCGCCGACCTTCAGCGTCCCGAGGAGCGGGAAGCTGAGCGTGCCGTCGGCGACGACGGTGAACCGGCCCGAGAGCGAGGGCTCGTTGGCGACCGTGACGGCAATGACGTCGCGCGGACCGATGACGTACTCGGGCGCCTGGGCGCGTGCGGCGGCCGGCAGCAGCAGGACCGCCGCGAGGATCGCGGAAACCGCCGCCACGGCGCAGCGTCGCGGCGGGCACGAACCGGAAGGGTGCAGGTGCGGCATGGCGACTGGACCTGGAGGCCCGGGACCGGCCCTAGAAGCTCAGGACCGGCCCGATGGCCGTGTAGAACCGGAGGCTGTCGTAGTTGCGGCTGAAGTCGGCGCTCGTGCGCCGGAGGCGCTGGTCGACATGGAAGGTGACCTCCAGGCCGGCCGGCGTGCGATAGGTCATCGACCCGCCCAGTATCGTGACCCGCTCGCGGTACCCGCCGGGGTCGAACGCGTCGATCAGGCGGACGTAGTCGAGCCGGACGCGCTCGACGCGCACGCCAATCTCGAAGCGCTCACCGAGCGTGCGTCCGATCGAACCGCCGAAGGCGCTCTCGACGTAGTAGGGCAGCACCTCGCCGACCGAGAACGTGAGGTCGCGGCGGGCGCCGACGCCGACGCGCGTGGAGCCGCCGATGTGCGCCGACAGCCCCGCCGATCCGGCGAGCCCCTCGAACGACGGCACCTGCGGGCTGGCCAGCGTCACGCGGCGCCACCCGATCCGCCCGTGCCCGCCGACGATGGCGTCCTCGGCGAGGTCGATGCGCACGTCGGCGCCGGCGCTCTCGCCGTCGCGGTCGGGCGCGAACACGAACTGGTGCCGGCCGACCGAGATTGCGCCGGACACCGTCGTGAGCGGCGTGAGCTCGTAGCGCAGGCCGGCCGTCAGCGCCCGCTCCGTCCGGTCGAGCGTTTGCCCCAGCCCGGCCGCATCGCCGCTGTCGGCGAAGTCGACACGGCGCTCGGCGGCGGTCAGCGTCAGGGCGGTCAGCGCCCCGAGGGCGACGTCGATCCCCACGGCGGCTTCCGTCGCCGTGTGGCGCGCGCGCGCGTCGACCTCCTCGTTGAAGCGCTCCTTCTGATTGAACCAGGCGCCCGATCCGTGGAGCCGGAAGCGGGAGAAGGGCAGCGTCACCCGTGCGCGGCCGGTGCCGTCGACGCCGCGCTCGCGGACGAGCTGCGCGTAGTAGGTGTAGGCCAGCGTCGCCTCGCCGGCGACGATCGCCGGTCCGAGGCGCAGCGACGGCTTGAGGCCGGTGCGCACGGCGGTGACGAAATCGCTCTGGACGTCGTCGTGGTCGTTCAGGACATTGCTGTCGTAGCCAAGGGTCGTCAACGCGATCGACGGGCGCCAGGTCAGATCGGTGACCGGCTCGGCCTCGTCGGCGAGCGGCTGCGCCGCCGCGGATCCCGCCCACGCGGCGGCCAGCAGGATCAGCAGCGCGCGCGTCAGCATGGGACCACGTCCGCGGCATCCACCTGGACGCTGACGGCCTGGCTGACGGTCTCCACCGCGATGACGAGATGCGCGTTCGCGCCCTTCCGGACCAGCCGCCCGCGAACGCCCGCGAGCGGGCCGCGCACCACTTCGACGCGCTGCCCCTCGCGGACGAAGGGGCAGGGGTCGTACGCCAGCTCGCTCGAGACCAGGCGGCGGACGCTTTCGATCTGCTCGTCGGGGATCGGCGCGGGGGCGCCGTTGATCGAGACGATCGACGCGACGCCCATGCAGTTGAGCACCGTGAACCGCTCGGCGGCGTCGAAGCGGGCGAAGCAGTAGCCGGGGAACAGCGGCCACTCGATGCGCTTGCGCCGATCCTTCCAGCGGCTCCACCGGGGAACCGTCGGGAGGAAGCCCTCGATCCGGCGCAGATGCAGTTCGCGCGAGACCAGCTGTTCGTGGCGGGAGCGTGTCCAGACAGCGTGCCAGGCTTTCATGAAAAGCGTCCTGTTGCGGGAGGCTTCGGGCGCGGGCGGCGTGCCGGGGCGTAGCTTCGCCCTGCGGGTTACAGGGCCCCGAGCCGATGTCCGGAGGCGCGAATGCCTCCGATCGATGCGTGCCGAAGCGAGCGGGCGAGGTTACAATTCCCGTACCCCGATGGCGTGCTACACGATGCAGGGGTACTGGATCCGGCGGGCTCCATTACTGGTGCGAGGCTCCGGTCGCTCCCGGGCCCGTCTGGAAAAAAGTCTCCCTGGAGGGCGACCTCCACAGGATCCATACAGGAAAACCCGGAGTCGTAGTTCCACGCGACAGCCGAACAATGTCAGCGTCAGCCGCAGCCGGCGGCGCGGCAACCGGACGCGCCACGGGCTGATACCATTGGCGCCCGCGCCGCCCGCGTCCACCTGATGACCGACTCCCGTTCCGACCTGCCCGTCACCGAGCGCGAGAACCCCCGCACGCGGGACATCAGCACGCGGTCCACGCGCGAGATCGTTCAGCTGATCAACGACGAGGACGCCACCATCGCCGCCGCCGTCGCGCGCGAGCTCGATGCCGTCGCCGCGGCCATCGACGCCATCGCCGGGCGGCTCGCCGCCGGCGGCCGGCTGATCTACGTCGGCACCGGAACGTCGGGGCGGCTCGGCGTGCTCGACGCGTCCGAATGTCCGCCGACCTTCGGCGTGCCGCCCGATCTCGTGCAGGGGGTGATCGCCGGCGGATACGAGGCGTGCCATCGCGCGGTGGAAGCGTCGGAGGACGATGGCGAGGCCGGCGCCCGCGACCTCGACGCGCGCGGGCTCGGCCCGGGCGACGCCGTCGTCGGCCTGGCGGCATCCGGCCGCACGCCGTATACCGTCGGCGCCGTCGCGCACGCGCGCGCCCTCGGCGCGTTCACGGCGGCGGTGACGTGCGTGCCCGGATCCGGGATCACGCGCGCGGCGGAGCTCGCCATCGTGCCGGTCGTCGGGCCCGAGGTGATTGCGGGCTCCACGCGGATGAAGGCGGGCACCGCGCAGAAGCTCGTGCTCAACATGATTTCGACCGGCGTGATGATCCGCCTCGGCTACGTCACCGGCAACCGCATGACGAACCTGCTGCCGCGCAACGTCAAGCTGCGCGCGCGGGCGCTGCGCATCCTGGCGGCCGAGACGGGGGCGGACGAGGGAACCGCGGCGGCCACGCTCGAGCGTGCCGGCGGCGAGCTGCCCGTCGCGATCGTGATGCTGCGCGCCGGCTGTGACGCGGAGCAGGCGCGAGCCGCACTGGCGGCGTCCCGCGGCGTCGTTGCCGCGGCCGTGCAGGCGCTGCGGCCTTGAGAACCGGCCGTGCCGGACTGCCGGCCGGATTGACACGCGGGGGCGCTCGACGACGGGCGCGACATCATCCGCGATGAGGGGAACGCATGCTTGAACAGCTGGCGGCCTGGAACGCGTGGCTGAACGGGTTCGTCTGGGGCTGGCCCACGATCGTGCTGCTGCTCGGCACGGGCGTCCTGCTGACGATAATCACGGGCGTTGCGCAGTTCCGCTATCTCGGCACCGCGCTGCGCGAGGTGCTGGGCAAGCTCCGGCAGACGGGCGCCGGGGCCGGCAGCGTCTCGCCGTTCCAGGCCGTCGCGACGGCGCTGGCCTCCACCGTCGGCGTCGGCAACATCGCCGGCGTTGCCACCGCCATTGCCATCGGCGGTCCCGGCGCGCTCTTCTGGCTCTGGGTCTCCGGCATTCTCGGCATGTGCACGAAGTTCGCCGAGATCGTCGTCGCGCTGCACTATCGCGAGCCGGACGCGAAGGGGGTGATGCGCGGCGGGGCGATGTACACGCTGAAGAAGGGGCTCGGCCTGCCGTGGCTGGGCGCCATCTTCGCCGGGCTCGTCTCCCTCGCGGCCTTCGGCATCGGCAACATGGTGCAGGCCAACTCCGTCGCCGCCAGCCTCCGCGCTTCCTTCGGGATCGATCCGGTGGTCACCGGCATTGTCCTCGCCGTCATCAGCGCCGCCGTCATCCTGGGCGGCATCCGCCGGATCGGCGAGGTCGCCGAGATCCTGGTCCCCGGGATGGCGCTCCTGTACCTGCTGGGCGGTTCCGTCATCCTGATCCGGTTTGCGGGAGCGATTCCCGAGGCGCTCGGCCAGGTCTTTGCCGGGGCGTTCACGGGCACGGCCGCGACGGGCGGGTTCGCCGGCTCGACCATGATGCTCGCGCTGCGCTACGGCGTCGCGCGCGGATTGTTCTCGAACGAGGCGGGGCTCGGGAGCGCGCCGATGGTGCACGCCGCCGCGCAGACGGACCATCCGGTCCGGCAGGGGCTCTACGGCATCTTCGAGGTGTTCGTCGACACGATGCTGATCTGCACGATGACCGGTCTCGTGATCCTCGTGACCGGCGCCTGGACGGCCGGCGAGACCGGCGCCGCGCTGTCCGGCGCGGCGTTCGCGATCGGCCTGCCCGGCACCTGGGGGCACGTCATCGTGACGACGAGCCTGATGCTGTTCGCGTACTCGACGCTGATCGGGTGGAGCTACTACGGGGAGACCGGCGTGGTGTACCTGCTCGGGGCGCGCGCCGCGCTGCCCTACCGCCTGCTCTGGCTGGTCTTCATCGTCCTCGGTGCCGTCGGGTCGCTGCACCTGGTCTGGGACATCGCCGACACGCTGAACGGGCTGATGGCCATCCCGAACCTGCTGTCCGTCCTCGTCTCGATTCCGCTGCTGCGCCGGCTGATGCGCGAGTTCTTCGCGAAACCGCAGCCGGCACGGACCTGACGCGGTTCCCGGCGAAGCCCGCGTCCGGGTTCCGGCGCGGGCGCGGCGGGTTCGACCTGATCAGACCTGATCCCCCGCCGCGCCGAAGGCGCCGGCGGGCCGCCGTAGCCGCGCGCGGATTCACGCGCGGCGAAGGCGGGACCTGATCCGCCCGCGCGACCGGCACAGGCGCGGGCGGGACCTGATCCGACCTGATCCGCCGGCGCGACCGGCGCAGGCGCCGGCGGGACCTGATC
>CAYUPN010000010.1:0-67117 GCA_964446605.1 uncultured Bifidobacteriaceae bacterium | reverse complement strand
GGCGCGGACCTCGCGAACCTGGTGAACGAGGCGGCGCTCAACGCCGCGCGGTACAACCAGAAGGTCGTCCGGATGGTCGACTTCGAGTTCGCCAAGGACAAGGTCCTCATGGGGGCCGAGCGGCGCTCGATGATCATCAGCGACGAGGAGAAGAAGGTCACGGCGATTCACGAGGCGGGACACGCCGTGCTCACCGTGAAGCTGCCGCACGCCGACCCGATCCACAAGGTCACGATCATCCCGCGCGGCATGGCGCTCGGCCTGACGCAGCAGGTGCCGGCCGACGAGAAGCACAACTACTCGCGCGACTACCTGAACGATCGCATCGCGATCCTGCTCGGCGGGCGCATCGCCGAGGAGATCATGCTCGGACAGATCACCACCGGCGCCGGCAACGATCTCGAGCGGGCGACCGAGATGGCGCGCGCGATGGTATGCGAGTGGGGCATGAGCGACGCGATGGGCCCGCTCACGTTCGGCAAGAAGGAGGAGCAGATCTTCCTCGGCCGCGAGATCGCCCAGCGTTCGGACTACAGCGAGGACACGGCGCTCCGGATCGACCAGGAGGTCAAGCGGTTCGTCACCGAGAACTACGAGCGCGCCCTGCAGATCCTGCAGGAGAACCGCCAGGGGCTGCAGAACCTCGCCGACGCGCTGCTGGCGCGCGAGGTGCTCGACGCTGACCAGGTGAAGCGGATCGTCGGCGGGCTGCCGCTCGATGAGCCGCCGACGCCGCCGGTCGAACCGCCGCGCGCCGTCTCCGACGACCGCACCCGGAAGGAGACGCGTCCGGGGTTCGTCCCGAATCTGAACAACCCGCTGCCGCAGGAATAGGCACGGGCCGAGTGGTGTCTGACACCCGTACCGGTACCGGTGTCAGACACCCGTCCTGATATCCGCGTGGACCTCCGTCCGCCCTCCAGCGGGGGGCTCTTCCCGCGCCCCTCCTTCGAAATTCCGCTCCCGCACGGGCAATCGCTGTCGCTCGGGCCCCGGACGCTCGTCATGGGCATCCTGAACGTCACGCCCGACTCGTTCGCCGACGGCGGCCGGCACCTCGGCCCGGACCATGCCGCCGACGCCGCGCTCGCCATGCAGGAGGCCGGCGCCGACATCGTCGATATCGGCGGCGAATCGACCCGCCCGGGCGCCGACCCCCTGCCCCCGGGGGAGGAGCTGGCCCGGGTCCTGCCGGTGCTCGAGCGGCTCCAGGGGCGCCTCCGAATCCCCGTTTCCGTCGACACGTACAAGGCTGCCGTGGCGGACGCCGCCATCGACCGCGGCGCGTCCATCGTGAACGACATCAGCGCGCTGCGATATGATCCCGCCCTGGCGGAGGTCGTTGCCGCCCGGGGCGCCGCGCTCGTGCTGATGCACAACCGCGGGCGCTCCCGCGAGATGTACCGCGAGGCCCGCTACGGGGCCGTCGTCCGGGACGTGGCCGCGGAGCTCCGGGAGCGAATGCACGCCGCCATTGCCGGCGGCGTGGCCGCGGAACGGCTGATGCTCGATCCCGGGATCGGCTTCGCCAAGCAGGCGGCGCACAGCCTCGAGGTGCTCGCCGACCTGCCGGCGCTCGCGACCCTCGGCCGTCCGCTGCTCGTCGGCCCCTCGCGCAAGTCGTTTCTCAGGGTGGCGCTGGGCGAGCGGTTGCCCGCGGAGCGCGAGTGGGGCACGGCGGCCGCGGTGGCCGCGGCCGTCATGGGCGGCGCGCACATCGTGCGCGTTCATGCGGTCCGCGAGATGGTGGACGTCGTGCGGACGATGGACGCGATCCTGAACCATGCCGGTTCGGGATTCAGGGAGGGTTCAGGAGGCTGAACGCGGGCCCCGGCGGCCCGCTGAACCGTCAGAGCCTGTTACCGAGTACCGGACCGTTCACCCACTCACACCCGCATGGACTTCGGCTGGATCACAGACGCGCTGGGCCGTCCCCCTCTGGGCTGGCGCGATCTCGTGGACATCGCCATCGTCTCGTTCCTGATCTACGAAGTCCTCAATCTGATTCGCGGCACGCGCGCGATGCAGATGGCGGTCGGCGGCGGGCTGGCCGTCGGTCTGTTCTACATCTCGCGGATGGCCCAGCTCGAGACCGTCAACTGGCTGATCCGCAATCTCGCCGGATACGTCGTCTTCGCGGCGATCGTGCTGTTCCAGTCCGACCTGCGCCGCGCGCTCGCGCATCTCGGGCGTGCGCCGTTCTTCCGCTATCTCGCGAAGGGGGTGGCGGTGGACGAGACCATCGAGGAGGTCGTCGTCGCCGCGCAGATGCTGTCGAACGGGCGCACCGGCGCCCTCATCGTGATCGAACGGGAGATCGGGCTGCGCAACTACGTCGAAGGGGGCATCCCGCTCGACGCCGAGATCAGCTACGACCTCCTGGTGACGATCTTCCAGGTCGGCACGCCGCTGCACGACGGCGCGGTGATCATCCAGGAGAACCGGATCGCCGCGGCGGCCTGTTTCCTTCCGCTCACCGTCAACCCGCGACTCAGCCGGGATCTCGGCAGCCGCCACCGTGCGGCGATCGGCCTCACCGAGGAGAACGACGCCGTGGCCGTCGTCGTCTCGGAGGAGACGGGCCAGATCTCGCTCGTGCTCGAAGGGCGCATCGAGCGGAACATCACGGCGGATCGCCTGCGGGCGCGCCTGCGGCAGCTGCTCCGCCCGCGTCGGCGGAGCACGGCGCCTGAACGCTGACCGCCGCCATGAGCCCGCGCATCTTCCGCAACTTCGGCGTCAAGGTCCTGTCGATCGCGCTCGCCGTGCTCCTGTGGGGGCTGGTGGCCGGACAGCGCGAGGCGGAGCGTGCGCTGCGGATTCCGCTCGAGTACCGCAACATCCCGGAACACCTCGAGCTCATCAGCGAGCCGGACAGTCTCGTCGACGTCCGGGTGCGCGGCAGCAGCAGCCTCCTCGGCGAGCTGCGCGCGGCGGATCTCGTCGCCGTGCTCGATCTCCGCACCGCGCGCGAGGGGCGCCGTCTGTTCCACCTGCTGCCGAGCGACGTCAACGTGCCGGCGGGGGTCGACGTGCTGCAGGTGACGCCGTCGACCGTGTCGCTGACCTTCGAGGAGTCGGCGGCACGCATCGTCCCCGTCGTCCCTGACGTCGAAGGGGAGCCGGCGCCCGGCTTCGTCGCCGGCCGCGTCATCACGGATCCCGCAACGGTCGAGGTAATCGGCCCGCAGTCTGCGGTGCGGCAGGTGACCGAGGCGACGACGGAGCCGGTGAGCATCGACGGGGCCCGCGCGACCGTGCGCGATGTCGTGACGATCGGATTGCCCGATTCGAAGGCGCGGCTCCGCAATCCTCGCAGCGGCACCGTCACGGTCGAGATTGGCCCGGCGCCGATCGATCGCACCGTCGAGGACGTGCCGGTGCAGGTGCAGGGGCTTGCGGCGGGACGCCGCGCGACGCTCAGTCCTGCTGAGGTTACGGTGCATGTCCGCGGCGCGGGCTCGATCGTCTCGGGGCTCGAACCCGGAGCGCTTCAGCTGTTCGCGGACGTGTCGGGGTTGGGCCGCGGGCGCTACAATCTTCCCGTGAAGTACCAGTCTCCAGACGACTACACCATTACCGGCGTCGAGCCCGCCACGCTCGGCGTGACCATTCGCTAGCCATGGCGCCGCGACTGTTCGGCACCGACGGCGTCCGCGGCCGCGCGGGCGAGTACCCGCTGGATCGCACGACCGTGCGCCGGCTCGGGGCGGCGCTCGTGCGCGTGCTGCCGGCGCTCGAATCGCCGCCGCGTCTGCTGATCGGCCGCGACACCCGCGAGTCGGGCACCTGGCTCGAACGCGAGCTCGCGTACGGCGCCCGCAGCGCCGGCGCGCACGTCGTCACGGCCGGCGTGCTGCCGACGCCCGCGATCGCGTACCTCACGCGCACGCACGACGTCACGCTCGGTGCAGTGATCTCCGCTTCGCACAATCCGTTCGAGGACAACGGCATCAAGGTGTTTTCCGGGGGCGGCCGGAAGTTCACCGAGGAGCTCGAGCGGCAGGTGGAAGCCGAGATCGCCGACGGTGCGTGGACCGTCGACGACGGGGACGCCGGCGACGTGGAGCCGGTGGATCTGTCGGCGGCCTATCTGACACACCTTCGCGAGATTCTGCCCGACGCCGGCCGGCTGCGTGGCGCGCGGCTCGTCGTCGACTGTGCCAACGGCGCGACCTTCCAGGTCGCGAAGGCGCTGTTCACGGGACTCGGCTTCGAGGTGGACCTGCTCGGCTGCACGCCGGACGGCCGCAACATCAACCTCGAGTGCGGTTCGACGCACCCGGAGGGCATGACGCGCCGCGTGCGCGAGATCGGGGCCTGCGCCGGGGTCGCGTTCGACGGCGACGGCGACCGCGTGATCCTGGCCGACGAGCGGGGACGCGTCATCGACGGCGACGCGGTGATGCTGATGTGCGCGCGGCAGCTCAAGGCCGAAGGGCGCCTGCGCGGCGAGACCGTCGTCGCGACCGTGATGAGCAACGTCGGTCTCGAGCTGGCGCTGCGCGAGTCCGGCATCGACCTGCGCCGGACGCAGGTCGGCGACAAGTACGTGATGGAGGAGATGCTGAAGCACGGCTTCTCGCTCGGCGGCGAGCAGTCGGGCCACGTGATCTTCTCCGACTACCTGTTCACGGGCGACGGCCTGGCGACGGCGCTGAACGTGCTGCGCGTGATGATCAGCACCGGCCGCCCGCTGTCGTCGCTTGCCGGCGAGCTCGTGTCGTTCCCCCAGGTGCTCGTCAACGTGCGGGTCCGCGAGCGGCAGCCGCTCGAGGGAGTGGCGGCGATCCGCACCGTGATGGCGGACGTCGAACGCCGGCTCGCCGGCCAGGGACGGCTGCTGGTGCGCTATTCGGGGACGGAGCCGCTGCTGCGCATCATGCTCGAAGGACGCGATCGCGATGAGATCGGCCGCTGGGCGCGCGAGATCGGTGACGTGGTCCAGCGGGAACTGGCGTGATTGCACTCTCGGTCAACGTCAACAAGGTCGCGACGCTGCGCAACTCGCGCGGCGGCGCCGTACCGTCGGTGCTCGAAGCGGCGCAGGTCGCCATCGATGCCGGGGCGCAGGGGATCACCGTCCATCCGCGGGCGGACGCCCGGCACATCACGTTCCGCGACGTCCGCGAGCTCGCCGATCTGCTCGCGCCGCTGCGCGGCCGGGTCGAGTACAACATCGAGGGGGATCCGCGTCCCGACCTGATGGAGCTCGTGCTCGCGACGCGGCCCGACCAGTGCACGCTCGTTCCCGTGCGTGAAGGGGAGATCACCAGCCAGGCGGGCTGGCCGCCGGACACGCCGGCCGATCGGCTGCGGGAGCTGGTCGACCGGCTGAAGGCGGCGGGCATCCGCGTCAGCCTCTTCGTGGATCCCGAGCCGGACGCGATCGACTGGGCGGCCGGCATCGGTGGCGATCGCGTGGAGCTCTACACCGAGCCGTTCGCGCGCGCCTTCATGCAGGGTGAGGCCGCGGCGAGCGCGAGCTTTCACCGCTATGTAGCCGCGGCTCGCCGCGCGCACGACCGCGGGCTCGGCGTGAACGCCGGGCACGACCTCGATCTCGACAATCTCCAGGTGTTCCGCGCCCTCCCCCATCTGCAGGAGGTCTCGATCGGGCACGCCCTCATCAGCCGCGCGCTGTTCGTCGGCCTCGAGCGCGTGGTCCGCGAGTACCTCCGGGTGCTCGCGGTCGACGGCTGATGCGCCCGGGGGGTTCACGGCCGGCGGCGCGCCGTCTCACCGGGTCCCTGCTCGTCGCCGCGCTCCTGGCCGCGCTGCCGGCATCCGCCGCCGCGCAGCCGGTGACCTTCCATGCCACGGACGGCACGCGTCTCGACGCGGCCTGGTTCCCGCCGCCGCGACCGGCGCCCGCCGTCCTGCTGCTGCACATGCTCACGCGCAATCACCGCGAATGGGATGCCGTGATTCCGGTGCTGCGCGCGGCCGGGTTCGGCGTGCTGGCGCTCGACTATCGCGGCCACGGGCACTCGGGGGGCACCTGGACGACCGGGCTGTCGCCGCTCCAGCAGGACGTGCAGGCCGCGCTGAACTGGCTGAAGGGGCGGTCCGACGTGCAGGCGGGGCGCATCGGCATCGCCGGCAGTTCGCTCGGCGCCACCCTGGCGGTCATCGGGGCGGGGGCCGATCCCGCCGTCCGGTCGGTCGCGCTGATCTCGCCGGCCTCGGAGTACCGCGACCTGCGCTGCGCCCCGGCGATGCGGCGCTTCGCGCAGCGGGCCGGCGCCGCGCTGCTGATCGCCGCGGCGGACGATCCGTACGCGGTGCGCTCGGCCCGGGCGCTTGCCGAGATCACGCCGGGACTGCGCGAGGTCCGCGTCGTCGAGGGCACGTCGGCGCACGGCTCGCGGCTGCTGGCCGCACGCCCCGAACTGCCGCTGGTGCTGGTGGACTGGTTTCAGAGGACGCTGTTATGATCGGCGGAGCCCCGCTGATGCGGCGCCAGCCGTGACGAGCGTCCTGTCAGATCTCCGGTCCCGGGCCTGCAGTCCCCGATGAAGCGCGAATCGATTGTCTTTGCCGTCGCGGGCATGTTCTTCGGCCTGCTGGCCGGCTGGCTGATCGCGTCCCAGTACGCGGCCACGCAACCGGTGCCGGTTGCCGCGGCCGCGCCTGCGGCAGCGCCAGCCGACGCCGCGCCCGCGCAGACGCCGGCCCGCCAGCCGCCGCCGCCTCCCGACGAAGCCGCCCTCACCCGCTTCGAGGAGCAGGCCGGACGCGAGCCGCAGAACGCGGAGCCGCGCATCCACCTCGGGAACCTGTATTTCGATGCGGAACAGTACGCCGACGCGGCGCGCTGGTACGAGGCCGCGCTCGCCGTCGATCCGCGCAACGCCGATGTCAGCACGGATCTCGGCGTGAGCTATTACTATCTGAACCAGCCGGATCGCGCGCTCCAGCAGTTCGAGCGCTCCCTGGCCATCGATCCGCGCCACACCAAGACGATGCTCAACGTCGGCATCGTGCGGGCGTTCGGCAAGCAGGATCTGGAAGGCGCGACGCAGGCCTGGGAACGGGTCGTCGCCCTGGCGCCGGCGAGCCCGGAAGGACAGGCCGCCCGGCGCGCGCTGGAAGCGGTGAAGGCCGCCCACCCGGACGTCCAGGGGGGCGCCGCCACCGGCAGCAGGTAGTCCATGCTCTGGCTGCTCCGGATCGGGCTGTTCCTCCTCCTGGTGCTGATCGTCATCCGGGCCGGATGGCGCCTGCTCGAGGGGGTCGTCGACGGCGCGACCGGCGTGGGCGGCGGCCGGCGGCCGCGTGTTCCCCAGGCGGGCACGAAGATGGTCAAGGACCCCGTGTGCGGGACCTACGTCGTGCAGGAGAAGGCGCTCTCCGCCTCGAGCGGCGGCGAGACGGCCTGGTTCTGCTCGCGCGAGTGCCAGCAGGCCTGGCAGCGCCGGTGATCCCGCGTGGCCGCTGAGACCCCGATCGAACAGCTGAAGGCCGACATCGTCGAGGTGGGGCGCCGTCTGTACGCCCGCGGCTTCGTCGCCAGCAACGACGGCAATATCACCATCCGCTTCGCCGACGACCGGCTGCTCACGACGCCGAAGAGCGTCTCGAAGGGGTTCATGACGGCCGACATGATGGTCGTCGTCGACATGGACGGCCGCAAGGTCTCCGGCACGCGGGACGCGTCGTCCGAGCTGAAGATGCACCTCGAGGTCTACCGGCAGCGCCCCGATGCGCGTGCGGTCGTGCACGCGCATCCGGCGCTGGCGACCGGGTTCGCCGTGGCCGGCGTGCCGCTCGACCGCGCGGTCCTGGCGGAAGTGATCTGCACGCTCGGCAGCATCCCGATCGCCGAGTACGCCACGCCGTCGACCGAGGAGCTCCCCGAGGCGGTCAGCCGCTACATCAAGGCGCACGACGGCCTGCTCCTGGCCAATCACGGCGCGCTGACCGTCGGCGGCGACGTGTACTCGGCCTACTACAAGATGGAGACGATCGAGCACTTCGCCCGCATCAGCCTGACCGCACGCCTGCTGGGCGGCGAGCGGCTGATTGCGCAGGACGAAGTGCTGCGGCTCCAGAGCCTTCGCGGACTCTACGGGATCGCCGCTCCCGCCCCCATCTGCCTTGACGATGTGGGCGCGCCGGGGACGATGGGCGTGGAGGACGCGACGTGCCAGGTGGTGCGATCGCCGGCTGCGGATGGCGCGCGGCTCGTGCCGGACCCCTCGAGCGGCCTGCCGCTGCCGGCAGCACCCGGTCGCGCGCCGCAGGAAGACGCGGAAATTCGGTTAACATACCGCGAGCTCGCGGCGCTCATCGAAGACGCCGTACGCAGGCTGCGGTAAGCAGGAGGACGACATGGGTGAGGCGCTGGGAATGGTCGAAACCAAGGGGCTCGTCGCCATGATCGAGGCGGCGGACGCCATGGTGAAGGCCGCCAAGGTCACGCTGGTCGGCTGGGAGAAGATCGGGGCTGGCTACGTGACCGCGATCGTGCGCGGCGACGTGGCCGCCGTGAAGGCGGCGACCGACGCCGGAGCCGCCGCGGCACGGCGCGTGGGCGAGCTGGTCTCGGTCCACGTCATCCCGCGCCCCCACGCCAACCTCGAAGACGCACTGCCGATCGGCAAGGCGCAGAAGTGAACCATGCGGTAGGAAGCCGGGAATAGGACACCGGACGACGTGCGGCCGGCGGCCGCGCGTCTGCCCGTGTCATTCCCCTTCCCTGTGTTCCGCCATTCCATTTCCCGTTCTGCGATGCTCCTGGCCAAGGTCATCGGCACCGTCGTCGCCACGCGCAAGGATCCGAAGCTCGAGAGCAACAAGCTCCTGCTCACGCGCGGCATGGATCCGTCCGGCCGCGTCGACGGCGCGCTTCTCGTCGCGGTCGACACCGTCGACGCGGGGGTGGGCGAGACGGTGCTGATCGTCAACGGCAGCTCCGCGCGCATGGCAGCCGGCATGAAGGACTGCCCGGTGGATGCCGCGATCGTCGGCATCGTCGATCAGATCGAGGTGCACGACTAGGCCATGCAGATGGCGCGCGTCATCGGCGACGTGGTCGCGACGCGGAAGGATCCCGGGCTCGTCGGGCTGAAGCTGCTCGTCCTGCAGCCGCTCGATCACGAGCGCCGGCCGCAGGGGCGCCGGATCGTCGCCGCCGATGCCGCTGGTGCGGGCGCCGGCGAGGTCGTGTTCTTCGTCCGCGGCAAGGAAGCGGCCTTCCCGTTCTACCCGGCCGAGCCGCCCGTGGACGCCGCGGTGGTCGGGATCGTCGACCACTGGTCGGCCGAGGGCGCGGCGCCGCCGCCGGCATGATCGTCGCCCGCGTGGTGGGCCCGCTCGTGTCGACGCACAAGCACCGGAAGCTCGAGGGCAGCGCGCTGCTGCTGGTGCAGCCGCTCGATGATCGGAATCGCCCCCGCGGGTCCGTGCTGCTGGCCGTCGACACGGTGGGTGCGGGCGTGCACGAGACGGTGCTGATCGTGCTCGACGGGCGCGCCGCCGGCGACGCGATGCGCCGGCGGGGGGCTCCCGTCGACGCCGCCATCATCGGGATTGTCGACCGCGTCGACGTGGACGCGGGACAGGCGCAATGACGGACGACGAGATTCGGACGATCGTACGGCAGGTGCTCGCGGCGAGAGGCTTCCAGGCGCCGCAGCCTTCGGCGCCGCGGCCGCACGTCAGCCATGTGCGTCTGACCATGGTTGCCGCCACCGAGCCCGGCAGCCCGTGCGTGATCGAGCCGGCCGTGGCCTGCAACGGCTGCGGATACTGCCTCTCGCTCGGACACTAGTCGGCCGGTCTCCGGCCGCAGCTGGTTCGATCGAGCGTCAGACCGCGGTGCGATATGCTCACTCCAATGAAGATACTGGTTACGAGGCGGCTGCCGGCCGCAGTGGTGGCGAAGCTCTCTGAGCACGCCGATGTCGATGTCCATACTGGCGAGGCGGCGCTGACGCCCGCCGAACTGCATGCGCGTCTCGCTGGTGTCGACGGCGTCGTCGTGCTGCTGCCGGATCGCATCGATCGCGCCGCCATCGACGCGGCCGGGCCGCAGTTGAAGATCATCGCGAACGTCGCCGTCGGCTACGACAACCTCGATGTCGCGTACGCGGCATCGAAGGGCATCATCTGCACGAACACGCCGGACGTGCTCACCGAGGACGTCGCGGTCTTCACCTGGGGGCTGATACTCGGCATCACACGGCGGATCGGCGAGGGAGAGCGGCTGATCCGGAGCGGCGGTTGGAAGGGGTGGGGCTTCGATTTCATGCTGGGCACCAGCCTCCGCGACAAGCAGATCGGCTTCGTTGGTGCCGGACGGATCGGTCGCGCGGTGGCGGACAGGGCAGCGGCCTTCGGCATGCGGATGGCCGTCACCAGCCGCCGTGATCCGCAGTGGCCGGACGCCGAGTTCATGCCACTCGATCGCCTGCTGGCCACTTCGGACATCGTGTCCCTGCACGTGGCGCTGACGCCGGAGACGCGACATCTCATCGACCAGGCAGCGCTCGCCCGCATGAAGCGTACGGCGTACTTGATCAACACCACGCGTGGTCCCGTCGTCGACGAACAGGCGCTGGCCTGGGCGCTGCGCCAGCACCTGATCGCGGGCGCGGCACTGGACGTCTTCGAGCGCGAGCCGGAAGTGCATCCCGACCTGCTCCAGCTCGAGAACGTGCTGCTCGTGCCGCATCTCGGCAGCGCGACCCGCGAAACCCGTACGGCGATGGCCGCGCTCGCCGCCGACAACGTGGTCGCCGTTCTGAGCGGCCGTCCGCCGCTGACACCGATCACATGACCCGGAAGGCTGGACGCCGGCTGGTTCGCGGCCGGCGTCCACCACAGGAGCGCGTCGAAGCCGTGATGCGCCAGCTCTCGCTCGCCATCGACGGCATGGAGCTGCCGGCGATCGAGAAGATCTCCGAGTCGCAGTCCAAGGACGCCTTCCAGGTGCTCATCTCGACCCTGCTCTCGGCCCGCACGCAGGATGCGACGACGCTGGCGGCTTCGACACGGCTGTTCAGGCGGGCGCGGACGCCGCAGTCGATGGCCCGGCTCGCTATCGAGGAGATCGAGCAGCTGATCTACCCGGTGTCGTTCTACCGGAACAAGGCGCGCTTCGTGAAGGCGGCCTGCGAGAAGATCGTGCGCGATTTCGGCGGGCGGGTCCCCTCGACGCTCGACGAGATGACCACGCTCCCGGGCGTCGGGCGCAAGACGGCCAACCTCGTGATGATTCTCGCGTTTCGCAGCCGCGAGAACATCTGCGTCGACACGCACGTCCACCGGATCAGCAACCGGCTGGGCTGGGTGTCGACGCGTCTGCCGGACGAGACCGAGCAGGCGTTGTACAAGGCCGTCGAGCCGCGCTGGTGGCCGTACATCAACCTGTATCTGGTGACCTGGGGGCAGAACGTATGCCGGCCGGTGTATCCGAAGTGCGGCGAGTGCGTGCTCAGACCGCTGTGCCCGCGCATCGGTGTGGTGCGGCGGGCGGTGCGGCGCGCGTCATGATGGGAGCATCGATGGGCACGATCGTCCGGGGAGTGGCCGTGGCTGCCGCGCTGTGCCTGGCCACGGCTGCGCCGGATGCGCAGACACCGCCGGATCCCGGCGGCCGGACACCCGGCGCCGGTCCGGTCGTCGTCGTCGAGACGGTGCGCGGCACGTTCGAGTTCGAGACCTATCCGGCCGACGCGCCGCGGACCGTCGAGCACGTGCTGGCGCTCGTCCGGCGCAACTTCTACAACGGCCTGCGGGTGCACCGCGCCGAGCCCGGCTTCGTCGTCCAGATGGGCGACCCGAACACGCGTGATTTCACCAGACAGCGCATCTGGGGCACCGGTGGCAGCGGCAAGCCGGTCGGCGAGGCCGAGATCTCGCCGAGACGGCGGCACGTGCGGGGCGCCGTCGCGATGGCGCATTCGGGCGATCCGTCGCGTGCCGACGCGCAGTTCTACATCACGCTGGCGCCGGTGCCGCGGCTGAACGGGAAGTATGCCGTCTTCGGCCGCGTGATCAGCGGCATGGAGGTCGTGTCGCAGCTGCGGGTCGGCGACGTGATCAAGAGAGCAACCGTGAAGCCGTGACCGGTCCCACCTGCACGAGCCCGCGCAGCTCCGGATACTGCTCGACGAGCTCCGGCGGATACGTGCCGTCGACCGGCAGCTTCGTCAGGTGCTTGAGCATCACCGCGTTGACCACCGCCTTCGAGGCGAAGTGGTTGTTGAGAAACAGATACGCCTTCCTGACGATCTGCGCGGTGGCCGTCGCCGTCTCGGCGATCGGTTTCAGCTCCTTCATCGAATACAGGTAGTTGTAGCGCTCGTCGCGATCCCGGTGATGCCACCACTGCGCGGCGTTGCGGCCGTGCAGGCGCGTGTAGGCGAAGCCTTTCACGTTGGGGAGCCAGTTCTGGCGGATGGAGAAGCGGAACTTCGGCTCGTCGATCTGCGTCCAGGCCGCCTTGTGCCGGTTGAGCAGCGCGAGCGTGTCGCCGTGGGCGTCGCTCCAGGACTTGTGGCGCAGCTCGACCGCCACCGGGACCTCGCGGAACGTCTCGAGCAGCCACTCCAGGTAGTCGCGGTTGGCCGGCGTGTCCTTGAAGCTCGCCGGGAACTGGGCGAGCAGCGCCCCGAGCTTGCCCGCGTCCGCCAGCGGGGCCAGGCCATCCTTGAAGCGTCCGACGTCGGCAGCGGTCACCCGCGCCAGCTCCGCGAGCGCCTCGGCCGGCGCATCCGGCAGGTCCGCCAGCGCCGACTTCTTGTACATCTCGGGATGCGTGAACTGCTGGTGCAGCTTCAGGCAGAACTCGAAGCCGGGTGGGGTCCGCTCCGCCCACTTCCGCGCCGTCGACTCCGTCGGCGGACCGTAGAAGCTCGAATTGACCTCGACCGTGTCGAAGTGCTCGGCATACCACGCGAGCTCGTCGAAGCCGCGCGGCCGGCGGGCGGGGTAGAAGAGCCCGTTCCAGGTGCCCGCCCCTTTCGGATAGTTCCAGCCCGACGTGCCGATGCGGAGCATGGGTACAATTGTAGGTTCGTGCTGACCGTCAACGAGATCTTTCATTCGATCCAGGGGGAGTCGACCTTCGCAGGGCGGCCGTGCGTCTTCGTGCGCCTCACCGCGTGCGACCTCCGCTGTTCCTGGTGCGACACGCCCTACGCGTTCCACGAAGGGCGGAAGATGTCGCTGGACGAGATCATGGCGGCGGTGGAGCGGTTCGGCTGCGAGCTCGTCGAGCTGACCGGCGGGGAGCCGCTGCTGCAGAAGTCCGTCCATCAGCTGATGGAGCGGCTGCTCGCGAGCGGCCGGACGGTGCTCGTCGAGACCGGGGGCCACGTCAGCCTCGAGCCGGTCCCGGCGGGTGTCCACACCATCATGGACATCAAGTGCCCGGGCAGCGGCGAAGCACACCGGACCGACTGGTCCAACATCGAGCGGCTCGACGCGGGCGACGAGGTGAAGTTCGTCATCCGCGACCGGGACGACTACGAGTACGCCCGGGAGGTGCTCCGCCGGCACGGCCTCGATCGGCGGGTCGGCGCCGTGCTGTTCTCGCCCGTGCACGGCGTGCTCGACCCGCGGACGCTCAGCGAGTGGGTGCTCGAGGACCGGCTGCCGGTCCGCGTGCAGCTGCAGATCCACAAGTACATCTGGTCGCCAGGGACGCGGGGCGTGTAGATGGCGATGCTGCCTGTCTGTTCCGCATCATGAGCCGGCGCGCCGCGGTCGTACTGCTGTCGGGCGGGCTGGACTCGTACACCGCGGCAGCCATGCTCCGTGCCGACGGCTTCGAGCTGTTCGCGCTGACGGTCCGCTACGGCCAGCGCCATGCGCGCGAACTCGAAGCGGCGCGCCGCGTCGCGACGTCCCTCGGTGTGCGGCAGCAGCTGGAGCTGTCGGTGGACCTGGACCGCGTCGGCGGATCGGCGCTCACCGGCGCCATCGAGGTACCGAAGGATCGCGCGGAGCTCCAGACCCCCGGGCCGCCGGACATCCCGGTCACCTACGTGCCCGCCCGCAACACGGTGTTCCTCTCGCTGGCGCTCGCATGGGCGGAAGCGCTCGGCGTCACGGACATCGGCATCGGCGCCAACGCGCTGGACTATTCCGGGTACCCCGACTGTCGCCCCGAGTATCTCCGCGCCTTCGAGACGCTCGCGAACCTGGCGACGAAGGCCGGAGTCGAGGGGGCGCGCTTCCGCATCCACGCGCCGCTGTTGACGATGACGAAGGCGGAGATCATCCGGCACGGGATGGCGCTCGGTCTCGATTACGGGCTCACGCACAGCTGCTACGATCCCGGCCCGGATGGGCGCCCCTGTGGCGCGTGCGACAGCTGCCGCCTCCGGCAGAAGGGGTTTGCCGAGGCGGGCGTCGCCGATCCGCTGCTGGCCGTGTGAGCCGCGTGCGTCCGGGAACATGACCGATCGCCTCTACTACAACGACAGCAGCCTGCTGCGCTTCGACGCGTCCGTGATCGAAGCCGGCGTCCACGAGGGACGTCCGTTCGCAGTGCTCGACCGTTCCGCGTTCTACCCGGCCTCGGGCGGGCAGCCGTTCGACACGGGCACGATCGGCGGCCTCCGGGTCGTCGACGTCTTCGTGCGTGACGCAGACGACGCGGTCGTGCACGTGCTCGAGAGCGCACTGGATGCCGACGCAACGGTCGAGGGCCTGGTCGACGCGGAACGGCGGCGCGATCACATGCAGCAGCATTCGGGGCAGCATGTGCTGTCGGCGGCTTTCGTGCGGACCTCCGGCGCACGCACGGTGAGCTTTCACCTTGGCGCCGACGTTTCGACCATCGATCTCGCCGCCACGCCGGATGCCGGTGCAATCGAGGCCGCCGAGCACGAAGCGAACCGCATCGTCTGGGAGGACCGGCCGGTCCGCGTGCGGTACGTCAGCGCAGAGGAGGCGGCCTCGCTGCCCCTGCGCAAGGAGCCGGTGCGCGGCGGCACGCTCAGGCTGATCGACATCGAGGATTGGGATCTGTCGGCCTGCGGCGGGACGCACGTGCCGCGGACCGGCGCCATCGGCCTGGTCGCGGTCACCGCGTCCGAGCGCTACAAGGGCGGCACCCGCATCTCGTTCGCCTGCGGCGCCCGCGCGCTCCGCTACCTCCGCATGTGTCGCGAGGCACTGGGCGGGGCGGTCCGGCAGCTCTCGGTGCAGCCCCGCGAGCTGCCCGACGCCATCGCGCGGCTGCAGGGCGAGACGAAGGCGCTTCGCCAGCAGTCACGTGCGCTCGGCGAGCGGCTCGCGGGCTTCGAGGCCGAGGAACTCGCGCGCAGCGCCCGCGATCTGGGCGGCGCGCGTGTCGTGTGCGCGGCCGTGCCCGGCGCGGACGCCCAGCAGCTGCGGGCGCTGGTGCAGGCGATTGCGTCGCGGCCGGGGCATGCCGCGGTGCTCGTGAGCGCGGAGCGCCCCGCCGCGGTTGCCGCCGCCCGATCGGACGGAGTGGGAGCCGATGCCTCGTCGATCGTGCGGGAGCTGACTGCGCGCTTCGGCGGGCGGGGCGGCGGACGTCCGGACATGGCGCAGGCCGGCGGTCTCGACGCCGAGCCCTCGGTCGTCGTCCAGGCTGCCCTGGAGCTCTTGAGCCGGTCCTGAGGGCCGACCGTCAGGTCGGCATCGGCCGGTCTGGCCCCTGGCCCCTGACCCCTGGCCCCTGACCCCTGGCCCCTGACCCCTGACTAGAACTCCACCAACCGGGTCACGACCTCGTCGGTGATCCGGTTCACGTCGGCGACCGTCACGCTGCCGGCGAAGTTGTTCGCCAGGATCGAGAACACGAGCCACCCGCCGTCCGTCTGCGCGTAGCCGGAGAGCGCGCGCACGTAGCCGATCGAACCGGTCTTGGCGAAGACCCGTCCCTCCGCCGGGGTGCCGCGCATCCGCCCGGAGAGCGTCCCGTCGATGCCGGCGATTGGCATCGCCGCGACCCAGGCAGCGCGGTGCGGCGGCTCGAACATCTTCGTCAGGACGATCGAGAGCGTGTGCGCCGACGTCAGGTTGTGGCGCGAGAGGCCGGAGCCGTCTCGCACAATCGCGCCGTCCGGCGCCGCGCCCCACTCCTGCAGCACCTCGGCGATCACGTCGCGCCCGGCGTCGGGATCGCCTTGGACCTCCGCGCCGAGCGTGCGCAGGAGCAGCTCGGCATAGAGGTTCTGGCTCACCTTCATCAGCGTGACGCCGATCTCGTGCAGCGGCGGCGAGAAATGCCGCAGCAGCACGGCCGCGCCGTGGCTGTCGGGTCCGGGCGGGTCGCTTTCGATGGAGGCCGCGCGGCCCACGACCATGATCCCGCGGGCGATCAGCGCATCGCGCATCGCACGCGCGAAATACGCCGCCGGATCGGGTACCGCGACGTACATCCGGAACGGCTCCAGGTCCACCGGCACCTCGCCGGTGAGGCTGATGGTCAGCCCCGCGGGGTCCCACTCGACGTGCACCTGCCGTTCCGTCGCGGTCGTGGTGCGCAGCAGCGACCGGACGCGCGTGAGACCGCCCGGTTCGACGATCGTCACCGACGCCGCTGCGCCGGGCGCCGGTCCCGGACCGATCACGAGCTCGACCGTGTTCTCGTTGTACGACAGCGCGCTCACCGGCGCGGCGTAGCCGTACGGCAGGTCGTCCCACTCCCACCCGCTGCCGAGCGTCGTCCCGCCGAACCGCGAGTCGTCGCCGATGATCCGTCCTTCGATCCGGCGCACGCCGATGTCCCGGAGCCGATCCGCCCATGACGCCAGCGTCTCCCGGCCGCCGTGGCGTCTCGCGATCATCGGATCGCCCGAGCCGACGATGACGAGGTCGCCGCGGATGGTGCCGTCCGCTTCCAGCCGGCTCGTCGTGCGGAGCGTCGTGGGGAACTGGTAGTCCCATCCCAGCCGCTCGGCGGCCGCCGCGAGCGTCAGGATCTTCATGTTCGAGGCGGGCATCAGCAGCTGTTCGGGGTTGCGTTCGTACAGCACCGCTCCGGCGCGTCCCGCTTCGTCCAGCGCCAGCACGCGCACGCCCCAGAGCACACGCGCGGCCGGACCGCCGGTCAGGAGAACGTCGAGATCGTGCCGCAGCCGCGCGGCCGCCGGTGCTGCCGGAGTGGCATGGGGCCCGTCCGCGCGCGATGCGCAGCCGGGCCCCGGGAGAAGATAGAGGAGGAGGAGGAGCGCGAGACGGCGGCTAGGCCTTGACGAGCTCATCGAGCTGCTTCAGCACCTCGTCGAGCTCGCTCGCCTCGACGACGGCAGCGCCGGGCTCGTCGCCCCGCACCGCGTGCACCTGCTCGCCGGCGCGCGTGATCCGGACTTCCTCGTTGCGCGTGCCGTCCTCGAACGTTGACCTGACGACGACGTCGGGACTCGCGCCGGCAGGCTTCTCGACGAAGGATCCGGCGCGCAGGCTCGTGAGCCGTGACAGGAACGACTCGAACTTCGCGGCGTCGACCTCGCGGTCTGCCGTGACGTTCCGCCACGCGTCGGCGCCGTCGGGGCCCTTGCCGCGTTGCCGCTCGAAGACCAGCGTCTCCGACCCGCGGGTAATCTCCAGCCGATTGAGGTTGTAGGTCCGGAACTCGAAGACGTCCTTCCGCCGATAGTCGACGGCCGGCTTCTGGAGCTCCGCGAGGATGTCCGACCCGGTCGTGAAGACCGCGGGGCGCGACAGATCGCGAACGTGGACCAGGTCGTCTCCCGTCTTCGACCCCACCGCCAGCGCCGCCTGCGAGCTCCCCGACGACAGCGTCACCTGCGTCGCCGGGTTGCGGAGGCCGAACTTCGCGAGGTCGCGTTCCTGGACGTTCTCGTCGACGATCTCGCGCATCTGCAGCGAGGCGAGGCGCGACAGCAGCCCCTCGGCCGCGCTGTAGTCCGCACGGACCTGGATCGGCTCGGCGAGGCGCCACTCGCCGTCCTGCTTCGTCAGCGCGATCGTGCTCCGGCCGTGGCGCACCTCGATGCGATCGACCTTGTCCCGATCGAACGTGAGGATGCGCTTGTCACGCAGATCGAACGTGCCGTGGTCGAACGAGGACTCGATGTAGTTGTAGACGAGGAAGATCTGGTTCTCGCCGCCGCGCTTCGCGTACATGTCGGCACCGGCCGCCGTCTTGTCCCCGAGCTGGAGGACCTTGTAGGACTCGTCGTCCTTCGCCTTGAACGCGACCTCGAGCGATGGTTCGGTCAGTCCGTACCGACCCGGATCGGCGGGGTTCTCGTCGACGACGCGCTGGATGGACAGCGCTGCGAGGTTGCTGGTGATGCTGCCCACCGTCGCGTCGTCGGCCGCGGCCTCGATCGGGCTCGTGATGCGCCAGGTGCCGTCCGTCTTCGTCAGCTCCGTGGTCTCGCCGGAGCGCGATCGGACCCGCAGCGCCTGGATGTCGTCGGCCTCGACGTCGAAGACGTCCGGCTTCTCCTCGACGTCCCCGACCGGCCGGTCCGCGTCGACGAAGTAGAGATAGCCGAGCAGCCCCCCGAGCACGACGACCAGGATGACGAGGGTGCGCAGTTGCTTCATCCGCGCCTCCGCGACCAGGTGTAGATGCCCGCTCCGAAGATTGCCAGCGGCACGATCGCGAGCGCGAACCAGCGGATCGCGAGCTGCTGCGAAGCGGTCATCGTCAGCCTCCGATCCTCCGGATCGCGCGCACGGATGGAGATGAGGTCCTCCTGCTGGGCCAGCCAGTTCACCGCGTTGAGGAACATGTCGCGGTTCCCCTGGATGCCGAGTGCGAAGTCGGCCGCGAAATCGGAGTCGCCGAACACCGCGACGCGCGTCTCCGGCTTCCGGGTCGCCTCGGCCCCTTCATCTCCCTCGCCGTTGGCGGCCGTCGTGTCTCCGGCCTCCTTCGCCCCGGCATCCGCCTGTGCGGCGGCGGGCGGCTCCGGCGCGTCGACGTTGATCGCGGCGGCCAGCGTGACGGGGCCCTGCAGGTCCCGCGCGGGGTCGTTCTCCACCTTGCCCGACTCGAAGAGCGCGGCCGTGTCCGTCTCGCCCCAGCTGTTGGGCGAGCTCTCGACGAACGGCCGAGGGGCGCGTCCCTCGACCCCGCTCGCCGCCTGCACCGATCGCGCGAGCGGGTAGGCGGTCAGCAGCCGGAAGCCCTCGACAATCGGGTGCGTGGGATAGCGCGCGGCCACGGGGACCGACGCGTCCGTGCCGAGGAGCTGGCCCATGCCGCTGGCGTCGACGACCACGTTGTCGCCCAGTTCGAACCCCCATTCGTTCAGGAGGGCCGAGAGGTTCGTGAGCGGCTGGCCACCCTTCTCGACCGGATCGACCATGGCGAGCAGCTTCCCGCCACGGTTCAGGTACGCCCGCAGCGCCTCGATCTCGCCCTGGAGCAGGTCGGTTTTCGGCCCCGCCAGCACCACGAGCGTCGCATTGTCAGGCACCGAGCCCTGCTGCGCGAGCACCAGCGTCTCGACGTTGAAGTTCTCGGACCGGAGGTCGGCCGCGATCCGGTTGTAGCTGTCGCGTTCCGTGCCCGTCGGGTCCTTCTCGCCGTGTCCCTGGGTGAAGTAGACCGTCCGCTGCTCGCCCGTGATCAGCTTGATCAGCCCGTTCGTGATCTGCTGCTCGTCGGCGGACGTCACCCGTTCGGTGCGTCCCTGGTACTCCATGACGACCGTGCCGTACGTCGTGACCTCGAACTGCCGCGCCGCGGCCGGCTCACGGTCGACGTCGATGTACTCGACCGAGACCCGATCGGACACGTACTCGTACTCGTTCAGCCGCTCGCGGAACCGGTCGAACTCGGTCGGCCGGTCGAAGACCCGCAGGTGCAGCGGCGCGTCGAGCTTCTGGAGGATCTGCTTCGTCTGGTCGGACAGCGAGAACTGCTGGTTCGCCGTCAGGTCCCAGCGCACGTTCCGCCTCGCCGCCAGGTAATTCACCGCGGCGAGGATGCCGAGCACGACGAGCACCGTGGAGGCCGCGATCGTGCCGAGGCGCGTCTGCCGCCGGCCGAACGAGCCGAAGATGCTGCGCCACTGCGATGCCATGTAGATCAGCACGCACGCCAGGCCGGCCCACGCCCCCCAGGTCGCGTACTGGTTCCACTCCGGCCGGAACAGCCGGACGCCCACCGCGGCGAACACGAGCGCGGTGCCGATCCAGCCGATAATCGAGGCAATCTGCTGCACCATCGCCTACCCCCGCCACCGCTCGGTGTCGACCGACCGCACGGTCAGAAACAGCCCGAACCCGATGAAGCTCAGGTAGTAGACGAGATGCTTCGTGTCGATGACACCCTTCACGAAGTCGTCGAGATGTCCCGTCATCGACAGATAGCGGAGCACGTCGGCGGTGCGGGGCCCCACGCTCTCGGCCAGCCAGTCCACCACCCAGAGCATCAGCACGACCGCGAAGGTCGCGACACCGGCGATGATCTGGTTCTGCGTGAGGCTCGAGATGAACAGCCCGAGCGCGACGATGCAGCCGCCGAAGAGGATGAGGCCGAGATAGCCCGCGAGCAGCGCGCGCCATTCCGGCGTGCCGAAGAAGAACAGCAGCCCCACGTGCAGCGCCGTGATGGCGATCAGCACGCCGAAGAGCGCCATCGCCCCGGCGAACTTGCCCATGACGATCTGCAGATCCGTGACGGGCGACGTGAGCAGCAGCTCCACCGTGCCCGTGCGCTTCTCCTCCGCGTAGCTGCGGGCGGTGAGGAAGGGCAGGATGAACAGCAGCAGCACCGACACGTTCAGGAAGAGCGGCCGGATCATCTGCTGGTTCACGTTCATGTTCTGCGGGCCCATCCCCATCATGCTCATCTGCATGCCCTGGCGCATGAACCAGTCGAGGATGCTCGTGAAGAAGAACCCGAAGAGCAGCGCGAAAAAGCCGATGATGATGTACGCAATCGGCGACGAGAAGTAGGAGCGCAGCTCTTTCTGGGCGATTGCGAGCACGTTCGTCACTGCACCACCTCCCCGGCCCGTTCCTCCTCGCCGCGCTCCTCCGTCGTGAGCGAGAGGAAGATGTCCTCGAGGCTCATGCGGAGCGGCCGCAGCTCGAGCAGGTCGACGCCGCTCTGCACGACCGCGCGGGCCAGTTCGCGGCGGACGTCCCGCCCGGCCTCGCTCTCGATCTCGAACGCGCCGGGCGCGTCGCCGGCGGCCACCCGCACGACGCCCGGGACGCGCTCGATCGCGGTCCGCGCGTCACCGGCGCGCGCCTCGTCCACCTGCACGTACATCGTCTCCGAACCGCGCAGGCGGCGCGTCAGGTTGTCCGGCGTATCGACCGCGACGACCCTGCCGCGGTTGATGATCACGACGCGCTGGCAGGTCTGGGAGACCTCGGGGAGGATGTGGGTGCTCAGGATGATCGTGTGATCCCCTGCCAGTTCCTTGATCAGGCGGCGGGTCTCGATGATCTGCTTCGGGTCCAGACCGGCGGTCGGCTCGTCGAGGACGAGGACCTCCGGATTGTGGACCAGCGCCTGGGCCAGGCCGACGCGCTGCTTGTAGCCCTTCGAGAGCTTGCCGCAGGCGCGGTTCGCCATGTCGGACACCCACGTGCGCGCCATGACTTCGTCGACGCGCCGGGCGCGGTCGCGGGCGGGCACGCCCTTGATCTTCGCGACGAAGTGCAGGTATTCCCGGACCGTCATGTCCGTGTAGAGGGGCGGCGTCTCGGGCAGATAGCCAATCCGCCGCTTTGCTTCGATCGGCTGCTCGAAGACGTCGTACCCGGCCACCGCACAACGTCCTTCGGTGGCGGGCATGTAGCCCGTGAGCACCCGCATCGTGGTCGTTTTCCCCGCGCCGTTCGGCCCGAGGAAACCCAGGATCTCACCCTTGTTCACCGTGAAGCTGACGTCACTGACCGCCGTGACCGGTCCGTACCGCTTCGTGAGGTGGTCAACCTCGATCACCGATGTGCTCCGTTTGATGACAGTTCTGTTCCGTGCGCGACACGCCCGGCGCGGGTTGATGTAACCTGATGCCCGGGCGCGACATGTTCACGCCAATTCCCGATCCTAAACAATCCATTTCAAGCGCGGCAAGCACGGGATCCTGCGCGCTCGCGGCCCGGTTGCGGCGCGATCCGTCCGTTCTGGCACGGTGAGTCCCACCTCGTCGCGCCGCCGGAGGACGGGACGGCTGCCACTGCTGGCGGCCTTTGTCGTGCTGCTCGGGGCCGTCGCCGGCGCGGGCTGGTACGGGCTGGGCCGGTCCGTACTCGTTTTGGACGGCGAGCGGCGCCTGGCTGGTCTGCATGCGCCGGTCGAAATTCTGTTCGACCGCTACGGGGTGCCGCACATCTACGCCCGCGATGCGGCCGACGCGTGGATGGCGGTCGGCTATCTGCACGC
This sequence comes from uncultured Bifidobacteriaceae bacterium, assembly GCA_964446605.1. Lineage (GTDB taxonomy): Bacteria > Acidobacteriota > Vicinamibacteria > Vicinamibacterales > JAENWD01 > JAENWD01. Next base: position 44,805 of record CAYUPN010000010.1, on the reverse strand, counting down.
GCGCGAGCGGCTCTGGCAGATGGAGCTGTACCGCCGTGCCACCGGCGGCCGGCTCTCGGAAGTGCTCGGGCCGGCCACGCTGCGTGTCGACCGCCGCTTCGTCGCGCTGGGGCTCCGCCGTGCGGCTGCCGCGGAATGGCAAGGGCTCTCGCCGCACGTCCGCAGCGCGCTCGAACGCTACGCCGAGGGCGTGAACGCCGCGATCGGCGAGATGGGCCGCTGGAACCGCCCCCCCGAGTTCCTGCTGCTGGGCATCACGCCGGAGCCGTGGACACCGGTGGACTCGCTGTCGGTGGCGCGCCTGCTCGCATGGCGGCTCGCGGAGAACCGCTGGGGCGAGCTGCTGCGCGGACAACTGACGAAGGCGGTCGGCCCGATCGAAGCGGCGCGCCTGATGAACGCCTGGCCGTCCGACGCGCCGCCGATCCTCCGTGAGGCCCCGGCGCCTGCGCCGCCGCGCTCGACGAGCTCCCAGACGGCGCCGGTCCCGCTCTCCGTCACGACCGAACCGCTCGTCGCCCGTGCCATTCCGGCGCGACTGCCACCCGGCCTCGAGTGGCTGGACGTCGCCGTCCGTCCCGGCGGCAGCAACAGCTGGGTCGTGTCCGGCGCACGGACGGCCACCGGCCGGCCGTTGCTCGCCAATGACCCCCACCTGGCCATCGAGATTCCCGCCACCTGGTACGAGGTGCATGTCGTCGCGGCCGGCCTCGACGTGGCGGGTGTGACGCTGCCGGCCGCGCCGTTCGTGATCATCGGGCACAACGCGCGGATTGCGTGGGGACTGACCAACACCGGCGTGGACGTTCAGGACCTCTATCTCGAGGACGTGGACATGACGCGGCGCCGCTATCTGCATCGCGGCCAGTGGCTGCCACTGGAGTCGACGGTGTACGAGATCGGCGTGCGGGGCCAGGAGCAGCCCGAGCGCTGGGAGGTGTTCCGCACGGGCCACGGGCCGCTCGTCTTCACCGAGACCGAATGGGAGGAGCCGCCCGATCTCGCCGCGCGGACGGGCCGGTTGTCGCCGAAGCCGATCGCGCTCCGCTGGGACGTCACCGGCGAGACCGCCTCCGCGTTCGAGGCGATCAACCGCGCAGGCAGCTGGTCCGAGTTCCTGACGGCGGCGCGCCGGTTCGTGGCGCCGTCCCAGAACTTCGTGTACGCCGACGTCGACGGCCATATCGGCTACACGATGTCGGGCCGACTGCCGGTGCGGGTGGGCGGCGACGGCGGGCGGCCCGTGCCCGGGTGGACCGGCGAGCACGACTGGACCGGCTGGGTGGCGCCGGAGCGCCTGCCGGCCCTGCTCGATCCGCCCTCGGGCCAGATCGTCACCGCCAACGCCGAAATCGACCCGCGGTGGCCGGGCACCATGACGCGCGACTGGACGGCGCCGTTCCGGACCATGCGGATCGTGGAGCGGCTGGACGGCCGGACCGGGCTGGACAGCGAGGCGATGCGGACGCTGCAGCTCGATGTCCGCTCCGCCGCCGTCGATCCGATTCTCGACGCCGTTGAAGCGGCCGCGGCGTCGCGTGCGTTCGAGCGCGCCGACCCGGAGGCGCGCGTCGCGGTGGAGCGGCTGCGGCTGTGGGATCGGCAGGTGGACGGCCGGCCGGTGGTGACCCTGTACCAGGCGTTCGTCCGTGCGCTCTGGCGCCGGACCTTCCTCGACGAGCTCGGCGAGGACCTGAGCCGCGAGCTGTTCGAGTACGGCGCGTCGGAGCGCCATGTGGGCCTCTACGCGATTGCCGGCGATCCCGCGTCACCCTGGTGGAACGATATCGCGACGATCGACCGCCGCGAAACGCGCGACGACATCGTCCTGCTCGCTGCGGGGGACGCGATGCGCACGCTCGCGCACCGGTTCGGCAACGAGGCGAACTGGGCGTGGGATCGGCTGCATGCCGTGACCTTCCGGCATGCGCTGGGCCACGGCGGGCGGCTGCTCGACTGGTTCTTCAGCCGCGGTCCGCTGCCGATGATCGGAGACAGCTGGACCGTCCGCAAGGCATCGGTGGACGATCACTCGCCGTATACCGTGACCGAGTCGGCGTCGTACCGGCAGGTGCTCGACGTCGGCGACTGGGATCGGTCGCTCGCCGTGATCACGACCGGACAGTCGGGCCATCCGAGGTCACCGCACTACGACGACCAGCTCCCGCTCTGGCACGAGGGGCGCCTGCGCCCGATGCCGTTCTCCCGCGGCGCGGTGGAAGGCGAGCGGGCGCACCGACTGCTCTTGATTCCCTGACGCCCGGCGTTCCCAAGGCCCAAGGCCCAACGCCCAACGCCCAACGCCCAAGGCCGAAGGGCCCAAGGCTCAGAGCCTGCGGCCGCCCCAAGGCCCAAAGCCAAGAGCCCAAAGCCCGGGCCGGCCGAAGTCCTGGGCCCGACGCTCAGGCCTTCAGGGCCGCCAGCGCTTCGTGGACCTTCCCGTAATCCGGCTCGACGCCCGGGTTCGGCGTGACCTCGCGGTGGCGGATGATTCCCTCGCCGTCGATGACGAACACTGCCCGCTTCGAGATGTTCTTCAACCCGCGGCTCTCCGGGCTCATGACGTCGTACTGCTGGATGACCTCGCGGTTGAAGTCGCTGAGCAGATCGAAGTTGAAGCCGTTCTGCTGCCGGAACTCCCGCAGCGAGGCCGGGTGGTCGACGCTGATGCCGTAGACCGTCGCGTTCGCGTCGTTCAGCGCCGCGAGGTTGTCGCGGAAGTAGCAGAGCTCCTTCTGGCACACCGACGTGAACGCCGCCGGGAAGAACGCGAGCACCACGTTCCGGCCGGCCGGCTCCACCGTGACCGGCTGGTTGTCCTGGTTCGGCAGCGTGAAGGACGGCGCCTTCGTTCCTACGGTCGCAGACATCGAATCCTCCCGAAAATCCGCATTATCGCACTTGCCCGACGCACGGCCGTCCGGCCGCCCCACAGCCCAAGCCGCCCAAGGCTCAGGCCGGCGTGGTAAACTGACATCTGAACACTTGCTCAGATATTCAGCCATGCCTCAGGCGCTTTCGGCCCCAGCTCTCGACGACCGCTGCGAAACCCGGCACGCGGACCCGGCTCGGGTGGAGCTCATCCGTGCCGCGCTCCCGTCCGGGGAGACCCTCGAGATCCTCGCCGACACCTTCCGTGCGCTCGGCGACCCGACACGCGTCCGCATGCTCGCCGCCCTGTCGCGCAGCGAGCTCTGCGTCTGCGACCTCGCGTCGCTGGTCGGCATCAGCGAATCGGCAGCCTCTCACCAGCTGCGGCTGCTCCGCAGCCTCCGGCTCGTCCGCTCGCGCCGCGACGGCCGCATGATCTTCTACCGTCTGGACGATGACCATATCGTCCGGCTGCTGGATCAGGGGCTCGAGCACGCCGCCGAACCGGGGGCCGGCCGGGAGGAGCGCTGACCGATGGCCTTCGCGCGGACGGCTGCCAGCTGCCCGACGTGCGAGGTCCACGCGGAGTCGACCTTCCGCGTCGAAGGGCTCGACTGCCACGAGGAGGTGTCGCTCCTCCAGCGGCGGTTCCGCCACCTCGAGGGCATTGAAACGTTCTCGGCCGACGTGGTCGGCGGCCGGATCCGCGTGCAGTACGACGCCGCGCGCCTGAGCACGTCGGCCATCGCCGGCGCCGTCGCCGATACCGGCATGCGCGCCTGGCTCGAACACGACGAGCCGCGCAGCGCGTCTGCGCAGCCGTTGCCGTTCCGCCTCCTCATCAGCGGCGCGGCGCTTGCCGGCAGTCTCGCAGCCACGCTCGCCGGCTGGACGCCCGCGGCCGTGATCCTTGCGCTCGCCGCCATCGCGACGGGCGGCACCACCTCCGCGCGGCGCGCGTGGGCGGCGCTGCGCCTGCGCACCTTCGACATGCACGTCCTGATGAGCATCGCCGTCATCGGCGCGATGGCCATCGGGGAATGGCTCGAAGGCGCGACCGTCGTCTTCCTGTTCGCGCTCGCCCAGCACCTCGAAGCGCGAAGTCTCACGCGCGCCCGCACCGCCATCCGCGCGCTCATGGATCTCACGCCGCCTGAAGCGACCGTGCTTCGTGGCAGCGAGGAGCAGCGCGTGGCCGCGGACTCGGTGCGCCCCGGCGAGCGCATCCGCATCCGTCCCGGAGACAAGCTGCCGCTCGACGGCCGCATCGTCGCGGGGACGAGCGAGATCAACCAGGCGCCGATCACCGGCGAGTCCATGCCGGTGGAGAAGGGGCCGGGCGAGGACGTGTTCGCCGGGACGATCAACGGGCACGGCGCGCTCGAGGTCGAGGTCACGCGCCACCGGCGCGACACGACCCTCGCCCGCATCGTGCACCTGGTCGAGGAGGCGCAGACGCAGCGCGCGCCCTCGCAGGCGTTCGTCGATCGGTTCGCGCGAATCTATACGCCGGCGGTGATTGCGCTGGCCGCCGCCATCGCGGTTCTCCCGCCGCTTGCCGGGTGGGGCGACGCGGGCGAGTGGGTGTATCGCGCGCTCGTGCTGCTCGTCATCGCGTGCCCGTGCGCGCTCGTGATCGCCACGCCGGTCGCCGTCGTCTCGGCGCTCGCCGCGGGCGCGCGGCAGGGCGTGCTCGTGAAGGGCGGGCTGCACCTGGAGCAGCTGGCGGACATCCGCGCGATCGCCTTCGACAAGACCGGGACGCTGACCGCTGGCACGCCGACCATCGTCCATGTCGCCGGGGAGAACGGGCACGGGGCCGAACAGGTGCTCGCGCTCGCCGCGTCCGTGAACCGGCACTCCGAGCACCCGGTGGGCCGCGTCATCGCGCACGAAGCCGCCGCCCGCGGACTCGTCGCACAGCCGGTCTCGGACTTCCGCGCGGTTCCGGGGCACGGCGTGGAGGCCGTGCTGGACGGAGAGCGGGTAATCGTCGGCAGCGCGCGATTCCTCGAATCGGAAGGCGTTGCGCTCAACGGCGGCCGCGGGGCTGCGGAGCCGGTCGCGGGCACGACGACGGCCTACGTCGCGGCCGGCGGCCACCTGGCCGGGCGGATCGAGCTGGCGGACGTGCCGCGCGATGCCGCGTCCGACGCCGTCGACCTGCTCCGGCGCCACGACATCCGCCAGATCACGATGCTGACCGGTGACCGTCGCGCGGTCGCCGAGCGTGTCGGGCAGGCGGTGGGCGTCGATTCGGTGGAGGCCGACCTGCTGCCGGAAGACAAGGTGACGGCCGTGCGCAAACTCAGGGAGCGGTGGGGAACCGTTGCCATGGTCGGCGACGGCATCAACGACGCCCCCGCGCTGGCGGCCGCCGACGTCGGCATCGTCATGGGCGCGGTCGGCAGCGACGCCGCCATCGAGACCGCGGATGTCGCGCTGATGGGCGACGAGCTCGCGAAGCTGCCCTACGTGCTGCGCCTCAGCCGTGCGGCCGCCCGGACGATCCGCGTGAACATCGCCGCGTCGCTCGTCGTGAAGGTGGCGTTCCTCGCGCTCGCGGTGAGCGGCCACACGTCGCTGTGGCTCGCCATCCTCGCCGACACCGGGACGTCGCTGATCGTGATTGCCAACGGATTGCGGCTGCTCCGGACCACTTGAGTGGGCTTACGCCCAGGGTGGCGCCTCAGACCTTGTCGGACTTTTCTGCGTCCCGCGCGAGCGACAGGTAGATGCGCGCGACGCGCAGTCCGTCGAGTGCCTCGACGCGGAGCGTTCGTCCTTCCACCTCGATGCGATCGCCTACCCGCGGGCGGCGGCCGAGCCGCCCGAGCACGTAGCCGCCGATCGTGTTGTAGCTCTCCTCGTCGATGTGGAGGCCGAAGCGCTCGTTGACGTCGCCGACGAGCGCCAGCCCGTCCACGAGCGCCGAGCCGTCCGCCAGGACGGTGATGCGCGCCGGCCCGCCTCCCGGGCTCACCCCGCCGACGATCCGCTCCATCAGCCCGGCAAACGTCACGAGCCCGGCCGTGCCGCCGAACTCGTCGATGACGATCGCCACCGCCGAGCCGCGCTCCCGCATCTCCGCCAGCAGCGCGTCGGCCGTCATCGTCTCGGGCACGGCGAACGCGTCGCGGACCACCGGCGAGAGATTGGGCAGGGTCTCGCCCCGGGCGGCGATCCGGAACAGGTCGGCGACGTGCACGATCCCCGCGATGTCGTCGATGTGCTTGCGGTAGACCGGCAGCCGCGTGTAGCCGCCGCTCGCCGCGACCTCGGCGACCTGCGTGATCGGCGTCTCGAGCTCCACGGCGGCCATCTCGGTGCGCGGCACCATGACCTGTCCGGCCGTCAGGTCGGAGAACGCGAACACGCGGTGGAGCATCTGCTCCTCTTCCTCCTCGAGCACGCCGGCTTCCTGGCTCGCCGTCACGAGCATCTTCAGCTCTTCTTCCGAGTGCACCAGCGCGTGCCCCGTCGGCGGCCTGAAGCCCATCGAGCGCACGACCAGGTTGCCGAGCCCGTTGAGGAACGAGATGAACGGCCAGAAGCCCTTCATGAACAGCTCGGTCGGCCGCGCGACGATCAGCGACACCCGCTCGGACTGCTGCAACGCCACGGTCTTCGGCGCCAGCTCGCCGAGGACGATGTGGAGCGCCGTGATGATCGAGAAGGAGATGACCACCGCGACGGTGTGGGCGCTGATGGCCGCCATCCACGGCTGGTTCGCGCCGATCGGTTCCAGGTACGCGCTGACGACCTGGAACGCCGGCTCGATCAGCGACGCGAGCGCCGGCTCGCCAATCCAGCCGAGCCCCAGACTGGCCATGGTGATGCCGAGCTGCGTGGCCGCGATGTAGCTGTCCGGATCCGTGATGGCGCGCCGCACGGTGCGGGCGCCGCGGTGGCCTTCGGCGATGAGCTGATCGATGCGGGTCTTGCGGACGGTGACGAGGGCGAACTCGGCTGCGACGAAGAAGCCGTTGGCGAACACCAGGGCCATGATCGCCAGCAGCCCCAGTCCTATGCTCGAGATGTCCATGGGGGCTCCCGCTGCGACTCTACCGGACGCCCTCGACTGGCGGCAAGTCGGGCTCCCTGGGCCTTGGGCTGGGCGTTGGACTCTGGGCCTTCGGCCTTCGGCTCGGCTTTGGACTTTGGGCCTTCGGCCTTCGGCTCGGCTTTGGACTTTGGGCCTTCGGCCTTCGGCTTGGCCTTGGACTCTGGGCCCTGGGCCTTCGGCCTGGCTTTTGACTTTGGGCCTTCGGCCTTGGGGCTTGTCTGCGGGTATACCGGGCGCACGGCCTCGCCCTCGCGGTGTTCGCAGTCCCACTGTCTACGTCGTGCGTGTCTGGACACGCAGCGTGACAGCGGGGATCGTCCGGCTGAGCCTTGATGCCGCCGCGCATCCGGAACCCCCAAGGCCCCAGGGCCCAAAGTCCAAAGCCAGGCCGAAGGCCGAAGGCCAGAGGCCCAAAGTCCTAGGCCAGCGAACGTCCAGCCCTACGCCCGTCGGTTGTTGAAGAAGTGGGTGTCGACGAACTCGTCGATGGCGGTCTGGTCTGCGGGGTCGACGCGCTCGAACTGCAGCCCCATGCCGGTCCGCCGGTCGGCCCACGCGACGCGCGACTCCACGTCGACTTCGCGCCGGCCGCCCGGAAGCCGGAAACGCAGGCGCACGACGGTGCCGGGATCCAGCGGGCTGGTCGTCCGGATGCCGATGCCGCCCCGGCTCAGATTCAGCGTCAGCGCCGTCGCGATGGTGTGGCCGAACCGGTACGCGACGGGAATTCCCAGCACGACGCGCGGGCTGGTGCGCCGGTTGAAGCTGTCCGGGAACAGGTGCGGCGCCAGGGACGGCAGGATGTGCTGAACGGCGCTATATTCGTTGATGTACCCGGCAATGCCGAGAGACGCCAGCTCCCGGACCTCGTCGGCACTGCCGATGGTGCCGCTGAACACCAGGATCGGCAGACGGCCGGCGTCGATGCGCCGGAGCGCGCGGATCAGATCGACGCCGGGCGCGTTCGGCAGCCGCAGGTCCAGCACGATCAGATCGATGTGGTCGAGATCGGCGCGCACGCGCGCCAGGAGTTCGACGGCACTGCGCACCGTGACGGCGCGGTGACCGGCGGATTCGAGCGCCGTGCGGAAGCGATCGCGCACGAAGCCGGTGTCGTCGGCGACGACCACGGTCTTGCCGATCGCAGCGGTTCCCCCGGCCATTGTCAGGTGTAGTATCGGAGAGCGGTGCCCCAGCCGTTAGGGCGCGATTGCACGGCGTTCCGGGCTCTCGCTATAATCCGGGCACCCGCCAGAGTTATCACGCTTACTGTAACCTTACCAACCACTTACCTCACAAGAGGCCGTCATGGCGAGTTGTGTCGCATGTGATTCCGAGCTGGATCTCGATGAGTACGAAGTCGATCCGGGTGATATCGTGAGTTGTCCGGAGTGTGGCGCCAGCCTCGTCGTCGCCAGCACGTCGCCACTCGAGCTGGAGCTCGAATCCGACGACGACGAGGATGACGAGGACGAGGACGACTTCGACGACGAGGACGAGTTCGACGAAGACGACGAGGACGAGGACGGCGACGACGACTGGGATGAATAGCGATGCCACTGCCTGCGCCTGACCTTGCCGGAGGCCGATCCGACGGATTGGCCGATCGCGAGGCGCGGCTCTACGCGCTGCTGGAGGGATTCGATTCCGTGATGGTCGCCTACAGCGGCGGCGTGGACAGCGCCTTCCTCGCCTGGGCCGCGGCGCGCGCGCGGCCGGGGCGGGTGTTGTGTGTCACGGCGGACAGCCCCAGCTACCCGCGCCGCCATCGCGAGATGGCGGAAGCCGTGGCGCGGCAGTTCGATCTCCGGCACGAGTTCATCCGGACGAACGAGCTCGACCGTCCCGAGTACCGGGCCAACTTCTCGGACCGGTGCTATCACTGCAAGACGGAGCTGTACGAGCATCTCGAGTACATCGCGCGTGAGCGCGGGTTCGCCGTCGTCGTCGACGGGAGCAACGCCGACGATCGTGGCGACTACCGGCCCGGGCGCCAGGCGGCCCGGGAGCACGGCGTCCGCAGTCCGCTGGACGAAGCCGGGCTGACGAAGGCGGACATCCGCGAGCTGGCCCGGCGCGCGGGCCTGCCGATCTGGGACGAGCCGGCCTCCGCGTGCCTGTCGTCTCGCATTCCCTACATGAGCGAGGTCACGCCGGAGAAGCTGTCCATCGTCGAGCGCGCCGAGGAGGCCGTGCGTGCGCTCGGGTTCCGGCAGTTCCGCGTCCGGCACCACGACACGCTCGCGCGATTGGAGATCGCCCGCGGCGAGATGGCGCGCGCCCTCGAGCCGGGCATCAACGAGGCGATCGTCGCCGGCGTCAAGGCGGCCGGCTTCAAGTACGTGAGCCTCGATCTCCAGGGCTACCGGACCGGCAGCCTGAACGAAGTACTGCCCCTCCGGCCGATCTGAACCGGCCGGCGAAGCGGCCCCCCTTTGTTCCCCACGATTTACGCGGGTTGGAGCCCCGGTCCGCTCGCGCCGATAGACGTCCGGGATCCGCCGCGCGACGCCTTCCCGCAAGCTCGTGCATTGACAATGATTTTCACAAGTTGATAAGGTCCATCGAAATTTGGAGACACGCCAACGATGACGTCTGCATCCAGACTGACCCTCGCCACGGCGCTCACCGTGGTGATCGGCATGGGTGTGGCCGGCTGCGCCAAGAAGACGCCGCCGACCCCGGCCCCGCCGCCACCGCCACCCGTCGAGGCCGCGCCGCCCCCGCCGCCCCCGCCGCCGCCGCCACCACCGGCCAAGCCGCCGGAACTGACGGAGGAGGAGATCTTCGCCCGGAAGTCGCTCGAGCAGCTCAATGCCGAGCGGCCGCTGGGGGACGTCTTCTTCGACCTCGATCAGTCGACGCTGCGCGACGCGGGCCGGGCCACGCTGCAGAAGAACGCGGAGTGGCTGCGCCGCTGGACTTCGACGAAGGTGACCGTCGAAGGGCACTGCGACAACCGCGGCACGTCCGAGTACAACCTCGCGCTCGGCGAGCGGCGGGCACAGTCCGTGAAGGACTACCTCGTCAGCCTCGGCATCGCCGAGGACCGCATTTTCACGGTGAGCAAGGGTGAAGAGTCTCCGTTCTGCACGGAGGACACCGAGGAGTGCTGGCAGCAGAACCGCCGCGGCCACTTCATCATCACCGCGAAGTAGCCTCTTGTCGCGTCGAGGCGGCGGGCCCGGATGCCCGCCGCCCGGCGAGTCTTCTCCCGTCCGGCCGTCCGGCCGGACGTGTCAGCTGTTCGGCTTCAACTGGGACGCGATCGCGTCGGCTGCCACCGCAGGGTCGTCGGCCCTGACGATTGGCCGCCCGATCACGAGATAGTTCGCGCCAGCCGCGAGCGCCTCGGCCGGGCCCATCGTCCGGACCTGGTCGTCGTTCGCGTCCAGGGGCGCGGTGCGGATTCCGGGTGTGACGATCAGGAAATCCGGGCCGCACCTGGCGCGGATGGCCGTGATCTCCTGCGGTGACGCGACCACGCCGTCGAGCCCCGCGTCCTGTGCCATCGCGGCGAGCATCTGCACTTCCGTGGCCATGGGGCGGGTGACGCCGATTGCCTCGAGGGCGATCTCGTCGAGGCTGGTGAGCACCGTGACCGCGACGAGCAGCGGCCGGGTCCCGGTGGCCTCCGCGGCATCCCGGGCCGCGGCCGCGGCCGCCTGCATCATCCGTGACCCTCCGGTGGCATGGACGTTCATCATCCAGGCGCCCAGCCCCGCCGCCGACCGGACCGCGCCGGCCACGGTGTTCGGGATGTCGTGGAACTTCAGGTCGAGGAAGATGCGATCGCCGAGGGCCGCCAGCTCGCGGACGATCGCCGGACCTTCGGCGGTGAACAGCTCGCTGCCGATCTTGATGCCGCCCACGCGGCCGCGCAGCAGGCCGGCGATCCGCAACGCCTGCTCGCGGGAGCTCACGTCGAGCGCTGCGAGGATGGGATTCATACGTGTTCGTGGAGCGGCGCCGTGTCGACCCTGCCGACCAGGTCCGCGAGACGCGGAATCCCGTGGCGCGACAGGTAGTCGCCCAGCCCGTCCAGGATCTTGCCCCAGATGAACGGGTCGACGAAATTCGCCGTGCCGATCTGGACGGCGTCGGCCCCCGCGATGATGAACTCCAGCGCGTCGCGGGCGTTCATGATGCCGCCCATGCCGATGATCGGGATTTTCACCTGCTGGCGGCACTCGTAGACCATGCGCACCGCAATCGGACGAATGGCCGGCCCGCTGAGCCCGCCCATGACGTTCGAGAGCTTCGGACGCCGCGTCTCGACGTCGATGGCCATCGCCAGGAAGGTGTTCACCAGCGAGATGGCGTCGGCGCCGGCGTCCTCGGCGGCGCGCGCGAAGGACGCGGGGCTGGTGACGTTGGGCGTCAGCTTCGGGATGACCGGGAGGTGCGTCGCCTTCTTCACCGCGCTGACGACCTCGTACGTGCCCGTGAGGCTGCATCCGAACTGGATGCCCCCCTCCTTGATGTTGGGGCACGAGATGTTCAGTTCGATCGCGGCGACGCCGTCGGCGTCCGACAGCACGCGCGAGACCTCGACGTACTCGTCGATCGTCACGCCGCAGACGTTCACGATCACCGTCGCGCCCGTCTCGCGCAGCTCGGGGAGCCGCTCCTTCACGAACCGGTGGACGCCGATGCCCTGCAGCCCGATGGCGTTCAGCATGCCCGCCGGCGTCTCGACGATCCGCGGCGGCGGGTGCCCTTCGCGTTCAGCGAGGAAGAGCCCCTTGACGCAGACGGCCCCGAGCGACGCGAGGTCGACCACGTCGCGGTACTCGACGCCGTAGCCGAAGCAGCCGCTCGCCGCGATGAGGGGATTCTTCAGCTCGAGCGGGCCGAGGCGGACGGAGAGGTCCATGGCAGTCAGTCCCAGACGATCGTGGCCGCGTCGAACACCGGGCCGGCGATGCAGGAGCGCACGTGGTGGAAGCCGCCGTCGGCCTTCACCGGCACGACGCAGCTGTAGCAGCCGCCGAGCCCGCACCCCATCACGCGCTCGACCGATACCTCGCAGGGTCGGCCATGGCGCGCGGCCAGTCGTGCGACCGCCGCCAGCATCGGCTCGGGCCCGCAGGCCTGCAGCACGACCTGCTGCGCCGGCTGCGTCTCCGCGAGCGCCTGCTCGAGGGGTGCGGTGACGCGCCCGGTCTCCCCGGCGCTGCCGTCCTCGGTCGCGAGCACGAGCCGCACGCCCAACGACCGGAAGTAGTCCAGATAGAACAGGTCCGAGGCCTTCCGCCCGCCGTAGAACAGGGCCATCGGCGTCCCCTGCGCGGCCAGGCGCTCCGCGACGGTCCAGAACGGCGCCAGTCCGACGCCACCCGCGACCATCCAGACCTCGGCTCCGGCGGGCGGGTCGCTGAACGGCCGGCCGAGCGGGCCGAGGCACTGGATGACGTCCCCGGGCCGGGTGTCGAAGATGCGCGAGGTCGACAGGCCCACCCGCTTGCTGAGGATCGAGATGCCGCGCGGGACGCCGGCCCCGTCGCGCAGGACTTCGAAGACGGAAAAGGGGCGCCGGAGCAGCGGCTCGAGGCCGGGATCCGGCTTGATCATCACGAACTGTCCGGGGGCGGTGGCGGCCGCGATGACCGGCGCCTCGAGGGCGAGCACGTTGTACTCGGCCGAGAGCCGCCGGTTCTCGATCACGCGCGCGGCGACGTCGACGGGCACCGCACGAGTATATCAACCGGCCGGTATGATCCTCCCGTGCGCTTCCTCCGGATGCTGTCGAACGCCGCGATTGCGGCGGTGGTCGCGGCGTCGTACGTCGTCCTGCTGATCCTGCACCTGAATCCGGCGCTGCGCCTGGACGACCCGGAGGCGCTGCCGCTCGCAGCCGTGGTGCTGTGCGCCTATGCCGTGCACCTCGTCCTGTTCTTCTACGCGGCGATGGCGATCCGGCAGCTGCTGGCCGCCGACCCGATTTCGCCCGGATGGCTCAGCTACGGGGTGCTCTCCTGGCTCTGCGCGGTGTCGGCCGCGACCGGGGCCGTGCTCATGTGGCTGAACTTGCGGGGCCTGTCGGTCGCGCTCGAGCCCGCCGCGCGCCGCAAGCTGCTGACCAGCGCGGCCGTCGTCTCCGTGTGCGCGGCCGTGTCGCTCGTGCTGGCCATCGTGCGCGCGTCGGGGCGGAGGAGCCGCGGCGGCGCGATCGCCTTCGGTCTCGCCGTGCTGGCGTCGATTGCCGTGCCGCTCGCGATCCGCGGTCCCGGATTCGACGCCTCCTCGCCGCCGCCTGCACGCCCGCGCGCCGTGCCGGTCGACGACGATGCCGGCGGTCGGGTGCTGCTGCTCGCCCTGGACGGCGCGTCGCTCGATTTCGTGTCTCCCTGGGCCGCCGACGGGCGCCTGCCGAACTTCGCGCGTCTGCTCGACGGCGGCGCGTCGCTCTATCTGGCGACGCTGCGGCCCACGCAGCCGGCGCCGGCCTGGTCGGCGGTGGCGACCGGGCAGATGTCCGCCCGCAATGGCGTGCGTTCGGCCGCGCGGTACGTCGCGCGCGCGGGCGGCGCGTCGATCGATCTGCTGCCGGACTACTGCTTCTCGCACGCGCTCGTGTCCTTCGGCGCGCTGATGGAGCGTGCCCACACGTCGGCGACGCTGCAGACGCTGCCGGTGTGGTCGATCCTCGGGCGGTCCGGCATCCGATCCTCGATCGTGCGATGGCCGCTCACCTGGCCGGCCACGCCGATCGAGGGGACGCTGGTGAGCGACGAGTTCCACCGCGCCAGCGACATCGCGCTGGCGATCGGCGGCGGCGAGCTGGCCTGGCCTCCCGGTCTGGCGCGCACCCTCCGGCAGGGGCAGCGGGTCGCGCGCGCGTCGGCCGGAGCGGGGCTGCTGCCGGGGGATCTGCCCGAGGACGTGCGGAGCGCCCTGCGCCTCGATCGCCTGTACGCCGACACCTGGCACCGGCTTGATGAAACGGACCCGGCGCGCTTCAGCGTGCTCCGGTTGACCGGCATCGACAGCGTCGGTCACGTCTACATGCGCTACGCCGTCCCGCGCGATTTCGGCGACGTGTCCGACGAGGAGCGCCGCCGGCACGGACGCGTCCTGGAGCAGTACTACCGGTTCGTCGACGCCGAGATCGGCCAGCTGCTCGACCGGCTCGAGCCGGGCGACCTGCTGCTCGTCGTCTCGCCGTTCGGACTGCAGCCGCTCTCGCTGCCGAAGCGGCTCCTGGAGGGGGCGCTCGGCAACTCCGAGTTGAGCGGCACCCACGAGCGCGCGCCGGACGGATTCCTGCTCGCGTACGGCACGCCGGTTCAGGCCGGGCGCCTGCCGCGCGGCTCGATCGCCGACCTCGCGCCGACGCTGCTCTACTACTTCGGTCTCCCCGTGGCCCGCGACATGGACGGCTACGCCCGGACGGATCTGTTTACGTCCGCGTTCACGTCGGAGCGACCGATTGCGTACATCCCGTCGTATCGGGACGGCGGGGACGCCTCGCGCGAGTCCGGCCAGGACAACCCGCAAATATGGCCCGTCCCTGATCCCGAGGCGCCCGACGCAGCCGGACACGACCCGGCCGGGGAGGACCGCGACGAGGAGTGAGCCGCGCGTCGCCGGGTCGTACCTTTGCGAACCGCTCCCGTCAGGAAGCCGAGATCTCCGGCCACTCACCTGTTATACTGAACGACGGCTCTTTAATTGCGGTCCCGTGAGACCGCGAAGAGGTCTGCCGTGAACCTGTACCTTCCCGAACCGGCCCCCGGCCGGAATCCCTCTCGACGAGTATCCGTTTCGTTCCTGAAGCCGGCCGGTGCCATGCGCCGCACGCGAGGTGTGCCGTGCCGGTCGTGATGGACGCCGACCGGATGCGCCGGTCGCTGACGCGCATCGCGCACGAGATCGTCGAACGCAACCGGGACATCGAGCACCTGGCGCTCGTCGGCATCCGCGAGCGCGGCGTGCCGCTGGCGCGCCGCATCGCCGCGGAGCTGCACACGATCACCGGCGTCGAGCCGCCCACCGGGGCGCTCGACATCACGCTCTATCGCGACGACCTGATGCGCCACGCCGTCGGACCGCAGCCGCTCGTGCGCAGCACGGACATCCCGTTCGACATCGACGACCGCGTCATCCTGCTCGTCGACGACGTGCTCTACACGGGCCGGACGATCCGGGCGGCGCTCGACGCGCTCATCGACTTCGGCCGGCCGCGGGCGATCCAGCTCGCCGTGCTGGTCGACCGCGGACATCGCGAGCTGCCGATCAAGGCGGATTACGTCGGCCGGAACGTCCCGACGTCGCGGCGCGAGAGCGTGCAGGTGCGGCTTCAGGAGGTGGACGGCCATGACGACGTCGACATCCAGAGCGCGGAGTAGGGCGATGGCCGAGCAGAACCCCAATCCGGCGCCCACCCGGCTGAAGCAGCGGCACCTGCTGGGCATCGCGGACCTCTCGGCGGAGGAGATCCTGCTGGTGCTCGACACGGCCGGCGCGATGCAGGAGATCGCGCAGCGGCCCATCAAGAAGGTGCCCGCGCTGCGCGGCCGCACGGTGGTCAACCTGTTCTTCGAGCCGAGCACGCGCACGCGCACGTCGTTCGAGGTCGCCGAGAAGCGGCTGAGCGCCGACACGCTGAACGTCGCGATTGCGACCTCCAGTGTCGTGAAGGGCGAGACGCTCATCGACACCGCGATGAACCTCGAGGCGATGGCGCCCGACTTCATCGTCCTGCGTCACGGCTCGTCCGGGGCCTGCCATCTGCTCTCGCGGGTGTGCCGGTCGCGGATCATCAACGCCGGCGACGGCATGCACGAGCACCCGACGCAGGCGCTGCTCGACGCCTTCACGATCCGGCAGCACAAGGGGCGAATCGAGGGGCTGAAGGTCGTGATCGTCGGCGACCTCCTGCACAGCCGGGTGCTGCGGTCGAACGTGCTGCTGCTGACGAAGCTGGGCGCGGAGGTGTGGGTCTGCGGCCCCCCGACGCTGGTGCCGCCGGGGATCGAGCGGCTGGGCGTGCACGTGACCGCGAGGATCGACGAGGCGGTCGAGGGCGCCGACGTGATCATGATGCTCCGCATCCAGCTGGAACGGATGCAGGGCGCGTTCTTCCCGTCGCTGCGCGAGTACTTCCAGGTGTTCGGGATGACGGAGGAGCGCGTGCGGCGGGCCCGCCCGGACGCGATCATCATGCACCCGGGCCCGATGAACCGCGGCGTCGAGATCGCGTCCGAGGTGGCCGACGGCCCGTACTCGGTCATCCTCGAGCAGGTGACCAACGGCGTCGCCGTGCGCATGGCGGTCCTGTATCTGCTGGCGGGTGGAGTGGAGCATGAAACGGCTGCTTAAGGGAGGGCGGCTGGTCGATCCGGCCGCCGGCGTGGACGGCGAGCTCGACCTGCTGATCGACGGCGATCGCGTGGCGCGTGTGGGACGCAATCTGCCGGTCGAGGACGGCGTGCAGGTCGTCGAGGTGCCCCGGGGCTTCGTGATCGTGCCGGGGCTGATCGACATGCACGTCCACCTGCGCGAGCCGGGGCAGGAGCACAAGGAGACCGTCGCGACCGGCGCGCGCTCGGCGGTGGCCGGCGGGTTCACTGCCGTCGCCTGCATGCCGAACACCACCCCGGTGAACGACAACGCCAGCATCACCGAGCTGATCCTCCGTCGCGCCGCCGAGGCCGGCTGCGCGCGCGTCTACCCGATCGGCGCGGTGTCGCGTGGCTCGAACGGCGAGCTGCTGGCCGACATCGGCGAGCTGCACCGGGCCGGCTGCGTCGCCATCTCGGACGACGGGAAGCCCGTGGCGACGGCGCTGCTGATGCGGCGCGCGCTCGAGTACGCGTCGATGTTCGACATGCCGGTCATCGACCACTGCGAGGACCCGTCGCTCAAGGGGGACGGCGTCGCGCACGAGGGCTACTACGCGTCGACGCTCGGCCTGCGGGGGCTGCCCGCGGCCGCCGAGACCGTGATGGTGCAGCGTGACGTCACGCTCGCCGGGCTCACCGGCGGGCATTTCCACCTCGCGCACATGAGCACGGCGGGCGCGCTGCGCGCCATCCGCGACGGCAAGGCGCAGGGATTCCCGGTGACCTGCGAGGTGGCGCCGCATCACTTCGTGCTCACCGACGCGCAGCTGGAGTCGCCGGTCCAGTACGACACGAACTGCAAGATGAACCCGCCGCTGCGATCGCAGGACCACGTCGACGCGATGATCGCGGGCATCGCCGACGGCAGCGTCGACGTCATCGCGACGGACCACGCCCCGCACCACGCCGACGAGAAGAGGCAGGAGTTCGACCGCGCCCCCTTCGGCATCGTCGGGCTCGAGACGTGCGTGCCGCTCGTCTTCGACCGGCTCGTGCACCGCGGCCACATCAATCTGGCGCGCGCGGTGGAGCTGCTCTCGGTGAACCCGGCCCGCATTCTCCGGCGTCCCGGCGGGACGCTGGCGGAAGGATCCGTGGCCGACATCACCGTGCTGGCGCCGGACGTCGAGGTCACCATCCGCGCGGAGGCGCTGGTCTCCAAGTCGAAGAACACGCCGTTCGACGGCTGGACGCTCCGCGGCGCGGCGGCGGCGACGATTGTCGCGGGCCGGACGGTCTACGTGAACCCGGCGGTCACCGGCGCGGAGCCGCTGGCGTAACACATTCCGACAACACAGGAGTCACACCCTTTGCGCGCTGACGAGATCAGGAAACGGGCCCAGGACGAGCTGCGGCGCTACGAAGTGCTGATGGACGGGCACTTCGATTACGGCAACGGGTATCACGGGCCCGCGTACCTGAACCCGCACCAGCTGTTCCGGTATCCGTCCACGATCTGGCGGCTCGCACAGGACCTCCTGGATCTCGTGCCGGACGACATCACGTCGGCCGCCGAGGTCGTCGCGGGCCCCGCGACCGGCGGCGCGCTGCTCGCGCACACACTGGCGGGCCTGCTCGACAGCCGGCGCAGTCTCACGCACCCGCCCTGTTCGTTCGCGCCGTTCGAGAAGCGGGGCAAGGAGCCCGTCCTGCGGCCGTTCTATCAGCAGCTCGTGAAGGGACGCCGGGTGCTGCTCGCCGACGACGTGCGGAACACGGGGCAGGTCGTCGCGAAGTGCGCCGAGCTCGTGCGGCAGGCGGGGGGCACCGTGCTGGCCGTCGCGTGCATCTGCGACCGCCTCGAAGCGATCGTCGATCCGGGCGTGCCGGTGTATCCGCTCATCGAGTACTCGGCGCCGCCGAACTATCCCGCCGCGGACTGCCCGCTGTGCGCGGCGGGCGTGCCGATCACCGCGTTCTGAAGGCCCAGCCCGTGCCCACTGCAGCCGCCGCCGCGCGGCGCGACCGGCTCGTCGACGCGCTCGAGCCGCTTTACACGGCGTACAACCGCGAGTGTTCGACGACCGATCCGGTCGAGCTCGTGCGGCCGTTCGCCGATCCGGCCGATCGGGAGGTCGCCGGCTTCATCGCCGCCGGCCTCGCGTTCGGCCGCGTCGGCAGCGTGATGCAGTCGGTATCGCAGGTGCTCGCGCGCTGCGGCCCGTCGCCTGCGGCCTACGTCCGCGCCTTCTCGCCGGACCGCGAACGCAAGGCGTTCGCGTCGTTCGTCCACCGCTGGACGCGCGGCGACGACGTCGTCGCGCTGCTGTGGATCCTGCGGCAGATGCTGGAGCGCAGCGGGTCGATCGAAGGCTTCTTCGTCGAGGGGGACGACCCGCCGGCGCCCGACGTGGGACCGGGGCTCGATGCACTTTCGGCGCGCGCCATGGCGCTCGACCTCACACGCGCGTACGGCCGTGTGCCCGCGCGTCCGGGTGTCGGTTACTTCTTCCCGCGCCCGTCACGCGGCAGCGCCTGCAAGCGCCTGAACCTCTTCCTGCGCTGGATGGTCCGGCGCGACGACGTCGACTTCGGCATCTGGACGCGCGTCAGCCCGTCTCGCCTCATCGTCCCGCTCGACACCCACCTCATTCGTCTGGGCCGCTGCCTCGGCCTCACGCGACGCGCAACGTCCGGCTGGCAGATGGCGGCGGAGATCACCGCCTCGCTGCGTGCCGTCGACCCGCACGATCCGGTCCGCTTCGATTTCTCGCTGTGCCATGTCGGGATGATGGGCGCTTGCGGCTACGGTCAGCGGCACGGGAGCCGGAACTGCCCGATGCGGGGGGTGTGCAGGCCCGCTGGCAGTAGGACGTAGGCAGCAGGCAGTGGGCGGACGGGCCAACCCGCCCAGTCTCGCAAGATTGAAGACCGAATGCATTCGCCTCCGCCGAAAGACGTCCTCGCGAAGTTGGTCGGAGCGACAGTGGAGCTGGTCTCCTTCGCACAGTACGTGCTACACGTGTCATTCGAAGACGGGAGCAGGCTGACCGTCGCCGGCCCGTACCGGTTCGACACCGCTCACCGCCTTCCGGAGAGTCCGATGCACGAGTCTCCCGACCAGGCGTCGAGCGTCACGCGAGTGCTTGGCACACACGTTCTTGCGTCCGACGCCGAAGCAGATGGGACGCTTCAAGTGGACTTCTCGAACGGCGACCGGTTGAGCGTCTACGCCATCGAACCCGGGTACGAGGCGTACAGGCTGCTGGTCGACGGGAAGGAGTACGTTGTCTGAGGCGCCACATTCTCGTGGCGAGCCGGAAATCGACTGAAACGGAACAGCGATGCGGTCCAGGCCCGGCCCAAGGCCCAGGCTCAGTTCGCTCCCGCCAGCACGTACGCCGTCAGCGTCCCCTCGACCATCCGCTGCACGCTGAACTGCTCGCGCACGCGAAGCAGACCCGCGCGGCCCATCGAGGCCCGCAGCTCGCCATCCTGAAGCAGGCGGACGATCGCGCCCGCGAGCGCCTGCGGATCGTGCGGCGGCACGACCAGGCCGGTCCGTCCGTCATCGATGACCTCGGGAATGCCGCCCGCCCGCGTGCCGATGCAGGCCTTCTCCGCGGCCATTGCGTCGAGCAGCGACGTGCCGAGGCCTTCCGTCTCGGAGCTCATCACGAACAGGTCACTTCCCTTGATCATGCCAAGGACGTCGTTGCGGAATCCGGTGAGCAGGACGTGCTTCTCGAGATGGTGGCGCTTGGTCCGCGCCTCGAGCTCGGCCTGCAGCGGCCCCTCGCCGGCGATGAGCAGCCGCGCGTCGGGCACGCGTCGGAGCACGAGGGGCATGGCGTCGATCAGGTGCCGCTGTCCCTTGTGCGGCACGAGCGCCGCGACGTTCAGCACGACCGGCGCGCCGTGCGGCAGCCAGAACGTGGCGTGCACGTTGACGGGTTCGACGTGCGCCATGCGGTCGACGTCGATGCCCTCATAGACCGTGACCGCGCGATCCGGCGGAACGCCATCCTGAATCAGGAGGTCCCGGATGGCGTCGGATGACGCGACGAACAGCCGCACCTGGCGGTACTTCCACCGCGAGAACGAGTTCCGCTTCAGCCGGAAGTCGACGCGGCGCGAAGCCACGAGCGGCGGCGGGGGCGTGCGCGTCAGCATCGAGAGCGCGACGGACGCCATCGCGACGCCGTGCGGGTCGTGCGCATGGACGACGTCAGGACGCAGCCGCGAGAGGACGCGCGAGAGCTTCCAGGCGGCGCGCAGATCGAGCTCGTGGTCCGGCGCGAGCGGGACGAGGTCGAGCCCCTCCGCCGCGCGCCGCCGCAGCTCGCCGTTCGGATGCGCGACGAGCGCGGTCCGGTGGCCCGCGCCGCGCAGGCCCATGACGGTCAGCAGCACCTGGTTCTGGCCGCCGCGCCACGTGCGGGCGGTGTCGATGTGCAGCGAGAACATCGCGCTAGCCGTGCCGCCGCTGACGCTCCCAGAGCTTCGCGAACTTCAGCAGCACGTAGTACGAGTTCATCAGCGACACCACGAGCCCCGTCGTCCCCTGCCGGAAGCCGCCGCGAAGCACGTAGTTCCGCAGGAAGGCCAGCGCCGGATGGACGGCGATGCGCAGCGGGCCGGATCGCCGGCCGCGGGAGTACAGCTCCGCGGCGGCGATCGACGTGTAGCGGTCGATGGTCGCGAGGTGGTCGGCGATGTCGCGGTACGGGTAGTGGAGCAGTTCGCCGCGCAGCCGGCCGACCGGACCGGCGACCCGGACCGACTCGTGGACGTGGACGCGTGCCCACGCGCCGGCGCGCCGGTCGTAGAGCCGCAGCTGCCAGTCCGGCCACCAGTCGGTGGTGCGGATCCACCGGCCCAGATAGTGGGTGACGCGCGGCACCCGATAGCCGCGTGCGGGCGGCTCCGTGGCCATCAGCGCCCGGATCTCCGCCGCCAGCGACTCGCTCACGCGCTCGTCGGCGTCGAGCGAGAGAATCCAGTCGTGGCTGGCCAGCGACGCGGCATGGTTCTTCTGCGCCGCGTAGCTGTCCCACTCCCGCACCTCCACCCGCGCACCCCGGGCACGGGCAATGGCCACGGTGTCGTCCGTGCTGCCCGAGTCGACGACAATGCGCTCGTCGGCCCAGGCGACGGAGTCGAGGGCATCGGCGATGTGCGCCCCTTCGTCGCGCGTGATGATCGTCACCGAGACCTTCGGCACCCGCACACTGTAGCAGGGCTGCCGGCCGAACCGGCGGGAAGGTGGGTCAGAGGGGGAAGGCGACGGATCCGTCGCGAGGGGGTGGGATGGAGAGCAGGGGCGACGCGCCTGTCGCCCCTGCCCGGAATCGCTCTACGGCTGCGGGCCGCCGCCTCCGCCGCCGCCGGTCGTCCCGGCGCCGCCGCCGGTCCCGAGTCCTCCACCACCGCCGCCGACGCCGATGGCGCCGCCCAGCTGCGGGTTGAACGACGCGCCGCCGCCGCCCGGGGCGACCTGCACGGTCTCGAAGTTGACCTGCGACTGGTTGTAGTCCAGGACCGCGCGCAGCTCGTTGCTGCGGGCCTGCGAGAGGTCGCGCTGCGCCTGGAACACCTCGAAGCTGGTCGACATGCCCGCGGCGAACTTCTTCTCTTCGGCCTCGAGCCGGCGCTCGGCGAGCACCCGCGCGGCGCGCGTCGCCTCGACGCGTTTCGCGTTGGCGACCAGCTGCCGGGCCCCATCGCGCACTTCGGTGGCGACCTGCAGCTCCAGCTCGCGCAGCGCCGTGCGCGACTGCACCTGCTCGAGCCGCGTGCGGGCGAGATTCGCGTCGGCGCTGCTGGTCCCGATCGGGTAGCTGACGTTCAGCGAGAGACGCCAGGTCGGGAACTGGTTGCCGAAGATGTCCGAGTAGACGTCACCCAGCGAGCGGCGCACCTCGCCGACGACCGGCGGCGGGAACTGCGGGCTGTCCGGATCACGAATGAGCTGTGTGCCGCCAATCCCCGTGGTGTTGTAGTCGAACTGCAGGTTGAGACCCGGCAGCGTCTGGTTCCTGTAGTAGTCGACGTTGTAGTTCGTGATGTCGAGCCGCCGGCGCGTCGCCTCGAGATCGGTGCGCTCCTTCAGCGCGCGGTCGACGGCCGCCCGGACGTCCACCTCCTGGGCGACGAACGGCGCGACGTCGGTCGGCTGCAGCCGCATGTCCCAGAACTCGGGCGCCTTCGGGTCGAAGATGAGCGCGCGCAGCCGGTCCTCGGCCTGTCCGATCGCGGCCTCCGCCAGGATCACGGCCTCCTCGCGGCTGGCGACTTCCGATTCGGCCTGGACGATGTCGATGGGCGCCAGCGTGCCGATCTCGACGCGCGAGCGCGTGTCGCGCAACGAGCGCTGCGCGAGCTCGAGCGACTGGCGCGCGACCTCGAGCGCGTTGATCGAGTAGACGTACTCCCAGTACGCGTTGCGGACGTTGCGCTCCGTCACCGCGACGAGCTGGCGCAGGTCCACGTCGGCGATCTGCTGGTTCGCCCGCGACACGAACAGCTGCTGCTTCACCGGGTCGAACCGGAAGTTGCGCAGCAGCGGCTGCGTGACGGCGATATCGAGGTTGCCGCTGAGCAGCGGCTGGAAGCTGGAGAACTGGTTGTTCGTCCGCTGCCGTCCGCTGTCGAACGAGACCGTGGCGTCGGTGCCCCACGCGAACAGCTTGCGGATGCTCGTGTTGAAGCCGATGTTGTCGGTCGCGATGATCTCGTCGCCGCCCGAGAGGAAGCTGCTGGGCGGCTGGTCCTGGCTCTGGGTGAACGCGCCGAAGGCGACCTGCGGCATGTAGTTCGAGAGCACCGCCGCGGTGTTCTGCTGCTGCAGCTGCGGATTCAGCCGCTCGATCTGCAGTCCGAGGTTCTGCTCGAGCGCCAGATTGACGGCCTCCTGCACGGACAGCGGACGGACGGGACCCGTGGGATCCAGACCGATGGCCGCCGGCGTCGTGGCGGTCGGCGTCTGCACGGGCTCCTGCGCCGGGGGCGCGGGCTCCTGCGCGGGTGTCTGCGCGGGCGGTTGCTGCGCAGACTGTCCGGAAGCGGACGGCGCGGCCGCCGCGACGAGCACCAGCGCGAGCATCAGCGCGCCGGGGCGGAAACGTAGGGACATGTGTCGGAGCTCCAGTGTGATCCGGCGAAGCGGCATTACGGCGTTCTGGGCGGAAGATTCCCGAGGCGGCCCGGCATCAGTGGATATAGACGGACGAGTGCGGGCGGGAGTTTCCCCGGTCCCGGACATGTATACTACGCCGTTGCGCCGGCCGCTTACCCGTCGGCGCTGCCGAGTGCACCGGCCAGCGTCCGCCGCGCGGGACCGTCAGGCGCGCGGACGACGGCGGGCCGCTCCCCGCGCGCGCTTCGTTGAACCGACCGTGACCCACGACGACGTCCTTGCCCTGTTCCGGCGTTCGGGTGCCCTGCTCGAAGGCCATTTCCGTCTCTCGTCCGGGCTGCACAGCCCCGGCTACCTGCAGTCCGCGCTCGTGCTGCAGCACCCGGCGGAGGCCGCCCGTCTCGGGGCGGCGCTCGCCGATCGGCTCCGCGGGGCCGGTTCCACGGCCGTGCTGTCGCCGGCGCTCGGCGGCATCGTCATCGGATACGAGGTCGCGCGTGCGCTGGGGGTGCGGGCGTTGTTCGCCGAGCGCCAGGATGGCCGGTTGACGCTGCGCCGCGGGTTCGCGCTCGACCCAGGCGACCGGGTCGTCGTCGTCGAGGACGTCGTGACCACGGGGCTGTCGACGCGCGAGACCATCGAGGTCGCGCGGCAGGCGGGGGCGACGGTCGTCGCGGCCGGCGCGATCGTCGATCGCAGCGGCGGACGCGCGGAGCTGGGCGTGCCGCTCTCCGCCCTGCTGCCGATGTCCCTGCCGACCTACGAGGAGGCGTTCTGTCCGCTCTGCGCGCAGGGCGTGCCGGTGGTCAAGCCTGGTAGCCGGTCCAAGTAGGGCCGGACGTAGGGCCGAACTTCAGTTCGGCCATGCAAGAGGCCGACGTGTGGCTCTACTGGCCCCCGGCCCCTGACCCCTGACCCCTGGCCCCTGCTGATCCCTGGCCCCTGGCCCCTGGCCCCTGACCCCTGGCCCCTGCTGATCCCTGGCCCCTGACCCCTGACCCCTGACATATGCGCCTCCTCAAGCTCACGGTCGCCTATGACGGCTCGGGGCTGGTGGGCTGGCAGCGCCAGGCGTCGGGGACGTCCGTCCAGGGGTTGCTCGAGGAGGGGCTGACGCGCATCAACGGGGGCTCCGTGGCAATCGCTGGTGCCGGGCGGACGGACGCGGGGGTCCACGCCCTGGCGCAGGTCGCCAGCTGTGCCGTCGAGACCAGCCTGCCCGCCGATACGCTGCGCCGGGCGCTCAACGCGGTGCTGCCGGCGCAGGTCCGGGTGCTTGCGGTCGAGGAGGCCGCGCCCGGGTTCCATGCCCGCTTCTCCGCGCACCTGAAGCACTACCGGTATCTGTTCGTCGACGGGCCGGTGATATCCCCGTTCGTGAGCCGGTACGCGTGGCACGTCCCGCAGCCGCTGGACACGGGCGCGATGGACACGGCGGCGCGGCACCTGGTGGGGACGCACGACTTCAGCGGGTTCCAGTCGACCGGCAGCGAGGTCGCGCACGGGGTGCGGATGGTGACGGGTGCGACGGTCGTGGAGGTGCGGCCGCCGGACGAACTGGCCACCGCCCTGTTCGTGCCCGCCGGATCGCGGCTGGTCGCCCTCGACATCAGCGCGGACGGTTTCCTGCGGCACATGGTGCGCGCCATTGCGGGCACGCTCGCCGACATCGGCATGGGGCGCCGGGAGCCCGGGACGGTCAGTCGGGTGCTGCGCGAACGCCGGCGCGAGGCAGCCGGTGCCACGGCCCCCGCCCACGGCCTGTGGCTGGTGCGGGTCGATTACTGAATATTCGTCGAACTGCTGATAAAATCACGATTTGCTTTCTCCAAGGGGTCCTGATGCCGCTTGACGAGTTGCTGGCGTGGCTGCCGCCGGGATCGCCGGAGGAGGCGCTGGCCCGCCAGGTCAATTTCGAGCAGCTGCCCGCCCATATCGCGATCATCATGGACGGCAACGGCCGATGGGCGTCGCGGCGCCATCTGCCGCGGGTCGAGGGGCATCGGGCCGGCATCAGCGCGGTGCGCACCGTCGTCGAAGCGAGCGCCAGACTGGGCGTGGAGGTGTTGACGCTTTACGCGTTCTCGGTGGAGAACTGGAAGCGTCCGGAGACCGAGGTCAGCACGCTCATGATGCTCCTGCGCCGGTATCTCCGCTCGGAGCTGGGGACCCTGCTCTCGAACAACATCCGCTTCCGGCCCATCGGCCGGCTGCACGAGCTCGCGGCCGACGTGCGCGAGGCGCTCGCCGACGCCGAAGCGCGCACGCGCCACAACACCGGCCTGCTGTTCAACATCGCGCTGAACTACGGCGGCCGCGCGGAGCTGACCGACGCGGTGCGGCGGATGATTGCCGACGGGCTCTCCCCGGAGCAGATCGACGAAGGGCGCGTGAGCGAGTATCTCTACACGGCCGGTCAGCCCGACCCCGACCTGCTCATCCGCACGAGCGGCGAGATGCGGGTCAGCAATTTCCTGCTGTGGCAGATCGCGTACGCGGAGATCTGGGTCACCGACACGCTGTGGCCCGACTTCCGCGCGAGCCACCTGCTCCAGGCGGTGCTCGAGTATCAGAAGCGCGATCGCCGATACGGCGGCCTCAAGCCCACCCGGGTCGCCACGGTCCGGTGATCCGCCTCCTCAGTGGCGCCGCGCTGCTGGCGATTGCCGCCGGCGCGGCCTGGTTCGCCCCCTCCGCCTGGCTCATGGTCGTCGCCGCCGTCGTGGCGGCGCTGGCATTCGTCGAGTTCGCGCGGCTCTTCGACGCGCTCGGCGCGGCCCTGCCGCGCTCTCTCGGGCTGATCCTGACCGCCGCCGCCTGCGTGTTCGCCGCGGTGCCGCAGGCGCCGCTGCTGCCGGTGCTGCTGACGGGCGCCGTGTTCGCCGCGATCTGGGTCGTCGCGCTCGGCGGTCCGGAGGCACGGAGCGCGCTCGCTGCGCCGGCGCTCGTCTTCGCGCCGCTCTACATCGGCGTGCCGCTCGGGCTTCTCGTCAACCTGCACTGGCTCGAGGGGCGCGAGGTCGCGCTGCTGCTCATGCTCACCGTCATCGCCAGCGACACGTCGCAGTACTATGCGGGACGGATGCTCGGGCGCAGCCCGCTGGCCCCGACGATCAGCCCGAAGAAGACGGTCGAAGGGGCGATCGGGGGCTTCGTCGGCGGCATGGCCGCAATGGGCTGGCTGGGCGCGTATTGGCTCCCGGAGATGGGGCTGGCCGCCCGGCTCGTGCTCGGTGGATGGATCGTGGGACTGGGCATCGTGGGGGATCTGTTCGAGTCGGCGATGAAGCGGGCGGCGCAGGTGAAGGACAGCTCCGCGCTGATTCCGGGGCACGGCGGCATGCTCGACCGCATCGACGCGCTGCTGCTCGCGACGCCGGCGTACTTCTTCGCGCTCCGCTACGCGTGGCTGGTGTGGCGATGAAGCGGATCGCGATCCTCGGGTCCACGGGGTCGATCGGCACGAGCGCGCTGGCCGTCGTCGACGCGTATCCGGATCGGCTCGCGGTCGCCGGGCTCGCGGCGAGCACCAGTGTCGACGCGCTCGCACGGCAGGCCGCGCGCTACCGGCCTTCCGTTGCGGCCATCGCGTCGGAGGCCTGCGCGGACGCGCTCCGGTCGGGTGTGCCGCAGGGGACGGCGGTCGCCACCGGGCCCGAAGGGCTGCTGGCGGTCGCCACCCATCCCGACGTCGACCTGCTGCTCTGCGCCTCGTCGGGCACCGCGGCGCTCGAGGCCGTGCTCGCGGGCATCGAAGCGGGCAAGACGATCGCTCTCGCCAACAAGGAAGTGCTCGTCATGGCCGGCGCGCTCGTCACGCGCGCCGCGCGGGCGCACGGCGTCACGCTGCTGCCCGTGGACAGCGAGCACAACGCGATCCATCAGTGCCTGCACGGACGCGCACACGCGGACGTGCGCCGGCTCGTGCTGACCGCGTCGGGCGGGCCGTTCCGCGAGTGGCCGGCCGAGCGTCTCGCCGGCGTCACGCCCGACATGGCGCTGCGCCATCCGACGTGGCAGATGGGGCGCAAGATCACCATCGACTCGGCGACGCTGATGAACAAGGGGCTCGAGGTCATCGAGGCGCACTGGCTGTTCGACGTCCCCGCCGACCGGATCGACGTCGTCGTGCACCCGCAGTCGATCGTGCATTCGATGGTCGAGCTCACCGACGGTTCGACCATCGCGCAGCTCGGCGTCACCGACATGCGGCTGCCGATTCAGTACGCGTTCTCGTACCCCGAGCGATGGGGCGCGATGCTGCCGCCGCTGGATCTCACGCGCTGCGGACCGCTCGAATTCCTGCCGCCCGACCCTGTCCGCTTCCCGTGTCTCGGGCTCGCCTACCGGGCGCTTCGCACGGGCGGGACCATGCCGATCGTCCTGAACGCGGCGAATGAAGTGGCCGTCGAGGCGTTCCTGGGTGGACGCCTGGCGTTTCCCGCCATTGCGCAGGTCATCGAGCGGACCATGGCGGCACACGACGTGCACCAGGCCGACACGCTGGAAGAGGTGCGCGCGGTGGACCGGTGGGCGCGTGCACGCGCGGCGGCCTTCTCCGGCACCTTAGAATTGAAGGTGCAGGGGACGACACCATCGTGACCACGACGCTCGCTTTCATTTTCGTCATCGGCGTGCTCGTTTTCGTCCACGAGCTCGGCCACTACCTCGCCGCGCGCCGTGTCGGCGTGCGCGTGCTGACGTTCTCGATCGGCTTCGGCCCGCGGCTGCTGGGTTTCACCCGCGGCGGCACGGAGTACAAGATCGCGGCCATCCCGCTCGGCGGCTTCGTCAAGATGGCGGGGGAGACGGTCGAGGATCAGCGCAGCGGCTCGCCGGACGAGTTCCTCTCGAAGTCGAAGTGGCAGCGCTTCCAGGTGCTCATCGCCGGTCCGGCGATGAACATCCTGCTGGCCATCGTCGTGCTGTGGGGCGTCCTGCTCCAGGGCACCAGCGTGCCGGCCTACCGCGACATGGCGCCGGTCGTCGGGGCGTTCGAGTCGAACGCGACCGCTGCCGAGGCCGGGATGCTGGTGGGGGACCGGATCCTGCGGGTGGACGACCGCGCGGTCGAGACCTGGGACGAGTTCCTGTTCGCCATCGCCGGCAAGGCGCGGCGGGAGGTGACGCTGCTCGTCGAACGCGGCAGCGAGCACCGGACCGTGACGGTCGTGCCGCGCGCCGAGGGCAAGTACGAGATCGGCGACATCGGCGTGCTGCCGGACACGCACCCGAACATCCCGTCGGTGAACCCGGGTGAGCCGGCGGATGTCGCGGGCCTGAAGGCGGGCGACGTCATCCTGGCCGTGGCCGGGGAAACGGTGAGCTTCGCGCGGCAGGTCTCCGAGCTCATCGCCGAGCACGGCGCGGACGGCCGCGAGATCGTCGTCCGGGTGCTCCGGGACGGCCGTGAGCTCGACATCCCGGTCACGCCCATCCAGCGCGACACGGGCCAGTGGGCGATCGGGATCGCGATCAGCGATCAGGTCGAGCGGATCGAACCCGGGGTGCTCCAGGCGTTCCGGATGAGCCTCGAGCAGAACTGGGAGGCCTCCGGGCTGATCTTCCGGACGCTGGCCGGGCTCTTCACCGGCGAGACCTCGCCGAAGCAGCTCATGGGCCCGGTGGGAATTGCCGGGCTGTCGGGCGAGTCGGCGCGCGCCGGCATCATCCCCCTGCTCGGGTTGCTCGCCTCCATCAGCCTGAACCTGGGACTGCTCAACCTGCTGCCGATTCCGGTGCTCGACGGCGGTCACATCCTGATCATCCTGCTCGAGGGGATCGCCCGCCGGGACTTCAGCGTCCGGGTGAAGGAGCGGATGCTCGTGGCAGGTTTCGTGCTCCTGATGCTCCTCATGGTCGCCGTGATTTACAACGACCTGACCCGTGTGGAGTGGGTGGAGAACCTGATGTTCTGGCGCTAGCCGGACCGCTGGCGCCCGCCTCCGTACGCCTCAGCTGCCGCATTTCGCACTAAGATGATCCGGTCCGGTCAGGCCGCTGGCCCGGCCGTTTCGTCTGTACGGATGAGCGGGCCACGCCGCCTCGCTGCGCGCGGGCTGCTCCGATCGAAAGGACTCACCATGCTGCTGCGATACCTGCTTGCCGCTGCGCTGGCGGTGGCGTTCGTGCCGGGGCCGGTGCTCGCGTCCACGGCGGCCGCCCAGGGCGCGTCGGTCACGGACGCCGATATCCAGCGTCTCAGCCTCGCGATCAGCGATGCGGAGGCCGAGGTCCAGCGCGCCGTCGATCGCAAGCCCGACCTTGCGTCCCGCTACAACAAGGAGCTCGGGGACCTGCGCGACGAGGCCGCGTACCTGCGCGTGAAGCTGCGGAAGGAGCGGTCGGTCTCGCGCGAGGAGTACTACGATCTCCGCGATCGCATCGACGACCTGCGCGCGCGCGCCCGCGCCGAGGTCGGCGCGCCGGCCGCCGCCACCAGCACGGCGCCTTCGAGCTCGCGGACGAGCCGCAGCAGCGCGGTTCCGGTCGGCACGGAGCTGGACGTGCGGCTGCAGGATCCGCTCAGCTCGGGTCGCAACCAGGTCGAGGACCGCTTCATCGCGACGACGGTCGTCGATCTGCAGGCGGGGGATCGTGTGGTGATTCCGGCCGGCTCCGAGCTGCGCGGCGTGGTGAGCGGCGTGGACAAGGCCGGGCGGCTCGATCGGAAGGGCAGCCTGACGCTCGCGTTCGATCGGATCACCGTCAACGGCCGCGACTACCCGATGCGCGCGACCGTGGTGCAGGCGCTCGAGAGCGAGGGCGTGCGCGGTGAAGTCGGCCGGATTGGCACGGGCGCCGGCGCCGGCGCCATCATCGGCGGCATCCTCGGCGGCGTGAAGGGCGCGCTGGCCGGCATTCTGATCGGCGGCGGCGGCGTGGTCGCGGCGACGCCGGGCAAGGACGTCGAGCTCGAGCCGGGAACGATTCTGCGGGTCCGCCTGGATACGCCGCCGGACGTGCGGTAGGAATTCCTGTCCGTGGGTGGAGCGTCCGCTCCGCCGTGCACCCGGGAGCGTATGGAGGCCTGACCGGCAGGCTTCCATGCGCCCTGGCTCTCAACTTCTCCGGTAGTGCGCCGCAATCGCCTCGACGAACGCGTCGAGCGTGTACTCCTGCGGCATCACCGTGACCGGAATGCCGAGGCGCTGCGCGGCGTCGGCGGTCACCGGCCCCGACACCGCCACCGTGGTCTGCCGCAGCAGATCGGCGGTCTGTTCCGCCCCGAATGCCAGCGCGAAGTTGCGCACGCTCGCCGCGCTGGTGAAGGTGACCGCGTCGATCTGCCCGTCGAGCATCATGCGGTAAAGGTCGGGATCCGTCCCCGGCACGGGGTCGGGCGGCAGCATGCGATAGGCGGTGATGTCGACGACGTCGCCGCCGGCAGTGGCAATTGCCTCGGCGAGCCGCTCCCGCCCGGTTTCGGCGCGCGGCATCAGAAAGCGCAGCCCCTCGATCCCCGTGTGCGTGCGCAGTGTCTCCACCACGCCCTCCGCCCGGAAATCCTGGGGAGCCGCGTCGACCCGCAGCCCGAACCGCGCCAGCCGCTCGCGCGCCGACTGCCCGACGGCGCAGAGCCGCACGCCCCGCAGGTCGCGCGCATCGCGCCCGCTTCCGTACAGCCGTGACATGAACTGATCGACCGCGTTCAGGCTCGTGAACACGATCCAGTCGAAGCCATCGATCGCCTCCACCGCGGCGTCGAGCGGCCCCCAGTCCTCGGGCGGCGCGATCCGGATCATCGGCACGACGACGGGCTCGGCGCCGAGCGCCGCCAGACGGTCCGCCAGGTCGGCGGCGTCCTCTCGCGGACGCGTCACGGCAATCCGTCGCCCGAAAAGCGGCCGGTCGTCGAACCACCGCAGATGCTGCCGCAGCCCGGCGACGCGGCCGACGACGAGAATCGCGGGGCGGCGGGGGCGCGAGGCCTGGGTCAGCTCGACGAGCTGCTGCAGGGTGCCTTCGATCGTCTGCTGTCCCGGCAGGGTGCCGTCGTAAATCACCGCGGCGGGTTCGTCCGCCGGCCGGCCGCTCGCGAGGAGCGATTCCAGGATCGCGGGCAGCTGCTTCGTGCCCGCGTAGCAGACGATCGTGCCATCGAGCTTCGCGAGCGCCGCCCAGTCGATTCGCGGCGGCGACTGGCTTTCGTCCTCGTGGCCGCGCACGAGCGTCAGCGTATCGCCCGCGCCCAGATACGTGACCGGCACGCCGGCATAGGCCGGCACGCCGATGGCGGCCGGAATGCCGGGCACGACCTCGAACGGGACTCCCTGCTCGTGCAGGAAGAGCGCCTCCTCGCCGGCGCGATCGAACACGAACGGATCGCCCCACTTCAGCCGCGCGACGACGTGCCCTTCGCGCGCCTTCTCGACGAGCAGGTAGCAGATCGCTTCCTGCGCGATCTCGTCGGGCGCCGCCGTCCCGACGTCGATCAGCTCGGCGTCCGGCCGCGCGCGCGCCAGCAGGCGCGGGTGCACGAGCCGGTCGTACACGACCACGTCGGCCGACTGGAGGCACTCCAGCCCGCGGGCGGAGATCAGACCGGGGTCGCCCGGACCGGCGCCTATGAGATAGACGGAGGAGCGGACCAGCATCGGAACGGGGGGATGATAGCAGACCCCGTGCGGCGCACTTCGCAGCGCCAGCGCCGGATCCCTTCCAGGACTTCTGCAGCGGCGGGCTTCAGCCCCGCCTGTGCGATCGCCGTGTGACAGCCAACGGCGCAGCGGCGCGCCGCTGCGTTACGAGACGGGTCCGTAATAACCCTGCTTCGTCCGTGCCGTGGCATTCGGCGCCGTGACGCGCACGACGATCCGACGCCAGGCGCCGTCGCGCTTCGGGTTCTTCGACGTGTACCCGAGGGTGTACTGGCTCGAGAGCTCCTCGGCGATCTGCCCGTAGATGCCGCTGAGCTCGTCGACCGACTGTGCGAAGAACGCGCGGCCGCCGGTTTCCTGCGCCAGCTGCCGCAGCACGAAGTCCGACTCGTTGAAGGCGCCGCGCACGCGCTCGGGGCCGCGCCCGCGCAGGCCGATGGCGTAGATGGCCGTCTCCGAGCGCTTCGCGAGCTCGAGCACCTCCTCGAAGTTCACCAGGCTCGAGGTGTCCTCGCCGTCCGACAGCACGACGATCGCCTGCCGGCGGATCTCCTCGGTGTCGTTCGCCTGGATCTTCTTCAGTTCCTTCAGCGCGATGTAGACGGCGTTGTAGAGCGCCGTCGATCCGCCCGCGGCGGTACGGCGGATGGCGACCTCGAGATCGCCCGTGCTGGTGGTGAACGGCTGCGCGATCGACACGCGGCTGTCGAAGTCGATCACCTGCGCCAGATCCTGCGCACGCAGCCGGCGGGCGAAGTTGATCGCCGCCTGCTGCGCCGTCTGCATCTTGTCCTCCATGCTGGCGCTCGTGTCGAGCAGCAGCGAGAGCGCGATCGGCTGGTTCGAGCGCGTGAAGAACGTGATGTCCTGGCGGACGCCGTCCTCGAAGACCTCGAACGCGGACTGGTCGAGGTCGGTCACGAAGCGCCCGGCCGGATCGGAGACCGTGACGTTCAGCGACACGAGCTCCACCCCCGCGCGGAACGACGGCTGCTGCGCCGCGAGCACCGGGAGACTGACAGCCGCGAAAACGGCCACCGCCAGCGCGCGGCCGCACCTCACTTCGTGCCCCCCGACTCCGGCCGCACCAGCGTGCCGCGGGCGGTCACGCCGGGCCGCTCGACGGCGACCTCCCACCGGGTTGGAGGAACGAGCGACCCCGGCCGCGCGTACACGACCTTGTACTGGTTCAGCAGATCCTCCGCGACCGTCTCGAGCGCGCCGGCGAAGCCCATGCTCGTCAGCACGTCGTGGCGGCGGCCGCCGCTCCGCGTGACCCCCTCGTCCAGCACGATGCCGCGCTCGCGCTCGGTCTGGTTGGCGAAGCCGCGGCGCGAGTCGGTGAGGACGACCGCCTGGAACTGGACGCCGCTGTCCTTCAGGGTCTCGAGCGTGTGCTGGTACGGGACGTTGCTGAAGTCGGCCCCCTCGCCGGTGACCACGAGCAGGACCTTGCGCGGGTTCTCCCGGCGGAGGAGGCCGCGCGTCGCGTCGTTCACGGAGTCCTGGAACACCATGCCGCTGGCCGGCTGCGCGAACATCCGTTCCACCGCGCGCGTCAGCTCGGCGGCCGACTGCGTGTAGCCGGCAAGCACCGTCGGCCGGTCGGCCATGCCGATGAGCACGACGTTCGCCTGCTCGCCCGCCAGTCGCGTCAGGAATGGCGTGAGCGCCCGGCGCAGATCGAGGATGTGCGGCTGCATCGCCTGCGAGTTGTCGATCAGGAGGGCCAGGTCGATGGGGTCGCTCGTCCGTCCGGCGCGCAGGACCTCGCGGACGCGGCCGTCTTCGCGGACGACGAAGTCGTCCGGCCCGAGCCCGGGGACGGGATGCTTCTCCCCGTCCAGCACGCTCACGTACATCGTCAATTCGGTGGTCTGGGCAGCCGCGGGTGAAGCGGCCAGCGCTGCCAGAACGGTGAGCAGGCAGGCGAGCATGCGCATGAAGGCCTCGTGGCGAACGCCGCAGGCGTTCGAGGGGGATGCAGGGCGCCGACGGGTTCGAGTATAGGAACCGGCACTCCCGCGGTCAAGGTCGTCTGTGCTCAGAAATCGTTGCAGATGCAAGACTTGTGGGCGTAGGATCGGGGGCATGTCGAAGCGGCTCCTCTGGGCGGTGCTCCTGATCGTCGTGCTGGCGGCCGGGGCGGCCCTCTATTCCCTTTGGACGCCGGACCGGGCCGCGACGGCGGCCGCGGAGGAGGCGTGTGGGGCCGAGCCGCCGCCGCAGGAGACCTTCGCGATGGCTTCCGAATGCGATGAGGGCGCGCCGCCGCCGGCGGAAGGCACGTCGCCGCGATGAGGAGCCCATTCCGGCTGGGCCGGTCGCGGGGTGAGACGGTACGGAGCCTTGGCGCGCTCAGCAGCGCCGGCCTGGCGTTTGGTTTCGCCGTGCTCCTGGGTGCCGCGGGCGGGTACTGGCTCGATCGCTGGCTGGGCACCTCTCCCTGGTTCTTCCTCGTCGGGTTCGTTCTCGGGCTGGCTGCCGGGATGATCAACGTGTTCCGCGCGGCCCGCGTGATGGACCGCCGGGACTGACGCGGCGGCGCATCCGCGCTGCCGTTTTCCTGCATGGGTTCAGTCGATCCCTTCCTGCGGCATGTCGAGCGGGACGCGCGGCTGGCGTGTCTGGTGATGGCGGGCGCCGCGTGGCTCTGGCCGGACGGGGGCTGGCGCGCGGGGGTGTCCGTGCTGGCCGGCGGGGTGCTCGCGGGGGTCAGCTATCGGGGCCTGAAGGCCGGAATTCTGGGGATTGGCGGGGGAAATGGGCGGGCCGTGGCGCTGGTGAAGTTTTTCACAAGGCATGCTATACTGGCCGTCGCGGCGTACGTTATGCTGGCGCGCTTGCGTCTGCACCCGCTCGGGCTCATCGCGGGCGCATCCTCGCTGGTCGTCGCGGTGGCCGTTGCCGCGGCGCGGGCGGAGACGACGAAATCATCCGGTACGACCTCTCGGTCCGGTCATCCCCGATAGCAGTCGATGGAGCAGCTGCACCACGAACTCTGGATCACGCATGCCGTCAACGCGGTGCTCGGGCCCGTGGCGGCTGCCATCCTGGGCGCGCTCGGCCGCGACGTCCCGCCCGGCGCGCAGGTGATCCCCGACTACATCGCGATGCTGGTCGTGATCACCCTGGCGCTCACCGCGATGTCGCTCGTGGTCCGGTCGCGGCTCAGCGTCGATCGGCCCGGCGCGTTCCAGATCCTGCTCGAGGACTTCGTCGGCTTCTTCCACGGCATGCTCGACGACCTGGTCGGGCCGAAGGGCCGGCGCTTCCTGCCGCTGGTCGGTTCGGTGTTCCTCCTGATCTGGATCTCGAACATGTCCGGCCTGGTGCCGGGCCTGATGGCGCCCACGAGCAATCTCAACGTCCCGCTCGGCTGCGCGATCACGGTGTGGGTCTACTATCACTTCCAGGGGATCCGCGAGCAGGGGCTCTGGTCCTACATCGCCCACTTCTTCTTCGCGCCGGGCGCACCCAAGGTGATGGGCATCATCATGGGCCCGATCGAGATCATCAGCCATCTCTCGCGCGTCCTGTCGCTCTCGCTGCGGCTCTTCGGGAACGTGTTCGGCGAGGAGATGGTCATCCTGATCCTGGCCAGCATCATCCCGTTCATCGTGCCGCTGCCGATGATGTTCCTGGGTGTGGTCACCGGCACGCTGCAGGCGGCCATCTTCGCAATCCTGACGATGATTTATCTGGGCGGCGCCGTGGCGGTGGAGCACCACGACCACGGCGAGGCCCACTGAAGTCCGCGTTCGCCGAACCGTTCTTGAGGAGGCATTTCAACGTGAGCACACGGTCCGTTGTCACCACCGCCCTCGTCCTCGCGACGCTGGGATTCGTCTCTCCCGTCCACGCACAGGAAACGGGGGCGGCCGCTGGCGCGAGCACGGCGCTCATCCAGTGGTCGATCATCACGGCCGGCTTCGCGCTCGCGGTCGCCGCAGCCTTCGGCGCGCTCGCGCAGGGCAAGGCCGTCAGTGCGGCCGTCGAGGCCATCGCGCGCAACCCGAGCGCCGCGGGCGACATCCGGGGCAACCTGCTCCTGGGCCTCGTGCTCATCGAGTCGCTCGTCATCTACGTGCTGCTCATCGCGCTGATCCTGTTCTTCGTGCAGCCGTTCGGCGGCTAGTCCGCCTCGCACCATCCGGACGCCGCGGCGGCGCCCGCCGCCGCGGCGATCGGACCACTCATCACGCTTCCGGCGCCCGCCGCGCCGATTCCCGTTGCATGTCCGGTTCCCTCCCGCGCCGTTCCGTTCTCCGGAGCGGTGAGGCTCTGTCCGGAGGGACACGGGCCGGTCGCCCGCGCGCGCGATGACCCGCCGGCTCCGGCTGGACCTGACCCGCCTGGACGCGTGGCTGCTCCTGATGACGTTCTTCTGGGGCAGCAACTTCACCGTGATCAAGACGGCGCTCGTCGAGCTGCCCGGGCCGGCGTTCAACGGCCTGCGGATGCTGCTGGCCGCGGCGCTGTTCCTGGCGCTCATCGCCTGGCGGGAGCCGCTCGTCGCGTCGGTGCGCGCGATTCCGCGCCGCGACTGGGGCCCGATCCTCTGGCTGTCGTTCATCGGCCACGGCCTCTACCAGTACCTGTTCCTCGGCGGCGTCGCGCGCACGTCGGTCACCAACAGCTCGCTCATCTTCGGCTGCACGCCAATCACCGTCGGCCTGCTCTCGGCCTGGCTCGGACACGAGCGCCTGGCGTGGAACCGCTGGATCGGCGCCGCGATCTCGCTGACGGGGATCTATCTGGTCGTGTCCTCGGGGAGCTCCTCCCGCACCGCATCGCTGACCGGCGACCTGATGATGTTCGGCGCGATGCTCTGCTGGGCGCTCTACACGGTCGGCACGAAGCCGCTGCTGTCGCGCTACTCCCCCTTCTTCATCACCGGGATCACGCTGGCGATCGGCACGGTCATGTACGCGCCGCCGGCGCTGCTCTGGCTGCGCGAGGTCGACCTGCAGGCCGTCTCTCTCCCCGCCTGGAGCGGCATCGTGTACTCGGCGGCCTTTTCGCTCGTCGCCGCGTACGTCATCTGGTACACGGCAGTGCAGAAGCTCGGCGGCTCCCGGACCTCGATGTACTCGAACGTGGTCCCCGTCGTCGCGATGAGCATCGCCGCGCTCGTGCTCCGCGAGCCGCTGGGCGTCATCCGCATCGCCGGCGCCGCCGCCGTGCTCGGCGGCGTGGCGATCTCGCGGGTCGAAGTGAAGACGCCGGAGCCGTCGTAAGCCCCGGAGCGCTGCGTCCGCCTCACACAAAGGCGCGAAGACACGGAGGGATCACGGAGAAGACTCCTCTGTGCGTCCTCCGTGAGGTCTGTGGCTCTGTGTGTGGCAGGCTCCCATAGACCCGCAATCGGCAATCCGCAATCGGGCAGGCTCCGTTATTGACTCAGCCATTTCCAATGGCTGAGCATGGGGGATATGCGCCGCGCCGCCCTCGTGCTCCTTGCCGCCCTTCTTGCCGCCCCACAGGCGGCGGCTCAGACGGCCCCTGCCGCTCCCCAATCGCAGCGTCCGTCCGGTCCGGCCAGGGCGTCGGGCCCGGGACTCGACCGTGAGCGCCTCGAGCTGATCGATGGGCTCGTGGAGGAGGCGATCCGCAACCGCGACCTACCGGGCGCGGTCGTCATCGCCGGGCGCGGCTCGCAAGTCCTCTACCGGAAGGCGTTCGGCCTCCGGGCGACGTTTCCGGCGACCGAGGCGATGACCCTCGACACCATCTTCGACGTCGCGTCGCTGACCAAGGTGGTCGCGACCACGACGGCGGTGATGAAGCTGGTCGAGGACGGCAAGCTGCGGCTGAACGACCGGGTGAGCGCGCACATCCCCGGGTTCGGCAAGTACGGCAAGGAGCGCGTCACCATCCGGCACCTGCTGACGCACGTCTCGGGGCTGCGGCCGGACCTCGACCTGCGCGTCGAGTTCGACGGGGGCGCGCCGGAAGCCGTCCGGCTGGCGTCCGAGGAAGTGCTGGTCGCCCAGCCCGGCGAGCGCTTCATCTACTCCGACATCAACTTCTTCCTCCTCGGCCACATCGTCGAGACGATCACGGGCAAGTCGCTCGACCTGTATCTGCGCGAGACCGTGTTCCAGCCGCTGGGGATGCGGCACACGATGTTCCTGCCGCCCGCGTCGCTGCGGGGGCGCATCGCCCCGACCGAGTCGTGCGCACCGAAGTCGTGGCCGTGCGGCACGCCCGGCAGCACCATGCTGCGCGGCACCGTGCACGATCCGACCGCGCGGCGGATGGATGGCATCGCCGGGCACGCCGGTCTGTTCAGCACGGGCGACGACCTCGCGATCTTCGCGCGCATGCTCCTGGCGGGCGGAGTCTGGCAGGGCACGCGGGTGCTCTCGCCCCTGACCGTGGCGAAGATGACCCACCCGGCCTCGCCGCCCGGACTGCCCGTCCGCGGGCTCGGCTGGGACATCGACACCGGCTACTCGTCGCCGCGGGGCGAGCTGCTGCCGGTCGGGTCCTACGGGCACACGGGATTCACCGGTACGTCGATGTGGATCGATCCGGTGACGCGGACGTTCGTGATCATCCTGTCGAATCGCGTGCATCCGGACGGCAAGGGGAACGTCACGCCGCTTCGGGCGCGCATCGCCACCGTGATTGCGTCGGGCATCCCGGAAGTCACGCTGCCGCCGGGCGCCGTGATGACGGGGGGCGACTACGGTCCGGGTGAACCGGCGCCCGTGTCCGGGCCGGAGAGCCCCGTCCTGACCGGCATCGACGTGCTGCGCGCGGAGAACTTCGCGCGTCTGCAGGGGCGGCGCGTGGGGCTGGTCACGAACCACACGGGCCGCGCCGCCGACGGCACGCCGACGATCGATCTGCTGTTCGGGCGGAACGACTTCTCGCTCGTCGCGCTGTTCAGCCCCGAGCACGGCATCCGCGGCATCCTGGACGAAGCCGTGCCCTCGTCGGTCGACGAGAAGACGGGCCTGACGATCCACTCGCTCTATGGCGAGACCCGCCGGCCCAACGACGCGATGCTCGCCGGCCTCGACACGATCGTGGTCGATCTCCAGGACATCGGCGCGCGCTTCTACACCTACGCGACGACCCTCGCCTATGTGATGGAAGAGGCGGCGAAGCGGCGGATCCGCGTGATCGTCCTGGATCGGCCGAACCCGATCGCCGGCTGGCAGATCGAAGGGCCCGCCCTCGACGAGGCCGCGCGCGGCTTCACCGGGTATCTCGCCTCGATGCCGACGCGCCACGGCATGACGCTCGGCGAGATCGCGCAGCTCTACAACGCCGAAGGCAGGATCGGGGCGGACCTCGAGGTCGTCGCGATGAAGAACTGGGAGCGCGACGACTGGTTCGATGACACGGGGCTGGAGTGGATCAATCCGTCCCCGAACATGCGGAACCTGATCCAGGCGACGCTCTATCCGGGGATCGGCTCGATCGAGTTCGGGAACATCTCCGTCGGCCGCGGCACCGACACGCCGTTCGAGCAGGTCGGCGCGCCGTGGATCGATGGCCGCCGGCTCGCGGCGTACCTGAACGCCCGGCAGATTCCCGGCGTGCGGATGTATCCGGTCAGCTTCACGCCGACCTCGAGCCGGTTTGCAGGCGAGCGCTGCGAAGGGGTCTTCTTCGTCGTGACCGACCGTGAGGCGCTGCGCCCCGTGCGGCTGGGCCTCGAAGTGGCGGCGGCGCTGTTCCAGCTGTTCCCGGGGCAGTTCCAGCCGGGACGGACGACCGTGCTCTTCGGATCGACCTCGGATCTCAACGCGGTCGCGGCCGGAGCCGACCCCGCCGAAATCGCGGCCCGGTGGACCCTCGCCGAGTCGCGCTGGCGCACGCTCAGAGCGCCGTACCTGCTGTACCGATAACCGCTGCGTCCGCCACACACAGAGACACGGAGTGCACAGAGGACGCACAGAGATTCATTTCTCTGTGGCCTGTGTGGCCTCTGTGACCTCCGTGTTGAGGTGCCTCTATGTGAGGCGAAACGTAGCGGAGTGTGCGTGTGCTGCCAGCTGCCAGCTGCCAGCTGCCAGCCGCCGGCTGCCAGCTACATGTATCAGTAGAGCCGATACAGCATCAGGTAGATGATCACGCCCGTGGCCGAGACGTACATCCAGATCGGCCACGTGATCTTCGCAATCCGTCTGTGCCGCGCGTCGTCCCGCTTCAGGCCGCGCACGAGCGTGACCAGCGCGAGCGGGACGATACCCGCGGCAAGGATGATGTGCGTGACGAGGATGACGAAGTAGACGATCCGGATCGCCCCCTGTCCCGGGAAGGGGCGCGAGCCGGCGTTGGCGTGATAGATCACGTACGAGATCAGGAACAGCGTCGACAGCGTGAACGCGCCGAGCATCGCGGCGCGGTGCTGCGCGACGCGCCCACGCCGGATGAAGTAGAACCCGAACGCGAGACAGACGGCGGCGGCGCCGTTGAGCGATGCGTTCAGGGCCGGGAGGTCGGACACCGTCATCGGTGACCCTCGCGGCCCACAATCGCTGCGCCGGCGCCGATCGCCGCGGCGCCGAAGACGACGACGACGGCCAGCGACGGCGCGAGTGCCGGCTCCCCGGGGAGCGGCATGCCCGTCAGCACCTGCCGCAGCGCGGCGACACCGTACGTCAGCGGATTGATCGTCATCAGCACCTGTACCCAGCCAGCGGCGCCGGATGCCGGAAATGCCGCACCCGAGAGCAGCCAGAGCGGCACCAGCACCAGATTCATCACCGCGTGAAATCCCTGGATCGAGTCGAAGCGCCAGGCGATGAAGACGCCGAGCGCGCTCAGGCCGACGGCGAGCATCGCGAGCACGGCCGTCGCCCACAGCAGCGGGATCGAAGCGGCCGGCGCGACGCCGGCGGCGACGCCCAGCAGGAGCAGCGCGGCGGCCTGCACGGTCGCGAGCGTGGCGGACCCGAGCACCTTCCCCGCGACGATCGCGGTGCGCGGCACGGGCGCCGCGAGCACCCCCTGCAGAAACCCTTC
This sequence comes from uncultured Bifidobacteriaceae bacterium, assembly GCA_964446605.1. Classification (GTDB taxonomy): domain Bacteria; phylum Acidobacteriota; class Vicinamibacteria; order Vicinamibacterales; family JAENWD01; genus JAENWD01. The sequence goes on along the minus strand of CAYUPN010000010.1, from coordinate 3,858 downwards.
GTGCCGGTCCTCGATGATCGAGATCGTCGTGAAGATCGCGGTGAAGAGGACGACGAGCACGAGGATGCCGGGGAAGAAGTACTCCAGATATCCGCCGCCGCCCGGTGCGCCCGCGGGCTGGAACGACCGGCCGAAGCCCGATCCGAGCAGCGCCCAGAAGACCAGCGGCGACCCGATTGCCCCGACGACCCGGCTCGGCTGGCGCCAGAAGCGCACGAGCTCCCGCTGCCACAACGTGAACACCGCGCCGATCACGCGAACCGCCTCCCCGTGGAGTGGACGAACACGTCCTCGAGCGTCGGGCGGCCGACGTGGACCGCACGGATCTCGGCCGGGAAGGCCTCGAACAGCGCAGGGACCAGCCGGTGTCCCTCGTCGTGCTCGATCCGCACCTCGCCGTCGACGGCTGCGGCAGGCAGCGACAGGCGCGTCGTGATGGCGGCGGCCAGCGTGTTGGCATCCGCCGTCTGCAGGCGGATCACGTCGCGTCCGACCCGCCGCGTGAGCGCGTCGGGCGCGCCGTCCGCGACGATGCGGCCGCGGTCGAGGATGAGGACCCGGTCGGCCGTCTCCGCCTCGTCGAGCAGGTGGGTCGTCAGCACCACCGTGCCGCCGGTTTCGGCGCGCAGTCCCTCGAGGTCGCGCCAGATCTCGCGCCGTGCCCCGGGGTCGAGTCCCGTCGTGGGCTCGTCGAGCAGCAGCACGGCGGGCCTCGTGAGCAGGACCTTCGCCAGCTCCGCGCGCCGGCGCAGGCCGCCCGACAGCCGCAGCACCAGATCGTCCGCCCGGTCATCGAGCCGCACGCGCTGCAGCGCGGCGTCCGCAGCGCGCCGCAACGGCTCGCCGCGCAGGCCGTGGAGCTGGCCGTGATGCACGAGGTTCTCGCGCACGGTCAGCCGGTTGTCGAGGGCCGGGGACTGGAACACGACCCCGAGCCGCCGGCGCGCGTCGGCCGGCTGCCGTACCACATCCGCGCCGGCGACGCGCGCCGCGCCGGATGTCGGTCGCAGCAACGTCGCGCAGATGCGGAAGAGCGTCGACTTGCCGCCGCCGTTCGGTCCGAGAATCGCGACGGTCGTCCCGGCGGAGATGTCGAAGGAGACGTCGTCGAGCGCCGTGCGCGCGGCGTAGCGGTGCGTGAGGTGCTCGGCGGCCAGGGCGGGCGCGGACATGTCAGCAGCAGCCCCGCTGGTTCGGCGCGGGGGACCGGGTCGGCAGCGCCGGCGCCGGAGATTTCGGGGCTCAGCCCCGGTTCGCCAGCATCAGCACCCAGAGCACCGGCAGGTACACGAGCGAGTGGAAGAACAGCTGGCGGGCGCGGAGCTGCGAGCGATGCCGGGCGAAGCGGAACGCCAGCACGACGCCGGCGAGTCCGAGCAGCACGGCAGCGGCGAAGTACAGCTGGCCGGCCATGCCGATGAGCGACGGCAGCAGGCTCACCGGTACGAGCGCGGCGGAGTAGTTCACCATCTGGAACCCGGTGCTGCGGCCGTCCGGCTCCTCCACCGGCAGCACACGGATGCCGCCGCGCGCGTAGTCCTCGCGGTACATGTACGAGATCGCGAGCACGTGCGGCATCTGCCAGAAGAACATGATCGCGAACAGCACCCACGCTTCGAGGGCGAGCGTGCCGTTCGAGGCGGCCCAGCCGATCACGGGCGGCAGCGAGCCGGGCACCGCGCCGACGATCGTCGACAGCGAGCTGCGCCGCTTCATCGGCGTGTAGACGAGCGCGTACAGCACGAGCGTGGTCAGGGCGACGCCGGCGGCGAGCGCGTTGGCGCCGAGCCAGAGCTGGAGCACGCCGGCTGCGGAGAGCGCGAGCGCGAACCATGACGCCTCGGCCGTATCGAGCCGCCGATCCGGCAGCGGCCGCGCCATCGTCCGGCGCATCTTCGCGTCGACGTCGCGCTCGAAGACCTGGTTGAACGCGGCGGCTCCGCTGGCGACGAGCAGGGTCCCGACGATGGTGTTGACGAGCAGCGCCAGGTCGGCGGCCCCCTGGTTGCCCAGGTGGAAGCCGATCACCGTCGTGACCAGCACGAGCAGGTTGACGCGGGGCTTCGTGAGTGCGATGAAATCGGCCCAGGGGCGCACACGCGCGGGATGGAGCACGGCCTGGGCGGGCTTCGAGGACATCGGCGTACGTAAATGATTATAGCGCCCGCGCGGCTGCGCACGCGGACGCCGGACCGTGCGGCGGGGGGCTGACGCGAACCGGCCGCGTCAGTCGACCGTGCCCCCCGCTTCGCGAATCTTCCGGAGAATGCGGTCCTCCATCCACTGGGAAGACCACCAGTCGACCGGGCTCACGGCGTTGCCCCCCACGAGCATCGTGAAGTGGAGGTGATCCCCTCCGGCGAGCCCCGTCATGCCACTGCGCCCCAGCTGGTCGCCGGTCGAGACCTCCTGGCCGACGGCGACGTCGATGGACGACAGGTGCGCATAGAGCGACTGGACGCCGAGGCCGTGGTCCAGGATCACGCAGTTGCCGTAGATGCCGAGATAGTCGGCGTAGACCACCGTGCCGGCGTTGGCGGCCACGATCGGCACGGCCGCGGTGACGGCCAGGTCGAACCCGAGATGGACCTGCTGGTCGATCTCGCGGCCGTTGTGGAAGTAGGTGCGGTGATCCGCGAACGCCGACTCGACCTGCGAGTTCCCGAGCTGCCGGAAGGGCCCGCGCCACAGCCTGCGCGGCTCGCTCTTCGCCGCGAACGACGCGATCGTCTCGGCGTTGCGCTGGCGCAGGTTGCCGTTGATCGCCAGGAAGGCGGAGACCAGATCGTCGGGGTTCTCCACCGCGTCGGCGATTTCCGGCGTGTTGTCGAGGATCGCGGGCACCACGCGCTGCAGGAACGATTCGGGCACCTCGATCCGGCTGCGGCGGAAATTCTTCGGGAAGACGCGCGAGTCGATGGCGGTGGTCGCCGTGTTGCCCGCCTCGTCGATCGCGAACACGCTCATCGGGGTGTTCAGGTCCTGGTCGTGCAGCAGCGCGTAGACCGCGACGCGAACGTTCGGGTCGGCGATGCCGACGGCGCTGCCGGGATACGCCGGGTAGGTCCGGTCTCCGACGCGCACGCCGGCGGTGACGTCGGACGGCGTCGCGCGGAACACCACGAACTCGCTCCCGCCGTGGTTGATGTAGTGATGCATCGAGAGCACGGCGACCCGCGGCGGCTCCAGTCTGACGCGGACGGGATGCGTCACCGAGGACCGCAGCGTGCGGATCCCGTACGGGCCCGTGCGCGCGGCGTTGACGACGAGGCGGCCGTCGCCCGACTCGAGGCCCTGGATCTCGCGCCGCGTCGCGGGAACGGAGACGCGGAACGTGTCCGCGCCTTCCTGCTCGAGCTCTCCCTGCGTCCCGCCGAGGCGGTACAGCGTGGCCGTCCGGTCCCCCTGCTCGAAGGTCACGTCGAGCTGCGTGAGAGGACCGCCCGGCGCCGCGACGGCGATCTCCACCGAGCTTCGCGCGCCGAGCACCTTCTCCGGGCTGATCACCGTGATGCGCGGCGCGCCGTCACGGCCAACCCACCAATACGCAATGCCGGCTGACACCAGCAGCAGGAGCAGAAGGGTGAACAGGAACTTGCGCATGACCTTCCGATTGTAGCGTCGAGCTTTCCGATTCGCAGGAGGGAACTTGAGGCTCCGTGTCGCCGCGCCGGGACTTCCCGTGAACCCCCGCTGGCGGGCTCTGAGAGCCCATTCCACATGGGCTCATCGCCTTGACCGATCGAGCCTCGACAGGTAATATTGGAGGTTCCTGTCAGACGGGCCGGTATCGTCTAGGGGTCAGGACGCGTGGTTCTCAGCCACGAGACCGGGGTTCGAATCCCCGTACCGGTACCA
>CAYUPN010000009.1:0-67581 GCA_964446605.1 uncultured Bifidobacteriaceae bacterium | reverse complement strand
AAGCCCAGCAGGACGTGGTACGGCACTGACGCCTCTCGCCCGCTGCGATGACGCGTTTTCAGCCGACCCCACGCGATTGCCGTTGATTCGTAATCAGTAGGTCGTAAATTCAGGTCCGACCGTCGGCTCCACGCACCTCCGTCCCGTTCTCGGCCATTCCGCGACACAGACCGCGATGCAGCCGGCGTCCAGGTAGCAACCTGCACGCCGGATTGCGGCGTAGCTAACGAAGCCCGTGCTTGCGGCGCTTCAGCCTCCATTTGCGCTCGATGGCGTCCGGGGAGCTCTCCTCGGACAGCCGGACATCGCCGACCGAAGCCCCTGACGATTCCCGCGTCCAGACGCCGCAGTCCTCGTCGGTGCTGAACCCGACGTCGCTGCTGCGGATCGTGACTCGCCGTACGCCGCCGCCCCCGACGAAGTCGTTCGCGATGATTCCCGAGAGTTGTCCGGTAAAGTTGCGGAGCCGCTCCCAGTAGCACCCATCTTCCGTGGTTGCGCGATATGTTCCCGGCGTGACCTGTGAGCCGACGAGCCATGTCCCGTCGGACACTCTGGTCTGTGCGCCGTGGCGGCGCGAGTTGTACCACCGGCCACACTCGTCGTCGCCCTGGAATGCGCGATCGCCGGAACGGACGTCCACGATGATCTGGAGTGCGTCGAACCCGATGAAGTCGTTGGCAATGACATCGTTCAGCGTGCCGCTGAACCCGGATTGCCGCTCCCAGTAGCAGCCGGGGTCCGGGTCTGCGAAATAGCGTCCTGCCGCGATTTCGCTGCCTACGCGATACTGCCCGGGCCCGAAGTTCTTCCTCGGCCCGTTTGGCGGGAGTTCGAAGTCGAGCGTGCCGTTCGCCGTGATGGTTACCGGCGACGACACTGCGACGTAACCGCTCGCGCTCGCTCTGACCGTAAACCCGCCCCGATTCACGTTGGCGATCACATAGTTTCCGTTCGAGTCGGTGGTCGCGCTCTTGCCTGCGTTCGCGCCATCCACGAACTCGATCCGGGCATTCGCGATCGCGTTCGTCGTGAACGGTGCAGGCTCGGTGACTTGCCCGGTCAAGGTGAAGGTCGTGGCGGGTGGGGGGCTGGGACTTGGAGATGGTGCCGGTGAACCGTTGCCACCGCCACCGCCGCAGGCGACCGACACCAAGACACCACACGCCGCGAGCAGCCGCCGCATAGTGCACCTCCAGGTGCTGAGGCACGCGCGCTCCTCGCGCGGCCGGGGAGACTCCCTCGATTTCCGCACCTGGCCCGGTCTGGCGCACTCGCGCGTCAGGCAGTCCCGTCCGGAACTCGTCAGCCGGAATAGACGGACGCGTCCCGGCTCTTACACGTCAGTGGGGGCACTCCCACCTGGGGACGGGCAGTTCGACTCACGCACCGTCCAGGGCACCGACTCCCCGAAATGCCGCTCCGCCTCGTACTGGTTGTGCGCCCGACAGCGCAGCTCGATGTTCTCGACGACGGCCGGCCCGCCATCCGCGAACGGCCGCACGTGATGGAACTCCAGGAAGCCGGTCTCGGTGCACCGGCCCTGCGTGCCGAGGAATGCGCACCGCCCTTCGTCGCGGGCCCAGACAGCGCGGCGAACGGCTGCCGGGATCGTTCGTGAGTGCGGGTCGGACGGACGCGATCCGGCTCGTGGACGAGCCGTCGCGGCGACCTTGCGTTTCTCCAGTTGCCGGACGAGCAGCCTCAGCGCCTCGGTCATGACCACCGCCACGTCCCCGTTCGGTACCTGGTGACACATCAGTGATTGCGCCCGGTGCAGCAGCGCCACGCCCTCATCGTCGAGCGTGAACTGGACCTTGTAGCGGGCTGGCGCGAGCGGCTGGACCACTGGGCGCCTCGCGGGAGGCAGCGGCGGCGATGAAGGTGGTGAGGATGGGCGCTCAGATGCCAGCGCGGGTATCAGGGGATTGCCGGAAGAGCCCGCTTCGCGGGACGGCTCCGTGCGCGCCGTGGGTGCCGGCAGCTTGCGCACGGTCGGCGGCACTGGCGGCTGCGGCCGTACCGCGGCGATCTGCTCCTGGACCTCGCGCTTGCTCCGGTGACGTGCCGCATCCAGCAGCGCCAGATGGTTCTCTGCGGTCAGGTGCGGCGCGAGCAGCCCGACAGCCGTCAGCGTCAGCGATCCGTCCGCCAGACGCTCGAGGATGACCGGGAACCTGCGTGCCGCGCGCGCCGCTTCAATCCGGCCGTAGGCCGCGTGCTCCGACAGATGCAGCACGCGCGTGCAGTACGTGAACAGCGACGAGCAGCCCTCGCCGAGGAAGAGCCGCCGCGCGTCCAGCTCCGCCAGCGACCCGATGAGCAAGACCGTGGCGCGCCGCTCGTCTCGCGCGAGCCGCTGCACGCTGGCGAGCAGCTCTTGATCCGACAAGGCATCGAACGCAGCGATCGACGTCGTCATGCCCTTCTATAACATGCGTGTTCAGCGACCCTTCAGACGGGCGTGCATTGCACGAGCGCACGTCGAAGTGACGCCCGTGGCTTCATGTTGCGCGATCGTTACGCGTGCGCGACGTGGTGGACCGGAACGCGCATCTGAGGACGGAACCCGGACGGAACGCGAGTGCCTCAGAAAAACGCGTCAAGTGAAATCGACGAATGGGTCGCGACAATTACGTCGCTCGGTCCGGACCGAGTTGGCGCTTTTACACGAAGCGACGGCGCTCTCCGTGACACTTCACCGGTCGGGTCACCGGACTCCCACGCCTCCAGGCGGGCACGGGCTTGCGCCACGGCCTTCGCGCTGAACGCATGCTCATGCTTCAGCACGACCGCTTCGAAGGCCATGCGCTGCAACCCCATGCGCTCCAGAGTGCGGTAACCCTGTGAGTCCGCATGGCGCGCGACCACTCGTTCCACAGCCTGGATGATTCCACGGCGCTGGATCATCTGCCACGTTCGGCTGGCGCGTGCCTTCGGACCATTGGTGACCGTGATGTCGCGCGTAGGAGTAGCGCTGCCGGCAACACCGGTCAGACGGTCGGGTTCAACGCGACCAGCGATACAAGTTGGCTCCTCTCGCGTGCCCCTTTGCCAACCTCTACGTCCGATCCAGATCCGGCCTCCACTCCTTGATCGCCCTCTTGATGGCGGTCCCGCTCAGCGACTCCCGCGCCGCTCGTTCCACCAGTTCCGGGAGCTCCGCGTCCGACGCGAAACGCAGCGCGATCACCTGACGCTTCGAGAGCGTCCGGAATTGCTCGAGCTGTGCCGGCTGGAGAAGCGCCGAAGCCCTCAGCCCCATCTCCAGCTTGATGATGCGATCCTGCAGCGCCGTGACGTAGACTCGGCTGATCAGGAGGAGCACGAAGACGGTGGCGACGAGCGCAGCGAGCCCGACCGCCATCGAGGAGCGCCCGCCAATGTCGAAGAACCTGAGAACGAAGCTCGCGATGGCGACGAACAGCAGGATGAAGCCGATGCGGGTGAGCCTGGGATTGTGGCGATGGTTCTCGTAGCGCTGCATCTCGGTCTGCCTCTCCCGCTCGATGCGAGGTGCCCGTGCTAGTCGGTCGGGTCGCTCAGATCTGGCGGTATCCCGTCAAGTCGATGGCGGGAGAACCGCTCGAATCCAGCCCCGTCGGCTCCAGCGGTCTCGCGGGCGATCGCGGCTGGGCGCTCCGCGACGATACGGCAGGCGAGATCCGGAGCGCAAGGCAGTGGCCGATCCTCCTCCAGTGCTCGGCACGGTATCGGAGCCGGCCCGGCGAATCGGGCGGGCCCGTCGAGATCACGCTTCCCGACGGCACGATCACGTCGAGCGACTGCGACTCCACCGCCGACGCGCTCTCGAGGCTGGTGGGCGCTCCCGCCTCGCTCTGGCCGCTCAGACCCGCGACCGACACGGATCACTACCGCCGCGCGGGCCGCGGCGTGGCGGTCGCGGCCGCACTCGGACGCTTTCGCCTGGGACGTCGCTCGCTCCAGCGCGTCCTCGAGGCGACGGGACTCGACGAGCCGCTCCGCCGGCAGTTCGGCCGCGAGGCCGGCGAGCCCCTGCCGGACTTCGGACAGATGCCCGGAGAGCTCTTCGAGTTCGTGTCCCCGCCTGGCACCTACTTCGACGTCGCGCCCATCCACCTGCTCACGTCCTCGTCTCTCGCGGCGATGACGCGTGCGAATCCCGATGCCGACTGGAACGTCCGGCGCTTTCGTCCGAACGTGCTCGTCGACACGGGCCGGTCGCCCGCGCTCGAGACTGGCTGGTGCGGGCGGCAGATTCGAATCGGAGGTGTGATCGTGCGGGGCACGATCCCCACTCCGAGATGCAGTGTGCCCACACAGCCGCAGAGTTCCCTTCAGCGGGACGCGTCGATGCTCAGGACGATCGTCCGCGAGGGCAGGCAGATGCTCGGGATCTACGCGGACGTGCTGTCCGAAGGCGAGATCGCGGTCGATGATCCGGTCGAGCTCTGCTGAGACCGGTTCGCGATGCCCGGTCACGGGCTCGCCCGCCCGGGACCGGGGCGGGCGGCGACAACAGGCCCGACACGAACCGCACCACTCTCGGCGGATCCGTCAGGTGCTACTTCGGCGCCGTGGGCACGCCGACGACGGCGTCGAATGCCGGCTTCGGCTGATGGTGTCTGTCGAACAGGAGCGCGTAGTTCGTCCGGCCGGGCACCGGGTAGTTGTTCTTCCACGACGCGCCGTCGTGAACGCCCCAGATCGTGACTCGATCGATCTTGTCGCGGCGCGCATGGAAGATCCTGAACAACTCGGCCCAGCGCTCGGCGGCCTGCCGCCCGACGTCCCCGGGCAGCCCGTCGCGGTAGGGATCGAGATACGCCGTGAACTCCTCGAGCTGGAACTGGGGATCGCTCATGACCCTGCCGGTGATCTGTCCCTCGCGTGTGAGCGGCAGGACATCGATGTCCAGCTCCGTGATCATGACCTTCACGCCGAGCGCGGCGTACGCGTCGATCGCGGCTTCGATGTACTCGGCCCTGGGATAGTTCAGGCCCCAGTGTCCCTGGATCCCGATCCCGTCGATCCGGATGCCGTCGGCCTGGAGCATCCTCACCATCCGCACGATGCCATCACGCTTGGCTGGGCGCCACGCGTTGAAGTCGTTGTAGTACAGCTCGGCGTCCGGCGCGTACTGGCTCGCAAACCGGAACGCCGCCTTCACCAGTTCGTCCCCGCTGCCCACGGCCTGCACCCACGTCGTCGGCCGATACGATCCGTCCTCGTCGATCACCTCGTTGACGACGTCCCAGGCATCGATGCGTCCACGGTACCGGCCGGCGACGGCCTCGATGTGCGCACGCATCCGCTCGATCTGCGCCTCCGGCGAGTTCGGCCTGCCCTGCTCGTCCTCGAAGAACCAGGCGGGCGTCTGGTTGTGCCACACGAGCGTGTGGCCGATGACGAACAGGCCATTGGCCCGGCCGAACGCCACGAACGCGTCGGCCGGGCCGAAGTTCCAGACACCGGGCTTCGGGTTGAGCGGCGCCGCCTTCAGGACGTTCTCGGCGGTGATGCTTCCGAAGTGCCGCAGCACGAGATCACGCGAGGCAGCGTCGCGGCCTGTGACCGTCCGATGGTTGACGGCCGTCCCGATGACGAACGCGTCCTTGAAGACCTCCTTCAGGGCGGGCCGTTCCTGCACGCTCGCCCGCGGCACGCCCGCGGCGATCAGGAGCGCCACGGCCGCTGTCGTGAAGACCCGGAGCCGTCTGCGCGAGGAGCCGGACCGGCGACCGGACGACGTGGACGCGGCGATGCCCTTCGGGAACGCTGCGCTCGGGCTCGCCGCAGGGCGGCACCCGCTCAGTCGAACCACAGATATCTCCAGTGCGGCAGCGTGAGGACCTGCGCGCCGATCGAAATCGTGTGCGCCGCCCGGTCGAACGGGCCGGGGAGGAACGGATAGAACGTGGCCGTCACGAGCGCCGCCACGAGCCCGACGATTCTGACGATGTGAACCAGCATGCCGCCTCTGCCATAGCGGTTCACTGCGCCGCCTCACACGGCGTGATACGCGTCCGCGACCCGCTCGGCGAACACCTCGAACAGTGTCGGCGTCGTGTTCTCCGGCCGCCGCCCCTCCCGCGACGTCACACGCCCCTCGTTCACCGCCTGCGCCATCTCCGCGTAGAGTCCGGCGGCGTTCGGCGAGACTCCCATCTGAACGAGCGCAGCCGTGAAGTCGGCAGGCGCGAACTGGACGTACGGCAGATCGGGCATGCCGATCCGCTCGCCGATGAGGCGCGTCGCTTCCGCGAACGTGAGATCGCGCTCACCCAGCAGCTCCCGCACGACGACCCCTTCCCAGTCGCGCTGGCGGAGCGCGCGCGCCGCGACATCGGCGATGTCCTCGACGGCAATCATCGGGAACGGGACGTCCAAGGCAATCGGTCCGCCATTGATCCGCCGCTCCCTGATGAGGGCCAGGGATCCCAGGAAGTTCTCGAAGAAATAGGCAGCCCGCAGAATCAGCACGTTGACGCCGGCCAGTCGCCGCAGGCGTTCCTCCTGGGCGTGCAGGCCGGCAATCGGACCGGTGCCTTCGGGCAGATCCGCGCCGACACTGCTCAGAAAGACGACGTGCGAGACGCCGCTCTCCTGGATGGCTGCGACCGTGGCTTCACCCACCGCATCCTGCTGGGCACGGAGATCGGCCGCGTGGGGATCTTCCGGCACCAGCGTGAAGACCGCGTGTGCGCCGCGGAACGCCCCGGTCAGAAAGTCGGTGTCGCGGGCATCCCCCGCGCGCACGGCGGCGCCCGTGCCGGCCAGGCGCTCGAGCCTCTCCGGAGATCGCCCGAGCGCGAGGCAGCGCTCACCGGACTGGAGCAGCCGCTCGGCAATCTGTCCCCCGACACGTCCGGTCGCACCCATCACGGCGATCATCGAAGCGCCTCCTGCTCACCAGGCCCCCGTCCCGCCCGGATCCGGTGCATGAACCGCTCGGTGAAGAAAAACCGCTCGGGCTCCAGCGACTCGAGCTCCCAGTCCACGGCGCCTCGCGGCGCGAGGCCCTGCTCGCCGTCCGCGACGGGATACAGCTCGACGACCGACCCGGGCGCCGCCTGCCGCAGCAGGTTCAGGAGCGCCCGGACGCTGCGCAGGTCCGCGGCACGGTCGTCGGAGTCGAAGGACATGCCTTCGTAATACGTGATCGGCGCGTCCGCGATCACGGACGGAAACCCGCAGCTGCAGCCGGTGTGCGCACCGACGAAACGCACGACGGGATGGGAGAACCATTGCGCCACGGCCCGGCGCGGATCGTCCACGGGCTCGAGGCGCAGATCGGGCGAGTCCGGCGACGACAGCTCCGACGCGGTTCCGAGATAGAGCATCAGGCACACGACGTCACCTCCGGCCGGGATGCCGCTGGTCGGCGGCGCGCACGCCGCCGGACGCCGGGAGCGAAACCCGTGAACCTTCCGGCGGCCTGCACGACTATACAGTCGGAGCCATCGTGACGCGCCACCCGAACCCCATCGAGGACGAGCTGCTCGCCATCCGCTGCCAGCTCGGCGAACCGGCCGCCTTCGACGAGATGGCCGCTCGCTGGCACCGCCCGCTCTGGACCTACGTCCGGCGGATGACCGGCTCCGACGATCGGGCCCTCGACGTCGTCCAGGACGTCTGGGTGCGGGTGATCCGCGGTATCCCGGGCCTGCGGGACGGCTCGAAGCTGCGCGCGTGGCTGTTCGGCATCGCCCGGCGGACGCTCATGGACAGCCTGCGCGAGCAATATGCGCGGCCCGCCGACACGGACCTCGACCTGGACGCACTGCCCGCCGACCCGGAGCCCGGGGATCGCGGGGAGGATCTCGAGCTCCTGGAGCGGACGCTCGACCGCCTTCCCCTCGTCGAGCGGGAAGTCCTGACGCTGTTCTATCTGGACGAGCTGTCGATCGAGGAGGTTGCGGCGGCGATGAACGTCCCCGCCGGCACGGTGAAGTCACGCCTGTTCCGGGCGCGGCGCCTGCTTCGCGATGCGATGACCACGGGAGGAAACCACTGATGACGCTGCACACGCCCCCACCTGCCCTGCCCGAGGAACTGCGCCGCCTGATGCGGCTCGAGCTCTCCCCCGGCGCGCGCGCCGGCTACGTCGCCCTGCTGCTCGCGTCGGCGTCGATGACGGCGGTCGTCTCCGCGCTCGTGATCACCGAGCGCGGCCTCCCCACCCGGACGTGGCTCGCGCTGATGGTCCTGGCCGCAGTCGGGGTGGGCTGGGTGTCGTTCGCCTCGTGGGTCCTGACGAACCGCCGCATCCTGTTCGGCCGCCAGCGCGTCGTCGCCAGCCGCATGGCGGTGCTGTTCACGGGCATCTTCACGGCGGGCGCGCTGATCATCGGCGTCATGACCGGGCAGGCGGCCGCCTTCACGGCTGCCGGACTGGGGTCGGGCATGCTGGGAGCGACGGCCGTGCTGCTGGTCCGGGCACAGCGAAGGTTCGCGGAGCTGTCGAACCGGCGGGCGACGCTCGAACGGCAACTGGCAGGAGGCGGCCGGTGAACGGGTCACTGCGCAATGGCAGTTGCGCAACGAACCCGATCGGCAGGAACCCGCAATTCACGCCGGCGGCCGCCAGGCCGCCCGTGAATCCGCAATCAATCCGGAATCCGCAATCCGAAATCCGCAATCGAAGCGCTGGTCACTGTCTTCCACATGCCGCTGCAGCACGACCTCCAGCTTCCGCGCCTCGTCCACGAACTGCTGCGCCGACACGGTGCGCGATTGCTCCGCCCGTCAGCTCCCCTGGTGTCGCACCAGTCTCGCCACCACCGGAAAGTGATCCGACGGGTACTTCCCGTCACGGCTGGTGCGCACGAGACGCGCGCTGGCCGCCTCGAAGCCCGGACCGGTCAGCACGTAGTCGATCTTCTGCCCGTGGATGTTGCCGAACCGGAAGTTGGTGAAGGTCCCGACGCTCCGCGCATCGGGGTGCACCGCGCGAAGCGTGTCCGTCAGCTCCACGCCGGGCGTGCCGGCGCCGGCGAGCGCCGCCTCCTCACCCAGGAGCCACCGGATCGCGCCGTTGTCCTCGCCGACGTTGAAGTCGCCGGTGACGACGACGGGATCGGCAGGGACGGCGCGCTCGCGGATGCGCTGCGCGAGCAGCTGGACGCTCCGCTCACGCGACGGCTGCGACTCGTGATCGAGGTGCACGTTGTAAACGTAGAAGGATCCACCGCGCTCGTCGGCGAAGCGCGTCCACGTGCAGATGCGCGTGATCCGGTTGCCCCAGCTCGTCGACCCGGGCACTTCGGGGGTGTCGGAGAACCAGAACGTCCCGGAGTCGAGCACGCGCAGCCGCTCCTTCCGGAACAGGATCGCCGAATGCTCCCCCTTCTCCTTCCCGTCGTCGCGTCCCACGCCGACGGAGGCGTAGGCGGGAACGGCTTCGACGATCTCCTGGATCTGGAAGTGCAACGCCTCCTGCAGCCCGATGATGTCCGCGCCCTCCTCGCGGACGACGTCGAACAGCAGTTCCCGCCGCAGCTCCCAGCGGTTGTCGCCGTCATTGGCCGTGCCGTAGCGGATGTTGAAGGACATGACCGTGAGGGGCGCCGCCGCCGCGAGCGTGGCGGCAGCGAGGATGAACGCGAGCAGGTGAAGGGCGAGTCCCTTCCGCGGATTCGGCACCAGCAGGTCCTCCCTGAATGAACGTGCGGCACAAGGATATCGCGCGCCGCCCTGACCGGTCCCATTGCTGCCGGCCCTGATCGACGCCCTGGCGGCCTGCGGAGCGCCCCCCCTGCGCAGGTCTGACATCCCTGCGGCCCATCCCCTCGCCTGCGCCGTCGATCGGTTCGGCGGGACCAACGAAGCTCTTCCACAGCTGAGGCAGCTTGCGCCGGGACTCTCTCAGGCGACTGCGGCCATCGGGTACCACAGCACGGATTCGTCTGACATCGAGCTTCTGCGTGCCACTCCCGCGGATCGCCGGGAACGCTGCCGCGCGCCGACCGCTGGAACCGCCCGGCGCATCGACCCACCGAGGCCCATTCCGGACCCGTGTCCGATGCGATCCGTGCGGTAGCAACCGCCAAACCTTCACACGTCGGTACGTCGGAAGTTCACGCCCGCCGGCGACGCGCAGCCGACAGCGGCCCGAAAACGCTCGCCACACAACGCCCGCCGCACCGATCCACGGTGGCACGTCCGTTGCCTCTACCAGTGGCCGACGATTCGGTCACGCGCGGTTGCACGTGCGCACACACGCCGCCGCTCCCACCTGCTGGCACGTCTCTGCGGGCACGGCGGACGTGCGCGCGCCGCGTACTTTCAAAGGATCGGATAGCCGGGTGCATCGACCGTTGCAGGTGAAAGCGGTGGCTCCACCGCACGTCCCCTCCGTTCATGATCCCGCGCGCATGCCGGACGCGCCCGGCGCGGCGCGCGTCGACGGCAAGTTCCTGGCGATCGGCTCCCGCCGGTTTCACGTGAAGGGGGTCGCCTACGGCACCTTCGCGCCGGACGACGCGGGCGATCAGTTCCCCCCGCTCGCGCGGGTTCATGCGGACTTCGCCCTGATGGCGCGCGCCGGCATCAACACCGTGCGCACCTACACGCCGCCCCCGGACGCCGTCCTCGATGCCGCCGCGGAGCACGGCCTGCGCGTCATGGTCGGGCTGCCGTGGGCGCAGCACACGGCGTTCCTCGAGACGGCCCGTCAGCAGCGCGAGATCCGCGACCAGCTGCGCGCCGGCGTGCTGCGCGCCGGCCGGCATCCCGCGGTGCTCCTGATCGCGCTCGGCAACGAGATCCCCGCGTCGATCGTGCGCTGGTACGGGCCGTCGCGCATCGAGCGTTTCCTCCGGACGCTCTACGAGGACGCCAAGGCGGTCCGGCCCGAGAGCCTGCTGACGTACGTCAATTTCCCGCCGACCGAATACCTGGAGCTGCCCTTCTTCGACGTCTGCGCCTTCAACGTCTACCTGCACGACCCGACGAAGCTCTCGGCGTATCTCGCCCGGCTCCAGCACGTCGCGGGCAACAAGCCGCTGCTGCTGGCCGAAGCCGGCGCCGACGGGTTCCGCGAGGGCCCCGACGGCCAGGCTTCGCTGACGGCGATGCAGATCCGCTGCGCCTTCGAGGCGGGCGCCTGCGGCGCCGTCGCGTTCAGCTGGACCGACGAGTGGTGGCGCGGCGGCCATCCGATCGAGGACTGGGCCTTCGGGCTCGTCACGGCCGATCGACGGCCGAAGCCGGCGCTGGCGGCGGTCTCGCGGGTGTTCGCGACGGCGCCCGCGGCGGCTGACAACGAACGGGACACCCTGCCGTTCGTCTCGGTGGTCGTCTGCGCGCACAATGCGGCCTCGACGCTCGACGACTGCCTCCAGTCGCTCGCGCGCCTGCGCTATCCCTGCTACGAGACGATCGTCGTCAACGACGGGTCGACCGACGCGACGCCGCTCATCGCCCGGCGCTACGCCGGGGTGCGGCTGGTGAACGTGCCCGGCGGCGGCCTGTCGCTCGCGCGCAACACGGGCGCGGCGCTCGCCCGCGGCGAGATCGTCGCCTACACGGACGCCGACGTCCGCGTCGATCCGGACTGGCTGACCTATCTCGTGCGTCCGTTCCGCCGTCCGGAGGTGGTCGCGGTCGGCGGGCCCAACGTGGTGCCGCCGGACGATCCGCGCATGGCGCAGTGCGTCGCCCGCGCGCCGGGCGCGCCGACGCACGTGATGCTGGACGACGAGATCGCCGAGCACGTACCGGGGTGCAACATCGCGATCCGGCGCGACGCGCTGCAGGCCATCGGCGGCTTCAACCCGATCTTCCTCCGCGCCGGCGACGACGTCGACGTGTGCTGGCGGCTGCAGGGCTCGGGTGGCCGTCTGGCGTTCGCGCCGGCCGCGCTCGTCTGGCATCACCACCGCTCGAGTCTTCGTGCGTACTGGCGCCAGCAGGTGGGCTACGGCGAGGGCGAGCGGTGGCTCCGGCCGTTCCATCCCGAACGCTTCCGCGGAGGCAGCCCCTTCTGGCGCGGATCGATCTACGGACCGCTGCCGCTGCTCCGCTCGCTGGCGCCGCGCCGTGTGAACGCCGGTCCCTGGGGTACGGCGGCGTTCCCGTCGATCTATCACGGCACGCCACATCCGCTGGTGCACCTGCCGCATTCGGGCACCTGGCAGGTGATCACGGCCGCACTCTGCCTGCTCGCGCTGCTGCTGGTCGTGCTGCCGGACTCCACGCTGGACGCCGGGCGCGTGCTGCTGTCGGGCCTCGCGATGCTGGGGCTGACGGTCGGCAACTGCGTCCGCTACGCGGCGCGGACCGACCTGTCGACGCTGCCCGCGCCGCTGCGCGCGACATGGCGGGACCGGCTGGGCATTCGCGCGACCATCGCCTTCCTCTACTACGTCCAGCCGTTTGCGCGGCTGTACGGGCACGTCCGGGGCCTGCTGAATCCGCCGGCGCCGGTCGCCGCCGCCGAGCAGGCCGCTCGGCCGCCCGCCCAGCCCGTGCCGGCGGTGCGCCTGCTGTCCGGCCGGTGGGGCGAGCAGCGCTTCTGGTCGGACGCCGGCGTCGACGCGGCCGCGCTGCTCGAGCGCATCGCGCGGCGATTGCGGACGACGCCGCTCTCCGAGCGCGTCGAGGTGGATGCCGGCTGGTGGACCCGGCGCGACATCAGCGTCCCGGTCGGGCCGCTCGCACGGGTGGACCTGCGCGTGCTCGTCGAGGACCACGGCGCCGGGCATGCGCTGATCCGCGCCGCGACGACGATCCGGCTGTCGACAGTCGGGCTGCTCAGCGGCCTCAGCGTCGTCCTCGCGGCGTTCCTGGGATCGCGACACGAGGGCTTCGCGCTCGAGATGCTGGCGGTTCTGGTCCTCGCGACGCTCACCTGGCGGCTGCTCAGGGCGCTGCGCGCCGGGCGCATGGTGTACGGGGTCGTCCACGAGATCGCCGACTCGCTGGGCCTGTCGCCGCTGGACGGCGACCCGGGTCCGCGCGCCAGGCCGGTCGCGCCGGATGCACGCCCGCGTCGCCGTGCGCACGCGGTCGCGGAGACACGGGAGGCCTGATGGCGCAGCCGATCGCGCACCGCATCCTGTCCTATCTGCGGCCGTACTGGCTCCTGGCCGCCTGCTCGCTCGCGCTGGTGCTCGCCGCGACGGGCGCCAGCCTGCTCGCGCCGTGGCCGCTGAAGATCCTGATCGACCACGTGCTCGCCGGGCAGCCGATGCCGGACTGGCTGAGCGGGCTCGTGCCCATCCCGGAGAGCGATCGCGCCGGCTGGATGCTGGTGGCGGTCCTCGGCGGTCTCGGCGTCACGCTCCTCGCCAACACGGTCACCGTGCTGAGCAACTACGTCAACGTGAAGCTCGAGCAATGGATGGTGCTCGACTTCCGCAGCGATCTGTTCCGGCACGCCCAGCGGCTCTCGATGACGTTCATCGACAGCCAGCGCAGCGGCGGGCTGATGTACCGCATCAACAACCAGGCCTCCACCATCGGCAGCGTCCCGCTGATGATCCCGCCGTTGGCGCGCAGCGCGCTGACGCTGACGGGGATGTTCGGGATTGCGTACTCGATCGACCGCACCGTCGCGATCGCGTCGCTCGCCGTCGTCCCTGCTCTCTATGCCGCCGTCGGCTACTACACCGGGCGGGTCGAGCCGCGGCTCCGGCAGGTGAAGAGCATGGAGGCCCAGTCGCTGTCGATCGTCTACGAGGCGATCACGATTCTCCGGGTCATCGTCGCCTTCGGCCGCGAGCCGTACGAGTACCGGCGGTTTCGCCGGCAGGGAGAGAGCGCCGTGGCCGCGCGCGTCGGGCTGACGGTGCAGCAGACCGCCTTTTCGCTGATGGTCAACACCGCGACGGCCGGCGGGACCGCACTGGTGCTCTGGCTCGGCGCGCACCGCGTCATCGACGGCCGCCTCACCATCGGCGAGCTGCTGGTGCTCACCAGCTACATCGCCTCGGTCTACCAGCCGCTCGAGGCGATCAGCACGACGGTCACGAACATGCGCGAGAAGATGGTCGGGCTGCGCTCGGCGATCGCGCTGCTGGACCGCACGCCGGAAGTGCGCGAGGCCCCCGACGCCGTGCGGCTGCCCGCCGCGGCGGGACGCGTCGCCATCGAGAACGTCTCGTTCAGCTATCCGAAGCGGAAGGACACGCTCCGCCAGATCACGCTGACGATCGAGCCGGGCGAGTTCGTCGCGCTCGTGGGCCCGACCGGCGCCGGCAAGAGCACGCTGCTCAGCCTCATTCCGCGCTTCTACGACGCGCACCGTGGCCGCGTCCTCATCGACGGGCACGACATCCGGCAGCTCACGCTCGAGTCGCTGCGCTCGCAGATCAGCATCGTCCTCCAGGAGCCGCTCCTCTTCTCGGGCACCATCGCGGACAACATCCGCTACGGCCGCCTGGAGGCGACCGAGGAGGAGATCGTCGCGGCCGCCGAGGCGGCCAACGCGCACGACTTCATCTCGCGCCTGCCGCAGGGATACGAGACGCCGCTCGGCGAGCGCGGCGCGCAGCTGTCCGGCGGCGAGCGGCAGCGCATCGCCATTGCGCGCGCGTTCCTGAAGAACGCTCCCATCCTGCTGCTGGACGAGCCGACTTCGTCGATCGACGTGAAGACCGAGGCGATCATCCTGGACGCCCTCGACCGCCTCGCGACCGGCCGGACAACGCTGATGATCTCGCACCGGCTGCCGACGGTCCGGCACGCCGATCGGATCTACGTCCTCGATCGCGGCGCCATCGTCGCGTCGGGCACCCACGAGGATCTCATCGCCACGCCGGGACTGTACGCCGAGCTCTACGCCGCCCAGACGCGGCAGCGGCGCGCCCAGCCGGACACCGTCCTGCGCGCGCAGGGGGCCGAGGTGCGGACGGCATGAGCCGCCGGCGGTCGATCGTCGTGCTCGGGATGATGAGCAAGCACCCGGTCCCGGGCGTGATCTGGCAGACGCTGCACTATCTCGTCGGCTTCGAGCGCCTCGGGTTCGACGCGTACTACGTCGAAGCCGGCGGCCATCAGCCCTCCGCGATGCTCGCCGACGGCGAGCCGGATGCGGGCGATCGGAGCCTGCGGGCGGCGCGGTTCCTGAACGACGTCCTGCGCCGGTTCGATCTGGGCAATCGCTGGGCCTTCCAGGCGCTGCACGCGGACCGGCGCTGCTACGGGCTCAGCGAGGTGCGGCTCCGCGAGCTGTGGCGCGAGGCGGAGCTCATCGTCAATCTGCACGGCGGGACCACGCCGCGGGCGGAGCACGCCGCGACGGGCCGGCTCGTGTACCTCGAGACCGATCCGGTGGCGCTGCAGATCGAGCTGCACCGCCGCCGCCCGCGAACGCTCGCGTTCCTCGAGTCGCATGCGGCCTTCTTCACGTTCGGCGAGAACTACGGCACGTCCCGCTGCTCCCTGCCGGTCGCACGCGACTTCGCGTTCATGCCCACGCGACAGCCTGTCGTCCGGGAGTTCTGGGCGAACGACGCGCCGCCGGGCGGGACCTTCACGACCGTCGGCAACTGGATGCAGCGCAGCCGGCCGGTGCGCTTCCGGGGCGAGGTTTATCACTGGAGCAAGCACCTCGAGTTCCTGAAGGTGCTCGACCTGCCGGCACGCACGGGCCAGACGTTCGAGCTCGCGCTGAGCGGCACCAGCCTGGACCCGGCGGACCGGTCGCTGCTCGTCACGCACGGCTGGAACGTGCGGCCCGCGTTCGCGCTGGTGCGCGACCTCGATTCGTATCGCGAGTACCTGCAGACCTCGCTGGCCGAGTTCACCGTCGCGAAGGACCAGAACGTCCGCTTCCGCACCGGCTGGTTCAGCGATCGCAGCGCCTGCTATCTCGCGGCGGGCCGGCCGGTGATCACCCAGGACACCGGCTTCGGCGACGTGCTGCCGGCCGGGGCCGGGCTCTTCGCGTTCCGGACGCTCGACGAGGCCGCCGACGCGGTCGCGCACGTGGCGGCGGAGCCCGCGCGCCACGCGGGGGCGGCGGCCGCGATCGCCCGCGAGTACTTCGACCACGAGGTGGTCCTCGGACAGCTGCTGCAGGCCTGCGGCGCCGCGTTCCGGCGCGGCCGCGCCCGGCCGGTGTCGGTCCGCCCGCACCCGCTGGGGCTCGCGATCGATCGCCTGCAGGATGCGATGCAGGCCACGCGCGAGCGGATCCGGCAGCGGCGCGCCGCTTTCGAGGCCGAACGCGATGCCGGCCGGATGGAGAGCGCCCGTGCGCACCGCGCGGAGCTGAACCGCGCCCGGGCGCAGCTGCGCGCGCTGCAGGCGAGGCTCGAGCTGATCGAGGACCGCCACGACGGCGTCCACGCGGAGGCCCTGGGGTCCGGGAGTCCCCGCTCATGACCGCCGAACGCCTCCTGATCGTCAACGCCGACGACTTCGGCCGCTCGCCCGGCATCAACGACGGCGTCGTCCGCGCGTTCGAGGACGGGATCGTGACGAGCGCGAGCCTGATGGTGCGCTGGCCGGCGGCCACCGGGGCCGCGAAGTACGCGCGCGCCCACACCGCGCTCAGCGTCGGCCTGCACGTCGATCTCGGCGAGTGGTTCTGGTCGGGGGGCCGGTGGCACCGGCGGTACGAGGTGGTCGATTCCGCCAGCCGCGACGACGTCGCGCGCGAGGTCGCGGCGCAGCTCGCGCGCTTCCGCGACCTCATGGGCGAGGACCCCACGCACCTCGATTCGCACCAGCAGGCGCACCGCCGCGAGCCGCTGCGCAGCATCCTGCGCGGGCTCGCCCGCGAGCTGCGCGTCCCGCTCCGCCACGAGTCGCCGGACGTGACCACCTGGCTCGAGTTCTACGGGGAGACACGCACCGGCCGACCCCTGCCGCAGGCGATTGCCCCCGAGCGGCTGATCGAGTGGCTGTCCACGCTCGGGCCCGATCCGGTCGAGCTCCGCTGCCATCCGGCCGGCGCGCCGGATGTCGAGGGCTACCGCGACGCCCGTTGCGTCGAGACGGGGACGCTGTGCGATCCGCGTGTCCGCCTCGCCGTGCGGCGCTTCGGCGTCGACCTCCGCAGCTTCCGCGGCGTCCCGATCGCGCCCTGGGAAGGCCGCGATGCGCTGGAGCGCGGCGAGGCCGGCCTGGCGGCGCGGATCTTCGAGCGCGCCGCGTCGGCACACGGCGGCCTCGTCTGGCCGTGGCTCTGGCTCGCGCGCGCACGCCGCGCCGCCGGAGACGCGCGCGGCAGTCTGCAGGCACTGTCGCATGCCATCCGGCTCGCGCCGGACTCGGCGTCGGCGCTGACCTGCGCGATGGATCTCCTCGACGTCGCGGACGACGAGGCCCGCCGGATTCTCGGAGATGCCGCTGCGGGCCTCGGCGTGCGTGACGTCGAGGGGCTCCGGACACTGGCCGCGCAGCTCGCCTCCCTGTCTTCCGCATCCGCTACACGGGCGCGCGACGTGCTCGACACGATCTGCGGCTCGACGATGGACACCGGCAGCGCGATCGTCGTGTCGCCGGCGTCTGCGCGGGTCGAGGCCGCACGGTACCTGGCAGCCGGCGACCCGGTGTCTGCCTGGCGGCTCGTGCGTGATATCCCGGAGCACGCCGGAAGCTATCTGCTCGGGCGGACCGCGCGGTCGCTCCGGGAGCTGGGGCATCTGCAGGACGGGATCCGCGCGTTCGATGCGGCGTTGCGGCTGACGCCGGGCGATTCCGATCTGCTGCAGGCTCGGGACGCGGCGGATGGGGAGTGGCAGACGCTGTCGGGCCGCTGGTCACCGGCCGATCTGGCCGCCCTCTCATTCGAACCGGATCCGGCCCGCGTGCTGCACGTCGTCGGGCCGTCGCTGCCCGGCGTGCAGAGCGGGTACACGCTGCGCACGCACGAGATCGTACGCGCGCAGCGGGAGGCCGGCGTGGACGCGTCGGTCGCCACCGAGCTCGGCTTTCCGGGCGATGCGGCGCCGGAGCCGTCCGTGCGCCACGAGGTCGTCGGCGGCGTGCCATACCACCGGCTGGGGGCCGGTCGTGATGTCCCGGTACGGCTCGACGATCGGCTCACCGCCCACGCGCGATCGCTGCACGCGCTCGTGCGCGAGCACCGGCCGAGCCTGCTCCATGCCGCGTCGGACTGGCGGAACGCGGCCGTCGCGCTCGCCGCGGGGCGCACGGCGCGCATCCCCGTCGTCTACGAGATGCGGGGCGTCTGGGAGGACACGTGGCGTGCCGGTCTTCCCGCAGGTGCCGGACCGGGAGAGCGTTACGAGCTGCTGCGGGCACGCGAGATCGCCTGTGCCCTCGCCGCCGACCACGTCGTCACACTCAGCGACGCGATGCGGGGCGATCTGGTCGCGCGCGGCGTGCCGCCCGGACGCATCGACGTGATCCCGAACGGCGTCGACGCCGACATGTTCCAGCCGCGCGGCCGGGACACGGGACTCGGCGACGCGCTCGGGATTCCCGCCGGACGCACCGTCGTCGGCTGCATCTCGACGCTGAACCCGTACGAGGGGCTGGACTGTCTGCTGCACGCGCTCGCGCTTCTCGTCCGGCGCGGCGCCGCCGTGTACGGGCTCATCGTCGGCGACGGCCCGGATCGCGATCGCCTGCACGCCCTCGCCGCGGATCTCCGGATCGAGAACTACGTACGTTTCACCGGCCGTGTGCCGCACGACGAGGTCGTGCGGTTCCACAGCCTGCTCGACGTCTTCGTGATCCCGCGGGCCGACCACCGCGTCACGCGCCTGGTCCCGCCGCTCAAGCCGCTCGAGGCGATGGCGATGGAGCGCCCGATCGTCGCCTCGGATCTGCCTGCGCTGCGGGAGCTCGTGCACGGCGACCTCACCGGGCGGCTGTTCACGGCCGGCGATCCCGGCAGCCTGGCGGCGGCGCTTCTGCCGCTCGCCGCCGCGCCCATCCTGCGGCGCCGGCTCGGACGCGCCGGACGCGCGCTCGTCCTGCGGTCGCACACGTGGTCCCGTCTCGCCCGCCGCTCCCACGCGCTCTATCGTCGGCTGTCTCCCGCGGCAGCCGGGAAAGGACTGTGCCTCTGATGCATGTGCTGCTCGTCGCCGGCGCCCGCCCGAACTTCATGAAGGTCGCGCCCATCGCGTCCGCCCTGGCCCACGCCGGGATCGCGCATTCGCTGGTTCACACCGGCCAGCACTACGACCCGCAGATGTCCGACGCGTTCTTCGCGGATCTGGGGCTCCGCGAGCCGGACTTCCATCTGGGCGTCGGATCGGGCACGCATGCCGACCAGACCGCGCGCGTGATGCAGACCTTCGAACCCGTGCTCGTGCACGTCCGGCCGGACTGGCTCGTCGTCGTCGGCGACGTCAACTCCACACTGGCGTGCGCGCTCGTGGCGGTGAAGCTGAAGGAGACGCTCGGCGTACGGATTGCGCACGTCGAAGCCGGACTGCGCAGCCACGACTGGCGCATGCCCGAAGAGGTGAACCGCGTCCTGACCGATCGGCTGGCGGACCTCCTGCTGCTGCCCAGCCGCGACGCCTTCGCGAACCTCGCCGCCGAGGGGTTGCCCGAGGAGCGCGCGGTGCTCGCGGGCAACGTGATGATCGACGCGCTGTTCGCGCAGCTGCCGCTGGCGCGCACGGCGGACCTGCCGGGCCGGCTCGGCCTGCCGCGCGGCCGCTACGCGGTCGCCACCGTGCACCGGCCGTCGAACGTCGACGACCCGGACGTGCTCGCGACGCTGCTGCACGCGTTCGGCGATCTCACGCGCGAGATGCCGGTCGTGCTGCCGCTCCATCCGCGCACGCGGCGCAACATCTCGCAGTGCGGCCTCGACGGGCTGCTGGCCCCGCTCACCATCCTCGACCCGCTGGGCTATCGCGACATGCTCTCGCTCACCGACGGCGCGCGCGCCGTGTTCACCGATTCCGGCGGCCTGCAGGAAGAGACGTCGGCGCTCGGAGTTCCCTGCGTCACGCTGCGCGAACAGACCGAGCGCCCCGTGACGCTGCTCGAAGGCACCAACCAGCTCGCGCCCTGGCCGCTCGAGCGGCAGACGCTCGTGCGGTGCTGCCTCGAGGCGCTCGGCCGGCAGCGCTTCGAGCCGGGCGAGCGGGTGCCGGAAGGCTGGGATGGACGCGCCGCCGTCCGCATCGTCGACGCCCTGCAGACACACGTGGCCGCGCCGGCCGTGCCGCAGCGCGCGCGCCTCTTCGCATGAGGACCGTGACCATGAACGCCGACCGCATCGTCCGTGCCTACTACGGCGACCCGAACCACCCGTCGACGCAGCGCTGCCGCCGCCGCGTGCACTGGATGTGCGAGCAGGCCACCGGCCATCGCATCCTCGACATCGGCTGCAGCGGCGGCATCGTCGGCCTGATCCTCGCGCGCGAGGGCTTCGACTGCACCGGCATCGACATCGAGGAGCAGGCACTCGACTTCGCCCGGGAGGAAGCGGCGAAGGAAAGCGCGCTCGTGCGCGAGCGCCTGCATTTCCAGGCGGCCGACGCCACCGCCCTGCCGTTCGAGGACCAGACGTTCGACACGGTGATCGTCGGCGAGGTGCTCGAGCACCTGATCCACCCCCAGCGCGTGCTCATGGAAGCGCGCCGGGTGCTGGCGGCCGACGGCCGCCTCGTCGTCACGGTGCCGCTGGGCCTGACGCACGACCACGTCGATCACAAGCGCGTCTTCTATCCCTCGTCGCTCGTCCGCCTCACGCGGGCGTACTTCGACACGATCTCGGTGACGGTCGAGGACACGTACATCCGGTACACCGGCACGAGGCGCTCGCGCGAAGCGGCCGTCGCCGCGCCGCAGGAGGATGACGCGCTGCTGCGACAGCTCGAAGAGCATTGCCTGTCGGTCGAGGCCGACCGTGGGCGTGCGCGGACGTTCCTGCGCAATCTGAAGGCCGACCTGCGCGCCGCGCGGCTGCGGGCCGCCGCGGTCCAGAAGCTCGAAGCCCGCCTGGAGGATGCCGAGCTGATGGCGGATGCGCGCCAGGCGGCGCTCGCGCGGGCCGAGCGCGCGGCCGAGCGGCTCGACGCGTCGCTGCGCGAGCGCGAGCAGCAGCACCTCGCCGCACTGCGTGACCTCGACGCCGGCTACCGGAAGCGGCTGCAGGATCAGGAGAAGAAGCTGCAGCAGCTCGAGCGCCTGCAGCAGCAGGAAAAGCGGCTGCAGACCGAAGCGGCGAAGCTGCAGCAGCAGCAGAAGCAGCTGCAGACCCGCGAGCAGGCCCTTCAGGCCCGCGAACGACGGAACGGGCACGACCAGGAGCAGGAGGCCACGGCCGATCGCCTCCGGCAGTTCGCCGCGGCGGCGTGCCCCCGCAGTGCGCGCATCCTCGTGGTCAGCAAGGGAGACGAGCGCCTCGTCACGCTGCGCGGCCAGGCCGGGCTCCACTTCCCGCAGGACGCCCATGGCACGTACGCGGGCTTCCATCCGCTCGACAGCGCCTGGGCGATTGCGCACCTCGAGGCACTGATCCGCAGCGGAGCGGAATACCTGCTGCTGCCGGCTGCCGCATTCTGGTGGCTCACTCACTACGCGGAATTCCGCGATTACCTGGCTGCGGCGACCACGCCGGTCGCGTATCAGCCGGACCTGGGACTGCTGCTGCGGTTGTCCCGCGAACCGCGGCCGGGCGAACAGCCGTTGCCGGACGACACCGTCGCACGGGCGGCCGCCGCATTCGGTGCGGGACAGGCGGCGGGCTCCGCCCCACGTACCGCCGTCGATCCGGGTACTCCCGCGGCCGCACCTCCCACGACGCCAGCCTCCGGGCTGCCGGCCGTCCCGCCGAGCCGGAGTGCGTCTTCCCTCCCCACGCCTCCGGCGACGGGGAACGGACGGGCGGATTCCGGCGCATCCGCGCCAGCAGCCGAGACCCCGGCTGCAGCCGCCGCGCCACCCGTACCCGCACCTGCCCCCGCTGGCGCGCCCGCGATCCACAAGCCGTCGATGGTGTCGGCCTCGGCCGTCAGCGAGCCGCCGGCACGCCGCGCCGGCGGCGATCCGATCGCGGTCGCCGCCGTGCTCGACCGGTTCACGGCGAGCTGTCTGCGCCCCGAAGCGCGCCTGATCACGTTCCGTCCGGACAACTGGCGCGAGACGCTCGAGGCCCACCCGCCGGACGTCGTCTTCGTCGAGTCGGCGTGGCAGGGCAACGAGGGCGCGTGGAAGTACCGGATCGCGACCTATCCCACGAACATGGGGGACGAGCTGCTCGACCTCGTGCGCTGGGCGAAGAAGCGCGGCATCCCCACGGTGTTCTGGAACAAGGAGGACCCGGTGCACTTCGACCGGTTCCTCGCGCGCAGCGCCGCGTTCGACTACGTGTTCACCAGCGACGCCCGCTGCATTCCGAAGTACCGGGCGCACTTCGGTCACGACCGCGTCCATGCGCTGCCGTTCGCGGCCCAGCCAGTGCTCCACAACCCGGTGCAGA
This sequence comes from uncultured Bifidobacteriaceae bacterium, assembly GCA_964446605.1. Lineage (GTDB taxonomy): Bacteria > Acidobacteriota > Vicinamibacteria > Vicinamibacterales > JAENWD01 > JAENWD01. Next base: position 45,230 of record CAYUPN010000009.1, on the reverse strand, counting down.
CGGAACCACGCACGGGGCTCGTCTGCTTCGCCGGCACGTACTACGGCAGCCGGCACGACGAGCGACGCCGCGATCTCGCGCACATCCTGCTGCCGGCGCTGGAGTACGGCCTCGACATCTACGACCGGCAGGCCGGCATTCCGTCGAGCGACCGGGACAGCTACAGCTTCCCCGACGTGTACCAGCCCGCCATCCGCGGGCGGCTCGAGTACGACGAGATGGTGCGCGCCTACAAGCGATATCGCGTGTTCCTGAACGTCAACTCGGTCAAGGACTCGCCGACGATGTTCTCGCGCCGCGTGTTCGAGCTGCTGGCCTGCGGCACGCCCGTGGTGAGCAGTTATGCGCGCGGGATCGTCGAACTGCTCGGCGACGCGGTCTTCATCGCCGAGTCCGAGGAGGACACGCGCCGGCATCTCGAGGCGCTGTTCAACGGCGGCGAGTGGGCCCGGGCCTCGCTCCGGGGGATCCGCCGCGTGCTGAGCGGGCACACCTACCGCCGCCGCCTCGCCACCGTCTGGGAGACCATCGGCCTCCGCCGCGCCGAGGACCACGATCCCTCGGTGTCGGTGCTCGTGCCGCTGCAGGCGGGACAGGATCCCCGTCCGCTCGCCGCGGCGATCCGGGCACAGACGCTGCGGCCGCACGAGGTCGTGATCGTCCCCGGGGACGGCACGCCGGCGCCGGCACTGGAGTGGTGGCACGCCCAACTGCCGGGCATCGCCGTGCGGGCGAGCTCCACGGCAGGCGATCTCTGGCAGGAGGCGATCGGATCGTCCAGCGCCGACGCCGTGGCCGTGATGGATCCGCGCGATCACTACGGCCCCGACTATCTGCGGGACCACGCCCTCGCGCTCGAGTACGCGTCCCAGGACTTCTTCGGCAAGCAGTCGTTCCAGCGCCGGGAGGGGCAGACGCGGGTCGTCTGTGTGACGCCCGGGTCGGAGTTCCATCCGGTGCGCAGCGTGCCGTCGGGCACGCTGGTCGCTCGGCGCGCGGCGTTCACCCCCGAGGTGCTGCAGGCCGTTCGCACCACGCGCGTCTTCTCGCGTCCGTCCGAGGACATCCTGTCGATCGACGCGTTCAACTACGTGCAGAACGCGCACGTGGCATACGGCAGCGCCGCGCCGATGGAATCGCCGATGCTGGCGCTCGTGGAGGCCTGACGTGCGAGTCCTCCTGTACGGGGACATCGATCTGAACCTGATCGACGGCTCGGCGATCTGGCTGACGTCGATCGCGGAGGTGCTCGTCCGATCCGGCGCCGAGGTGCTGCTGCTCCGCCGCACGCCGCTCCTCCGGGACGTGCTGGTGCGCGACCTGGCCTCACGGCCGGGCGTGACGTTCGTCGACCCGTGGGCGCCGGCCAATGCGCACCTGGCCGATGCCGTCGCGCCCGCGTCCTGGAGCCGCCGGCGACTGCAGGCCGAGGACGCCGCGCGGGTCCTCGACCGCGTCGCAACGACGACGCCGGTCGACCGCTTCCTGATCCGCGGCGTGGACACGGCCAGCCTCCTGGCGGCACAGCCGGGCGTCGGCCCGCGGCTCTGGGCCTACGTCACCGACCCGGCGCGCTATGCCGTCGGGGACGCGCGCGAGCAACTCCGGGCGCTGGCCGCGCGCTGCGCGGGGCTGCTCTGCCAGACCGACGAGGCGCGGGCCGCGGTCCGGATCGCCCTCGGCGCATCCGCCCGCATCGTCCTGCTGCCGCCGATGATTCCGGCGGTCGCGGAGCGCGAGCGGACCGTCGCGAATCCGCGGGCGCCGCGCCTCGGCTACTCCGGCAAGCTGTCGCCGCCCTATCTGATCCTCGAGACGCTCGACGCCTTCGAGCGCATCCGTGCGCGCGTGCCGGGCGCGGAGCTGCACGTGGTCGGCGACAAGATTCACAACGCGCCGCCGGTCCCCGGGTTCGAGGACGCCGTCCGGCGCCGGCTGCGGCATTCGCCGGGCGTGATCTGGCACGGGGGCGTCAGCCGCGCGGACGCGGCGGCGCTGCTCGACCGCGTGGACGTCGCGATCTCGTGGCGCGCGCCGGCATTCGACAACAGTCTCGAGATGTCGACGAAGGTGCTCGAGTACGGCGCGCTCGGCATCCCGGTGCTGATGAACCCGAGCCTCGTGCAGCGCCGGGTGTTCGGCGACGGCTACACGGGCTATGTGACCAGCGCGGGCGAAGTCGTCGACCGCTTCATCGCGCTCACCTCGTCGCCGGAGGCGTACCGGAAGGCGTCGCACGCCGTGCAGCAGGCGGCCGCCGCGTTCACCTTCGACCGCGTGGCTGCCGGCCTGGCGCCGGTGCTGCGGGAATCCCGGCCCGCCGGACGACGTCCGATTCGCCTGCTGGTCGCCGGGCACGACCTGAAGTTCCTGCGCCCGATACTCGACGTCCTGGAGCGGTCCGGCCAGTACGAACTGCTGTTCGACGAGTACACGGGCCATGCGATCAAGGACACGGCCCGAAGCGCCGATCTCCTCGCCCGCGCCGACATCGTGTTCTGCGAGTGGTGCCTCGGCAATGCCGAGTGGTACTCGCACCACGTGCGCGAGGGGCAGCGGCTCGTCGTCCGGCTGCACCTGCAGGAACGCGGTCTGCCCTATCTGGATCGGATCCGCTGGCCCAGGGTCGACCGGCTGCTCTTCATCGCCCCGCGGATCATGCGCGACTGCGTCTCCGCGCGTCCGCACCTCCAGGAGCGGTCCGCGCTTGTCTACAACCCGCTGCCGTGCGACCGCCTCGACCAGCCGAAGCTGGACGGCGCGCGCTTCAACCTCGGCGTGATCGGGATCAACCCGCGGCGCAAGGCGCCCGATCTCGCCATCGACGTCATCGAGCGGCTCCGCCGCCGCGACAGCCGCTACACGCTGTTCGTGAAGTCCCAGCATCCCTGGAGCTACGACTGGCTCTGGCGGCAGCCGGCGGAGCGCGAGTACTACGAGGCCCTCTATGAGCGCGTGCGTTCGTCGCCGGCCGCCGACGCCATCGTCTTCGACCCGCCCGGCCCCGACGTGCCGGAGTGGCTGACGAAAATCGGGTTCGTGCTCTCGACCAGCGAGTTCGAGGGATCGCACCAGGCCGTGGCCGAGGGCATGGCGAGCGGCGCCCTGCCGATCGTGCGGCAGTGGCCCGGCGCAAACGAGCTCTACCCGGCCGAGTACGGATTCGAGGAGGCCGACGCGGCCGCCGATCTGATCGAATGCATGCAGCCGGAGTTCGACGGACGAAGCGCGGCCTGCCGGCGGTTCGCGCGCGAGCGCTTCGACGTCGGTCTCATCGCCGCGCAGTACATGCGGCTGTTCGAGGAACTGCAGGGAGGACGACTGGATGCCGATGCGGGCGCCGACGATCTCGGTGTGCATGCCGGCGCGGCACTGCGCGCCGTATCTGGCTGACGCGCTCGAGAGCGTCCTGTCCCAGCCGATCGGCGATCTCGAGGTGCTCGTGCATGACGATGCCTCGGAGGACGCGACGGCGGAGGTCGTGCGGGCGTGCGGCGATCGCCGCGTGCGCTACGTCCGGCATGCGCAGCGCGTGGGCATTCCCGCCAACCGCAACAGCTGCCTCGCCGCGGCCCGCGGCCGGTTCATTCTCTGGCTGGACGCCGACGATCGGCTGCTGCCGGATGCGCTCCCGCGACTGGTTGCAGCCATGAAGCGGCATCCCGGTGCCGGGCTGGTGCACGGTGCTTTCGAGGTGATCGCCGCCGACGGGCGCCTGCTGCCGCCCTGGCCGATGCCGTTCGACCGCGATGTCGTCGAGCGCGGCCGGGAGGTATTCCGCGAGCTGGCGGTGCTGAATTACATCACCGCGCCGGTGCTGGTCCGCCGCGAGTGCCACGACCGCGTCGGCCCGTACGCCACGCACATCGGTCCGAGCAGCACGGACTGGGACATGTGGCTGCGCATCGCGCTCGACGCCGATCTGGCCTGGGTGGCGGAGCCGTTGTCCCAGTACCGGCAGCACGCGGGCAGCATCACCACGGCGTCGCATCGGCCCGGCACCCGGCTGCACTGTGACGCGGCGGTCATCGATCACGTGTTCTCGCGTTGCGCCGATCGGATACCGGACCGCGACGCGACGTACCGGCTCGCGCGTCTCGCGCTGCTGGGCAAGGCCGTGCTCTTCGCACGCGACGCGGTCGCGCGGGGTGAGTGGACGCTCGCGCAGGAGGCCGTCGCACCCCACGCCGCAGCGGCGTCGCTCTGCGCGGCGGATGCCGCCCCGCTGGCCGAGGCGCTCGACGGGCACAGTGAAATCGCCGTCCACCGGAGCTCCGGGGCCCTGCTCCGTCGACTCGCCGATGCGCTCGAGGGGACCCGGCTGGCGCCGCGCCTGCGCCGGGCGGCCGGCGGAGATGCCGCCTGGGACCGCACGCTCGAGCGCATCGCCACCGTGGTGCAGACAGTCGTTCCCCGAGGCCGCCGCGTGGCCGCCGTCGACAAGTGGGATCCAACCCTGCTCCACCTGGCGAGCCGCACGGGGTGGCACTTCCCCGATCGGCGGCTGATGCCGGACGGCTACCCCCCGGACGACGATGGAGCCATCACGCACCTCGAGACGCTGCGGGAGCTCGGCGCGGCGTATCTCGTATTCCCGTCGGCGGCGTTCTGGTGGCTCGAGCACTACCGGCTGTTCGCACGGCACCTGGAGGCCCGGTATCACGCCGTGTGGCGCGATGCCGACTGCGTGATCTTCAACCTGGAGGGACGCGCGGCATGAAGCGGATCGTGGTCGGGGGATCGATCGCGCAGCGCCCGGGACAGGGTGGCCACGCGTGGGTGTTCCTGCAGTACGCGCTCGGGCTCCAGCGCCTCGGCTGGGACGTGCTCCTGCTCGATCGGCTCGAACCGGAGATGTGCCGCGACGCGGCCGGTGCCCCATCCGCGTTCGAGGACTCCGTGAACCTCGCGTACTGGCGCGAGGTCGTCCGGCGCAGCGGACTGGAGGGATCCGCCGCGCTCATCCACGACCAGGGCCGCCAGGTTGTCGGCGCGCCGTCGTTCGACGCCGTCCTGCGGCACGTGCGCCAGTCGGCCTGCCTGCTGAATGTCATGGGCTTCGTGGACCATCCCGCGGTGCTGGAGGCGGCTTCGCTGCGCGTCTTCATCGACATCGACCCGGGGTTCACGCAGATGTGGCACGACCTCGGCCAGACGCGGTTCCTCGACGGGCACGACGCCTACGTCACGGTGGGCGCGAACATCGGGCGGGCCGACTGCGCCATTCCGGACTGCGGGATTCCCTGGATTCCCTGGCGCCAGCCGGCGCTGCTCGACTGGTGGGATGCGCCGCCCCGGAGCACGGCGCGCCGCTTCACCAGCGTCGGCGCCTGGCGAGGCCCGTACGCGCCGGTCGCGTATCGCGGCCGGACGTATGGCCTGCGGGTGCACGAGTTCCGGCGATTCGCCGCGCTGCCACGCGACCCGGGGCCGGAGTTCGAGGTGGCGCTCGACATCGACGACAGCGACGCCGCCGATCTGGCCAGGCTCCGTGAGCACGGATGGGCGATCGCCGATCCACGCCGCGTGGCCTGCGGTCCGTGGGAGTACCGCAGCTACGTCTGGGGATCGGATGCCGAGCTGATGATTGCCAAAGGCATCTACGTGCACACGAACAGCGGCTGGTTCAGCGACCGGAGCATCGGCTATCTCGCCGCCGGCCGGCCGGTGCTGGCGCAGTCCACCGGTATCGAGGCGCTGTACCCCACCGGCGATGGACTCGTGACCTTCCGCACGCTCGACGAAGCGCGGGCCGGCGCCGACGACATCGCCGCCCGTTACGACCAGCACGCGCGCGCGGCGCGTGAACTGGCGGCCGAGTACTTCGGCTCGGATCGCGTGCTCGGCGAACTGCTGCAGCGGCTGGGAGCCGCCTGACGGAGGCTGGTGCATGCGAGTGCTCGTCGCCGGCGCGCTGGCCAACACGCCCCTGAACGGCGGCGAGGCCTGGGTGCGCCTCAGCTGGGTCCTCGGCCTGCGGTCGCTCGGGCTCGACGTGCTCTTCGTCGAGCAGATCGACGCGGCGCGCCTGACGGACGCCGAGGGGCGCCCGGCTTCATTCGACGCGTCGATCAACCGGGACTACTTCGCGAGAACGGTCGAGCGATTCGGACTGGCCTCGCGTGCGTGCCTGATCTGCGGCGACGGCGAGGAGACCTGGGGCCTGCCCTACTCCGATCTCCTCGATGCGGCCGCGGACGCGGATCTGCTGGTCAACATCTCCGGCCACCTCCGGTTGCCCGCCGTCCTCTCGCGCGTGCGCCGGCGCGCGTACGTCGACATCGACCCCGGCTTCACGCAGTTCTGGCATGCGGCCGGCCTGCTGCCGCTCGACGGCCACGACGTGTACTTCACGATAGGCGAGAACATCGGCCGTCCGGAGTGCAGCATCCCGACCTGCGGCCGCGAGTGGCGGATCGTCCGCCCGCCGGTCATGCTCGACGAGTGGCCGCCCAGCCCGGCGCCCGATGCGGCGGGCTTCACCACCGTCGCCCGCTGGCGCGGCAGCTTCGGCCGCGTCGAGTTCGCCGGGCGGACGTTCGGCCAGAAGGCTCACGAGTTCCGCCGGTTCGCCACGCTCCCGGCCCTGAGCGGCGAGCGATTCGAGATCGCGCTCGATATCCATCCGGCCGACGAGGCCGACCGCGTCATGCTCGATCGCGCGGGCTGGCGGCTCTCCGACCCGCGGGCCGCCGCCGCGACGCCCGAGCGTTTCCGCTCCTACGTCCAGCACTCGGCCGCGGAGTTCTCCGTGGCGCAGGGCATCTACGTCGAGACCGGCAGCGGATGGTTCAGCGATCGGACCACCCGCTATCTGGCGTCCGGCCGGCCGGCGCTCGTGCAGGACACGGGCTTCACGCGCACGCTGCCGGTCGGCGAAGGCCTGATCGCCTTCGGCACCCCCCTCGAGGCGAGCGACGGCGCGCGCCGGATCATGCGCGACTACGACAGGCACGCGCGCGCCGCGACGCAGATTGCCCGCGAGCTGTTCGCCGCCGACGTCGTCCTTCCCCGCTTCCTCGAGGACGCGGGCGCCGGCGAGCGCTGACATGCCGGAGCCGTTGCGCATCGTCGTCGCGGGAAGCACCGCCAGAGCGCCCGGACAGGGCGGCTGGGCCTGGGCGCTGCTGCAGTATGTGCTGGGGCTCCGGCAGCTCGGGCACCACGTGTTCTGGATCGATCCGCTCGAGCGCGGCATGCCCGGGCTGGACGGGGTGCCGCTCGCGCGATCGCATCACGCCGCGTGGTTCAGGAGGCTCGTGTCGCGGTTCGGCCTCGACGACTGCGCCACCCTGCTCCTCGAGAGAGAGAGCGAAACCATCGGGCGGGCGCGCGCCGTTGCAATCCAGGCGGCACGGGAATCCGATCTGCTCCTCAACGTGTCCGGCGTGCTGAAGGACGACGACATTCTCGGCGCGGCGGTACGGCGCGTCTATCTCGATCTCGATCCCGGGTTCACGCAGCTCTGGCAGGCGGTCGAGGGGGTCGACATGCGCCTCGACGCCCACACGGACTTCGTGACGATCGGCGTGACGCTGTCGCAGAGCGGGCTGCCTGCCCTCGGCCGGCGCTGGATTGCGACGCGGCAGCCGATCGTCCTCGAGCACTGGCCGCCGGCCGGGCCCGCCGTCGAACGGGACGCCTTCACGACCGTGGCGAACTGGCGCGGGTATGGGTCCATTACCGCCGACGGGATCCTCTTCGGACAGAAGGCGCATTCCTTCCGGCAGTTCCTGGATCTCCCCGCGCGCACCGGCGATCGCTTTGCGCTCGCGCTCGGGATCCATCCCGACGAACGGCCCGACATCGACGCGCTCCGGGCGACCGGTTGGGAGCTGCTCGACCCAACGGCGGCCGCGGGCACGCCCGATCAGTTCCAGCGTTTCGTGCAGGGCTCACTCGCCGAGATCGCCATCGCCAAGAGCGGGTACGTCGTCCGGCCCACCGGCTGGTTCAGTGACCGCAGCGTCTGCTATCTCGCATCGGGCCGTCCCGTCGTCGCGCAGGACACGGGACTGATGCACGTCCTGCCGACCGGCGCCGGCCTCCTGGCGTTCACGACCATGGAGGAAGCCGTCGAGGGTGTCCGGCGCGTCCGGCGGGACTACGGCGCACACGCACGGGCCGCGCGCGCGATCGCGGAAGAGTGCTTCGACTCCGATACCGTGCTCGCGCGCCTGCTCCGCAATCTGGAGGTGGCGGCATGACGCGCGGCCCGAATCCTGCCGTCGCCGCCGGCGAAGAACTGGCGCGGAGCATCGAGCTGGCGCTCGCGCGGCGCGCGCCGCACGCCGGCATCCTGGACCTCGTGCGCCGTCCTTCTCCGTACGCGTCGACGGCCCGTCTCGAGGAAGTCGACGTGCGGCTGACCGACGGCACGGAGCTGCGCCTCATTCACAAGGATCTCCGTCCGGATGCGCTGGCCGATGGCGCCCATGCCGTCAGGCCCGCCGGGCTCGCCGACCCTGCGCGGGAGCCGCTCGTCTACCGCGAGCTCCTGGAGCCCGCCGGCATCGGCACACCGCGAAGCCTGTGCGCCGAGGCGGACGCAGTCGCGGGGCGGCACTTCGTGATCATCGACCGCATCGACGGACTGCAGCTCTGTGACGTCGGCGATCCGGCGGCGTGGGACGCGACGGCCCGATGGCTGGCACGCCTGCACGTGCGGCTGCAGGCACGCGCCTGCCGGGCGGCTGCACGCGGCGACGTGCCGCTGCTCGTCTACGATATGACGTTCCACGGCCGGTGGCTCACGCAGGCGCTGGCCCACGTTCGCGTGAGAGAGCACGACGCGATCCGGCGGCATGCGTTCGAGCAGCTCGCACCCGCGTACGAGACGATCGCGTCACGCCTCGCGAAGCAGCCGCCGACCTTCCTGCACGGCGAGTGCTATCCGTCCAATGTGCTGGTTGAGGACGCTGGGACGATTCGCCCTGTCGACTGGGAGATGGCGGCGCTTGGGCCCGGGGCGTTCGACCTGGCTACTCTGACGAGCGGCAACTGGCCGGCCGCGGATCGCGTGCGGATGATCGCGGCTTACCGCGATGGGCTACAGGGAGAAGGCGCCGACGCGCCGCCGCTGAAGGAGCTGGTTGCGGACGTCGAGCGCTGCCGGCTGCTGCTCGCCGTGCGTCTCCTGGCGTGGCACCCGGCGTGGACGCCGCCGCGTTCCCACGCGCGCGACTGGCTCGGCGAAGCCCTGCGCATCGCTGGCGAACTGTAGCGCGCGTGCGCGCGTGCGAGTCGCGCGACATCGCGCACGCGCGCCCTTCCCGCTTCCCGTTTCTCCGTTCCCCCTCAGTAGCTCAGTCTCGCCGTCAGCAACACCCGTCGTCCCGACAGCGCCCGGTTTGGTTCGCCGAAGAGCGGCGACGTCACGAGGCTCGTGTAGCCCGTGTAGACCGCCTGGTTGAGCACGTTCTGCACGTCGGCGGCGAAGGTCACCTTGATGTTGCCCGGCAGGCGCTGCAGCTTGGACAGGTGCAGGTCCATCCGGAACTCCGGCCGGCCACGTGCCGCATTGCGCCCGACGATCGGATCCCCCGGCGCGGGGTCGAGCGTGAACCAACCGAGCGGCGTCTGGATGGCACCCGGATCGCCGGGCGCCGCCAGGCCCGGCCGCTCGGTATAGAACGTGTCGCGATTGCTGTCGCGCCCGGTGGTGATGTTGAAGGGCCGGCCCGTCGACGCGGTCACGTACGGGCTGAAGTACACGTTCCAGGGCAGAAAGAACGTCGCGCTGACGTGTCCCTGGTGCTCGCGATCCGCGACCGGCATCCCCCACTCGAGGCCGAGCGCGTCCGGATCGGCAGGCGCGGACCGGTAGCCGTCGGTCGTCGCCCGGCTCCACGTGCGCATGTAGCCGCCGGTGAGCGTCATCCGGTCGGCCAGATCGAACCGCAGCGTGATCCCCGCTTCGCGGCGGCGGGACTGTCCGGCGGAGGCGTACTCGAGAATCGGCCCGCTCTCCGGCACGGGGCGCGTGCCGTCGGGCCCGGGGGCGTTCACGTTCCGCCTGAGCAGCAGCCGGTCTCCCTGCTCGTGCGTGTACTCGGCGATGGCGGTGAGATTGCCCGGCAGGCGACGCTCGTAGCTGACCGTCGCGACGACGATCCGCGGCGCGCGCATGTCGTCGGCCTTGCGATGCAGGGTCGGGAGCCGGCCCCCGTCCAGCGACGGCGGTTCCGGAAAGCCCTGCGGCCGATCGACGATGATCTCGCGCTGATGGAAGCCGTCGTGGCGCGTCGTGTCGAGCATCAGGCCGGACGCGACGCGATCGTAGAAGAGGCCGGCGCCGGCGCGCACGGTGTTGTTGCCGGCCGCACCCGGCCGCCAGCCGATCCCGAGACGCGCGGCCAGATCGCCCGCGCGTCCGAGATAGGTCTGCCATTCCTGCCGGGCGCCGAACGACAGCGTCAGGTCCTGCCGGACCTTCCAGTCGTTCTGCGCGAACCACGCCAGCCACCATTGCCCGTAGGCGAAGTCGGGATGGCCGGTGACGACCGTGTACTGCGAGGGGCCGTAGCCCGGCAGTCCGAGCAGCGCACGGCGGTAGCGCTCGATCGGCGCAATCGCCATCGTCTGCCCATCCTCGTCCAGCACCGGCCGACCGTCAGCATCGCGCTCGACGTCGGACCCGAACAGGAACGTGCCGCCGAAGCCGCTGCGATCGTTCAAGCGGCTGCGGGCGTACTCGGCCTGCACGCCGGTCTTGAGCATCAGCGCGCCGAGCATGGCGGTGAGCGTGCTGCGCGCCTGCACGCTGTCGGTGCGCGCGCCCAGTCCGTACGCATCCTGACTCGCCCCGGCGTGGAAGGCGTCGAGCACAAGCGTCGCCGGTCCGCTCGTCGCGGCCGCCTGCGATTCCTCGAGACGGCTGACCTCGACGTGCGTCTCGCCGAGGAGCGACGGCGTCAGGATCGACAGCAGCGAACCGCGGCCGCTGACCTCCCGCGTGCTCCGGCCGTAGGCGCGCTCCGGCAGGTCGAACGCGGTGTCGAGCCCCTGGTTGTCCTCGTGACGCCCTTCGTACCCGTACAGCAGGCGCACGGAGTGCTTCCGCCCCGCCATCGTGTTCAGTCCCGCGAGCACGCTGTCGATCCGGGTCGGCGCCGTCACGACGCCGGTCGCGGGCACCGGGTTCAGCTCCTCGTCGAGCACCGTCGCGTTGTAGACGCGCGTGGCCGCTTCCGTCCAGCGCCCGGCGAACGCCGTGAACCCGAGCCGGCCGCGCAGCAACGGTCCGGACAGATAGCCCGTCAGATGTTGCAGCTCGCTGTCGGGCTTCGTCGTCGCGAACGGATCGCGGGCGTTGAGCTCATCGGAGCTGAAGCTGCCGCTGAAATCGGCCTTCAGCGCTTCGGCGCCGGGACGCGTCGTGATCTCGACGCGCGCGTGCCCCGGCTCCGCGAACTCCGCCGAGAACGGGTGCGCGCTGATCCGCACCATGTCGATGGTGTCCTTCGGCGGGAGCCGCAATCCTTCACGGAAGCCATCGACGTAGATGGCGACGTCGCCGCGCCGTCCGCGGCTGCCGGCCATCTCGCGCAGGCGCTGGAGCAGGAGCCGGCTGTCGTTCGGGAGCAGGGCCAGCTCGCGCCGGGTCAGCGTCCGGGACAACGCGCTGTCGTGCAGGCTGAGACTCTCGGATACCTGCACCTTCTCGTCGTGCACGACCGCCAGCGTGATCGGGGCCCGCGCCGGACCGGCGCCCAGCCGCACGGGCTGACGGACCGGGGCGAAGCCGTCGAGCGTCACCAGCAGCTCGTACTCCCCCGCCGGAAGATTGTCGAACCGGTACTCGCCGCGTTCGTTCGTGACCGTGTGCTGAATCCCGCCGGTGGCGTCCGTCAATTCCACCAGCGCGCCGACGATCACCCCCCCGGTCGCATCGGCGACCGTACCCTCGAGCGAGGCGCTCTGGCGCGCGTCGACGTGAGCGAACGACAGGACGAAAGCGAGCAGCGTCGTGCAGGCACACCAGTGCCGGATTCCGTGCATCGTGCAGGTTGATCTGAGCGGCCTGGGAGCCGCCGAATCGGGCGCGTGACCGCGGGGGAGCGGATGAGGCGAGACCCATTTTACGACCAGTCTCACCCCACGCAACTGTGTAAATTGAACTGTGTCAGAAAGTTACGGCGAGTAAAAGGGTAAGACGGGTCCCGCCCGCGCGATGGATGGAGCCGCGGGCGGGCCTCGCCGAAGCGCGAAGCACGAAGGCGGGCGAATCGGATCGGACCGGGCCTGATCGGGTCCGCCTGCTGCTCCCCTACTGTCCGTCCTTGTTCAAGTGGAACGCGATCGTGACGGTCATGACCACCGGCACGGGCGCGCCGTTCATCAGCGTCGGCTGGAACTCCCACTGCTGCACGGCATCGAGGGCCGCCTGGTCGAGCAACGGGATCGACTTCAGCACGCGCGTGTGGCTGACCCGCCCGTTCTCGTCGATGCGCGCTTCGAGAATCACGATGCCCTCGACTTCCGCCTCTCGTGCCAAGGCCGGATATGCCGGGCGCACGTCCTTCACCTTCTGCGGCGGTCGAATGTTTCCGCCCACCTTCAGCGCGCCCTTGTGCCAGTCGGGCGGCGGCGGAGGCGGAGGCGGCGCCGCGGCGCCGGCCTCACGAGGCGTCGAGACGTCGTGCGCGAGGAGCCTGGCATCCCGGTCGGGCCGGAACTCGAACGTGACGGTGAATGCGATCGGGGCGTTCGCCGGCGGCTCGTATTGCCACTGCCGGACCGATTCGATCGCCGCCCGGGCAAAGGCGTCCTCGTAGCGGCGGCGCTGAGCCGGGTCGGCGGACATCGCGGGCAGGTAGCCGGAGAGCCTGCGGGCTTCGGCGACGCGGCCTGCGTTGTCGAGCGTCACGCGCAGGCTCACCACGCCCCGCACGCCGGCCCCGAGCACCTCGGCCGGATAGGAGACCGGCACCGAGTGGATGCGGCGCGGAATCGGGTTCTCTGGCGTGATCGCGTTCGCGCGGGACTCGAGCGGTCCGGGGCCGGCCTGCTCCCCCGCACCGGCGCCCTGCACCATCGGCATCGCGCGGACCGCCAGCACGCTTCCCGCCGTCACCAGCAGCGCCAGCATGGCGCAGTTCAACACGACCCGGGTCGACGACATCACGGCCTCCTGTGAGATCAGGACCATCCGGTGGAACAGATGCCGCCGCCGGCCGAACGCGGGAGCCGGCGAGAGCGGCGCATGATCGGCGAACGCGAGCAGCGCCCGCATGTACGCGCGCCGCGAGCCGGTGACGAGCACCGCCTGCTCGTCGACGGCTTCCTCCCGCGCGAGCTGCACGCGCGAGACGAGCCACCACATCGCCGGATGGAACCAGAACGCGGCGCGGACGGCTTCTTCGGCGAGCACGGCCGCCCAGTCCCGGCGGCGGACGTGAATCAGCTCGTGGCACAGGACGGCCCGCCGGATGTCCGCGGGCTGCGTACGAAGCGCCGGCGGGAGCAGGACGACCGGGCTGATCAGCCCGAAGGTCATGGGCTGCTCGATGCCGTCGACGTACCGGACCGAGGCCCGTGCGCCGGTGAGCTGCACCAGTTCGTCGATCTCCGCTCCGCTTCCCGCGTCGGCTCCCGCCGCACGCAGGCCGCGGAGGCGCCAGAGTCCGATCCCGAGCCACACCAGCCGCAGGAGCGCTCCGGTCACGAGCACGGCGACGGCCAGCGCGGTCCACGGGATCGCCGAGGCGCCGGCGGCGTCCGGCACCGCGCCCGCCGCGGCCACGGTGATCGTGTCCGTGATCTGCACCGGCGCGGCGGCTGGCGCGTGCCGCCCCTGTATCCACGGCAGGGCGAGACACACCACCAGCAGCGCACGCCAGTACTGGTAGCGAATCGCCGCGACGTCGATCCGGACGAGCCGCGCCAGGATCGCGCCGCCCGCGGCGATGCACGCCACCTGCACGCTGTAGGCGGCCAGGTTGGCGAGGTACGTGGGGTCCGTCATTCCTCCCCCTCCTCGATGAGCCGCTCGACGATGCGGCGCTGCTTCGGCGTGAGCTTGCGATCCTTCGCGAGATGCAGGAGCAGGCGCTCGGGGGCGCCGTCGAAGACACGATCGACGAACTCGCGGACCATCGCGCCGACGACCTGCTGGCGTGGCCGGACAGGCGAATAGACGTACGCGCGGTCTCCCTGCGTCCGCCGGAGGTATCCCTTCTCCTCCAGGATCCGCATCATCGTCATCACGGTGGTATACGCGACGGGGCGGCGCTCGCGGAGCACCTCGTAGACGTCGCGCACGGTGGCCTTCTCCGCCCGCCATACGATCTTCATGATGGCGAGCTCCTGGGGCGTGAGCGTCGGGCTCGGGGTTCTCATGACTAATTACTAAATAGTTAGTACTAAATGGCGGCGCGGTGTCAACCGGAAAACCGCGTACCCCGGAGACGCCGCTGCCATACACCGGCGCGCCACTCCGTGCCGACAGGCGCGGGAATCCGAACGGATGAGGTTGGAACCCGCGCCGTCCTTTTGGCTTGCCCCGGCCTCCGGCGATCAGGTACACAGGAGGGTCCCCATGCCGCGGCACGCTTCCCACGTCCGCCGTGCGGCACGGCCGATCGGCCCTGCCTGCTCCACCGGAGCCCTGGGCGGATGACCGCCGCCACGCCCAGCCGGACCGGCGCGCTCACCTATGACATCGATCCGGCGGTGCGGCTGGTCCGCTGTCTCTACCGGCGCCAGCCCGATTTCACGGAATGGCGCGCGGTGATGGAGCGCGTGCTCACGGAGATCGCCTTCCGCCCGGTCAACCTGCTCAGCGATCGCCGCGCACTCGTCGAGGCCGCCGCGCCGACGGTGATCCGCCACATGGCGGATTTCGTCCTCAGACATCGCCCTGTCTTCGACGGCGGCCGCTGGGCGGTCGTCGTCGCACCCGCGCACCGGGCGGAGTACGGGATGGCGCGCATGGGCAGCGCGCTCTTCGAGCGGGCGGGCGTGCGGTTGCGGCCCTTCACCGATTACGACGCCGCGTGGAACTGGGTGGCGGGGCGGCCGGACGACACCGGCGCGTGAGGATGAGGGACTGTGCCGACGCGGCGGGGACTTCCCGCCGCGCCGGCACGCGCGCACCCGCTACTGGCGGGGCGACGCCGGGCAGTCGCCCGACACCTGCCGGATCGAGCTCACCTCGAAGTTCGCCAGATCCGGTTCGTCGTCTGCATCCTCGCTGGCGCTCGGCGTCGCGCTCTGCCGGGCATCCTGCAGATCGCTCAGCTCGCCGCTCACTTCGACGCGCTGCCCGACGAACGAACGCAGCCGCTCGTCGTCCACGCCTTCGAGCTTCACCATCGTGAGCCCGCTGAGCGGGTTCGAGGACGCGGCGGCCTGGCTGCTGCCGCCGGCCTTGATGTCGGCGAGGATGTAATCCTCCCCGATGCCCGCGCGCTCGGCGATGTTCGGCGAGCGTCCCGCGACGTCCTGTTCGCGGAAGACGCAACCGGTCACGGTGACCGGACCCGCCTCGTCGGACATCCGATCCCGATCCTGCTGCTGGATGCCCGGGGTCTGACCCGCGGGCTGTCCCGGCGTCGTACCGGGCGTCTGTCCGGGCGACTGCGCGATGACCGCGCTCGCGCACATGGCGGCGAACGCTCCGGTGAGTGCGAATCGTTTCAGCACGTGATCCTCCTCTTGTAGAACGACCGTCGCACTCCCATGCAGCAAGCGCGGTGCCATGGGACGCACGCGCGACTTTGCGGGCGCACGCACCGTCGCCACGCGGGATCCCGCGTAGAATCTGCACGGCGCTGATCAGGTCGGGGATCAGGTCGGATGAGGTCGGGTCAGCCCGGTTCCGGATCGGATCAGGTCGCTTCGGGTCGGCTCAGGTCGCACTCACCGCAGTGCTACGCTCCACGCATGTCGATCGCGCAGCTCATCAAGGCCTTCTTCGTTCCGGGCTCGCCGGAGTTTCTGGTGCTCGCGCTCCTCGCCGGTGTCGCACTGCTCCACACGCCGACGCTCGAGCGGTGGGGCCGTCGCTGGCTGACGATGGTGGCGCTCGGCTACGTCGTCATGAGCGTGCCGCAGACCACCGCATGGCTCCTGGATCTGGTCGTGGGCACGCCGCCACGCGTCCATGACGCGGCAGACGCCGCCGGCGCCCGCACGGTCGTGCTGCTCGGCAACGGGGCGCACGCAGCCGACGACGGGAAACAATGGCTGCATTTCCCGAGTGTGGAGACCGCGTACAACACGCTCGAGGCGGCGCGGCTCTACCACGTGCTGGGATCGCCCCGGATCATCGCATCCGGCGGCGGCGTTCCTGGCCACATGTACAAGCGCACCGAGGCGGGAGTGATGCGCGAGCTGCTGATCGATCTCGGCGTGCCCGCCGGCGCGATCGTGCTCGAGCCGCATTCGCGCACCACGTATCGGCAGGCCGTGAACATCGCCCGGATGGTGGATCGGTCGCAGCCGATCGTCCTCGTGACCGTGCCGCGTCACATGCCGCGCTCGCGCGCGCTCTTCGAGGCGCAGGGGATGCGCGTGATCCCGTCGGCGTCGATGTACGATCTGGAGCGGCGCGCCTGGTACTGGCGGTGGTGGCTGCCGTCGCGCCATGCGATGCGCATGAGCGAGATGCTCGTGTACGAACGGCTCGCGCGCGTGAACGCCTGGCTTGCCGGCCAGTACGAGCGCGCCGAGGCGCCGGCGGCTGTCGTCGAGCAGTAGACACCCAACGCCCAAAGCCTAACCGTGACAGCGGGCGTCAACCGGCTGAGCCCTGATGCCGCCACGCATCCGGAACCGCCCAACGCCCAAGGTCCAGAGCCCAAGGCCCGCCGAAGGCCGAAGGCCAGCCCAAGGCCCAGGGCCGAAGGCCCGAAGGCCCAGAGCCCAAGGCCCAACTCAGAATCCGTACTCGATGCCGAGCAGCGGCGTCACGCGATCGGTCAGGCCGTTGTCCTGCGTCGAGAAGCGCAGGTTGAAGTCCACGAGCAGGCGGCCGACCGGATTCGCCTTGAAGCCCACGGCCACGGAGGTCGACCAGAACGAGCCGCGCCCGAAGACGAGGTCGTCGAAGGTCGCCGTCCTGACCGGGCCGACGAACGTTCGCGATTCGAAGAGCACGCGCGGCGAGTCGATGAGACGCCGGCCGAGCACGTCCACCGTCATGCTGAACCGATCGTTCACGCCGATGTCCGTACCGGCGGACACGTGCAGCTGATCGGGCACGTCGCCCTTCTCGCCGGTGGCGGGATTGCCGGCCAGCACGCTGTCGCCGTTCCAGGCGTAGGCCAGATTGAGATGCGGGGCGAGCCGGCGGTAGGACGCCGAGTACACCACGAAGGGGCGGATGCCGTAGGCCCCGGCGCCCAGCAGGTTGCGCTCGTCGCCGGTGGGCAGACGGGCGTCGAGTCCCACGGCGAGCGCACGCGGCCCCTCGCGCATGACCGAGCTCTTCACCCGCAGGATCATGTCCCCGATCCCGCTCGCGCTGCCCGACGAGGTGAACGTCCGGTTCGATCCGATGCCGCCCGGCGCGTCCGGGTCGCGGAAGAAGTGGATGTCGTGCGCCTCGCCCGTGCCGATGCGCTCGATCGTCGCCGCCGAGGTGACGTTCAGCGTCGTGTGGATCACCGGCACGGCAATCGCGATGTCGAGCCGATCGGTCAACCCGTAGGTCAGCGCGCCGGTCCACTGCCCCACGGACGCCTCGATGCTGTTGCGCGTCGTCACGACGTCGGTGCGTCCCCCGCCCAGCTGCGAGTCGTCGTGCGTGAACACGGCGGGAATGCGGCTCAGGTCCTGTCCCTCGAGCCGGTCGAAGGAGAAGTACTGGAAGTTGTACCCGAAGGCCATGCGCCCGCGGCCGATCGTCTCGGCGCGGTCGCTCAGGATCGGACCGAAGCTCCGCGTCGTGCGCACGAACGTCCCCGTCGCCGCGTCGAAGCTGTACGTGAACCCCGACGCCGGCGACGGCAGCGGCAGGCTGGTCAGCTGGCCGGCGAGCGCCGTGTTGAACTGCGTGAAGTTCGACTGGAAGCCGGCGTTGAAGTGCGCGGAGTGCGTGGACCCGTCCGGCAGCACATCCTCGCTGCTCACCACCAGCCCGTTGGGCCCGAACAGCTCCTGGAAGATTTGCGCCAGCGTCGGCGGCGACGCGGACTGCGCCGCGGCGGGGGCCGCGGTCACCAGCATCAGCAGCAGCATCGGGACCACTCGGCTCATGGCGTACTCCCCGGGGCCGGACGGCCCGCGATGTTCGATGGGACCGCGCTCGGCGGGCCCGCGTGTCTCAGTTGACCGGTTGGTGACGGATCGACTCGATCACCCAGCCGCCGTTGGCCTGGCGCAGCGCGATCGTCGTCCGTGTCTCGCTGCGCAGTTGCTGGCCGTCGCGCGTGTGCAGGCCGTAGCGGCGGAGACCGGTGACCGTCGCCGACGCGCCGCGGACCTCGATGTGACTGTCGGAGAACGCCACGTCGATGGCCCGGGCGTTGGCGAAATCGTTCTCGATGGCGGCCAGAGCGGCGCCCGACAGGCCGGGCCAGATCGTGCGCAGCGCGCCGATGTCGCGCCCCTCGAGCGCGCGCACGTAGCGGCCGACGACGCCGGCGATGAGCTCCTCGGCGGCGGGTGCGGCCGGAGGCGGCGGCGCCGGAGCGGGCGCCGGCGGTGGGGTGCGGACGGCGACAGCCTCCCGCTCCCGGCGGGCCTGCTCGTCGCGCTGTCGAAGCGCCTCCTCCTGCTGCTGCTGCCGGCGGCGCGCGTCCTCTTCGTCGCGCGCCCGTGCGGCGCGCGTCTCGGCTTCGCGCTTCGCCGCCGCCGCCGCGGAGCTGTACAGCGCGGCCGCGGCGTCGAACCGCGCCGCCGCCGCGGTGAAGCGGCGATCGGATTCGGCTGCCCGTGCGCTCTCCGCCTGGCGCTCGGCGGACTCGAACAGCTGCGGGACCAGGTCGGGCGCCTGCGCGCCGAGCGCCTCTTCGCGCGCCTCGTCCATGGCGCCTCGTGAGCGCGCCGCGTGCGCGCCTTCGATGGCGGCGATGCGGGCGAGCAGCGCCCGCGCGTCGGCATGCGTGCGATCGAGACCCAGCACCTGGCCGGCGGCGCGCGCCGCATCCTCGTACCGTCGCGCATCGAACAGCGACTGCGCCTCGCGCATCATCCGCGACGCGCGTGCCGCGTTCGCCTGACGGGGATCGGGCTCGGGCCGCTCGGGCGCGGGAGCACTCGCCACCGTACCCGGCGGGCTGCCGTCGGCGGCCCGTTCCTCCGTCGCCTCCGGCGCCGGCGTGGTGGGGGGGGGCGGCGCGGGCGCCGGCTCCGGCGCCGGGACGATCAGGGCGGATGCGGGGGCCCCCTGCTCCGGCTCGATCGGGTCGGAGGTGTCGGATCGCGCGAAGTAGAACATCGCCCCGAGCGAGACCCCGATGATCCCCAACGCCGCGGTCGCGACCACGGGCTTGCGCAGATGCGCCGTCGTGGTCACGGATCCCGGCGATGCCGCGGGCGGCGTGGCAGCCGAGGGCGAGGGCGTCGGCGTGCGCGGCGAGCCCGGTCCGTACACCATCGGTGCCGTGACGTCCGCCATCGTCTGCGCGTCCGGATGCGATCCGGAGGGAGGCCGCGGCGGTCCGGCGGTCGCCAGCGCCGTCTCGACGCGCTCGATGACGCGGCGGTCGGCGCCGCGCAGCGTCTCGTACGCCGCTTCGAGATCCCGCAGGAGATCCAGGACGCTCTGGTACCGATCGTCCCGCGCCTTCGCCAGCGCGCGGTCCACGACCGTCGTGAGCTGTGCCGGCAGGCTCGCGTCGATCCGGTCGAGCGGCTCGGGTGTCTCCTGGAGGATCTTGTACATCGTCGAAGCGAACGAATCCCCCTGGAAGGGCTTCTTGCCGCTGAGCAGCTCGTAGAGCACGACGCCCAGGGAGAAGATGTCGGCGCGGTGATCCGTGCGCTCGGCGCGCAGCTGCTCGGGCGCCATGTAGTTGAGCGTCCCGAGCATCATGTTGCTGCGCGTCAGCTCGGAGGTGATGAGGCGCGCGAGGCCGAAGTCGAGCAGCTTGACGGCGCCGTCGTTCGCGAGGAAGACGTTGGCGGGCTTGATGTCCCGGTGCACGACGCCGCAGGCGTGTGCATGCGCGAGCCCCTGGCAGATCGCCATGGCGATCTCGACCTTGCGCGCGAGCGCCATCCCTTCCGGCGCATGCATGCGCGCGTCGAGATCGCGCCCGACGAGGTACTCCATCGCGAGGAACGGCTTGCCGTCCTGCTCGCCGAGGTCGTAGATCGTGATGATGTTCGGGTGCGACAGCTGGGCTGCGGCGCGCGCTTCGCGGAAGAAGCGCTCCCGCTGTTCGGGCTGGCTGTCGAGCTGCCCGGAGATGACCTTGACCGCGACGACCCGGGCCAGCAGGGGATCATAGGCCTTGTAGACCGTCCCCATGCCTCCCTCGCCCAGCTTCTCGGCGACTTCGTAGCGGCCTATGGTTTGCACGGCGTGCCGACTGGAAGAAGCGAGCGTACTGCGCGCGCTGTCCCGGCGCAAGCCCCCGTCCAGGGCGCGTTCAGGCGGATTCATGGTCCGGATGCGACCGTGGCCGGACCGCCCGGATCGATGCGAATCCGGGCACCTGCCCGAACACACCCCTGCGCGGTCGGGGAGGGTGTCCATGGCCTTCCAGCTCACGTCTCCTCACCTCTCAGAAGACGGATCCATCCCGCGGAGGTTCACGTGCGAAGGCGACGACGTATCGCCGGGCCTGTCGTGGACCGATCCGCCGGACGGCACGGCCGCCTTCGCGCTCATCGTCGACGACCCCGATGCGCCGGACCCGGCAGCGCCCCAGCGCACGTGGGTGCACTGGGTGCTCTACGACCTTCCCGCGACGCTTCGCGGTCTGCCGGAGGGAGCCGGGGGCGCGAAGCTGCCGGCCGGCACGCGCGTCGGACTGAACGACTGGCAGCGCGCGGAGTACGGCGGCCCGTGCCCCCCAATCGGGCGGCATCGCTACTTCTTCCGGCTGTTCGCCCTCGACCGGCCCCTCGGCGATCTCGGTCGCGCCACGCGCGCGGACGTCGATCGCGCGATGGAAGGCCACGTGCTCGCCCAGGCCACGCTCATGGGGACGTATCAGAAGGAAGCGGGCGGACGCGCCTGATCGCGCCGGAGCGCTCCTGCCACATCGGGCGGACATCCACGGCTGAGATCTGAGAGAATCCAGCAGGTATCCTGCCGGCCGCGGCCGGCGTGTCTCGTCCCGACCCGAGGAGCTGCCGACCCGTGATCGTCCCGCGTACGTCCAGAGCCGAGATCCTCCAGAAACTGCGGCGCAAGATTGATCAGCGCCTCCCCATCTTCATCGCCAGCGCCGGCAGCGGCCTCGTCGCCCAGCTGCTCGAGCGTGCCGGCGTCGACTGCGTCAATACGTTCTCCGGCGCCCGCCTGCGCGCGAATGGGATGGGAACGATGGCGATGCTCTGGCCGATCCTCGACTCGAACCGGCAGACGCTCGACTACACGCGGGAGGACATCCTCCCGGCGATGAAGGGGGACGCGTTCGTCTGCGCCTGCCTGAACGCCAACGACCCGCTGCGCGACATGACGATGGTGCTCGAGCAGTGCAAGGCGATGGGGGTGGTCGCGGTCTCGAACATCGGGCCCTCCATCTCGTACGTCGACAAGGACAGCAACCTGTTCCGCGTGCTGACGAGCGCCGGGATCACGCTGCAGCACGAGATCGACATGCTGACACTCGCCCGCACGATGGACATGGTCAGCATCGGGCTCGCCTTCGACGAGGAGGACAGCCTCCGCGTCGTGGAAGAGGCCCAGCCGGACGTCTTCTGCTTCCACGCGGGGACGACCAGGGGCGGGCTGAAGGGCTACGACTCGGGCGAGACGATCGAGCAGACCGCGGCCCGCACCGACGCGGTGTGCCAGCGCCTCCGGCGCATCAAGCCGGACGTGATCCTCGTCGCGCACGGCGCGGCGATGGAAACGCCGGAGGACGCGCAGTACATGCTCGACCACACGTCGTGCGACGGCTTCTGGACCGGATCGTCGACCGAGCGCATCCCCATCGAGCGCGCGGTGCTCGAGACCGCCCGGACGTTTGCGGCCCTGCGGTTCCGGAACCGCGGCTGAAGCGAGGTGCCCGTGCCCCCCGTCATCGCCGTTCTCGCCACGCTCGACACGAAGGGCCAGGAAGCCGGCTTTCTCCGCGACCGCCTCGCGGCGCTGGGCGCGCGCCCGCTGCTGGTCGACCTCGGCGTGCTGGGCACGCCGGCCGTGCGCGCCGACGTCACGCGTGCGCAGATCGCGCGCGCCGGCGGCACGCCGCTCTCGAGGCTGCGCGTCGCGCCGACCCGCGAGGCCGCCCAGCCGGTGATGGCCGCCGGCGCCACCGCGATCCTCCGCCGCAGGCTCGACGCGGGTGAGCTCGATGGCGTCGTCGGACTCGGCGGCCTGCAGGGCACGGCCATCTGCACGATGATCATGCGCGCGCTGCCCTACGGGCTGCCCAAGATCATGGTCTCGACGGTCGCCTCCGGCGACACGTCGTCGTATGTCGGGATCTCCGACATCACGATGATGTTCTCGGTGGCCGACATCCTCGGACTCAACGCGTTCATGCGGCAGGTCCTGACCAGCGCCGCCGGTGCGGCCTGGGGCATGGCGCGCGCGCGCGGCCGGCGGCGTGCCGTCCGCCGGCGCGCGGATCGTCCGCTCGTGGGCATCTCGAATCTCGGCGTGCTGACGCAGGGGACGATGCACGCACAGGAGCGGTTCGCGAAGCGGGGCTACGAGACGATCGTGTTTCACGCCGTCGGCACCGGCGGCCGCGCCATGGAGCAGATGATGCAGCAGGGGCTCATCGGCGCGGTGTTCGACTACGCGATGGGCGAGATCAGCGACGAGCTGTTCCACGGGCTCCGCGCCGGCGGACCGGACCGGCTGACCGTCGCGGGCCGGCTCGGGCTGCCGCAGGTGATCGTGCCGGGGGGCGCGGAGCACGTCGGCATTCTCGTGTCGACGCCGCACGTGCTGCCCGAGCGCTGGAAGACGCACCGCCACGTCTGGCACAACGAGGTCGTGCTCGCGCCGCGGCTGAACGATCGGGAGCTCCGTCAGGTGGCGCGTGAAGCGGGGCGCCGCCTGCAGGCCACCACCGGCAACGCCGTGCTGATGATCCCGGCGCGCGGCACGGGGCGGTACGCGATGCCCGGAGGACCGCTGAACGATCCGGCGAGCGACGCCAGGTTCTTCGCCGCGCTGAAGGCGAGCGTTCCGAAGACCATCGCGACCGTCGAGCGCGACGCGCATGCGGAGGACCCGGCGTTCGTCGACGAAGCGGTCGACCGGCTGATCGGCCTGATCGAGCGGCGATGACGGGGCGGTTCGACGCAATCCGCAACGCGCACGGCGAGCGGCTCGACACGGCATTCACCCCGACGGGCGGCGGCTCGTCCTCCTCCCCGCCGGAGAGGGCCGTGATCATCGCGCACGGCGTCACGTCCAACAAGGACCGGCCTTACCTGATCGCGCTCGCCGACGGCCTGGCGCGGGTTGGCATCGCCTCGCTGCGCATCTCGTTCGCCGGCAACGGCGCGTCCGAAGGCGCGTTCGAGGAGGCGACGCCCACGAAGGAGGCGGCCGACCTCGGCGCCGTGATCGACGCGCTGACATCGGCGGGCGTGCGGCGCATCGGCTACGCCGGCCACAGCATGGGCGGGGCGGTCGGCGTGCTGCGCGCGGCGGAGGACGACCGGATCGCCTGCCTCGTCTCGCTGGCGGGCATGGTGCACGTGCATGCGTTCATGCAGCGCTGCTTCGGACACCTCGCGTACGGCGAGCCGATGAGCGGCCGGCCGGACTGCCCCTGGTCGCGCACGCTGGCAGAGGATGCGCGCCGGATCGGGTCTGTGCTGCCGCAGGCCGCGCGCATCGGCATCCCGTGGCTGCTCGTGCACGGCGATGCCGACGACCTCGTCCCGCTGCAGGACTCGCTGGACGCCCGCCATGCCGCGGGCGGGCGGCCGGAGATCGTCACGCTTCCGGGCATCGACCACCGGTTCACCGGTGCGATAGCGGAGATGGCCGATGCCGCCGTGCCGTGGTTGGTCCGTCACCTCTGATCGGGCCCGCTGAGCTCAGCCACACCTCTGCGGCGCCCTGACGCGCCATCCTCGAGCTCGTGCACTCGAGGCGGCAGTTCGCATACACGAGCTGCCCATGTCGATTCTTTCAAATCGCCGGACTCTCTCCGGTCGAGCAGGCCGCAGCCCCCCGAACGACCGGGAATGGCCTGCCGGTATGCAAATTGCGATTGAACCGGGCGTGCTCCCGACCTGGCCGTGTACGGCTCATCCGTCGCACGGGGTTCCCGGCAGAGCCTGGAGCCCAGCCAGGATCCGTTCGCAGCTCAAGAAGGAGAGACCTCATGCATGTCCGGAAGCTGTTGTTCGCCACGCTGATCGTGGCGTTCGGAATGGCGGCCGCGCCAACCAGGGCCTCGGCCGATTGGTACCTCACGCCGTTCGTCGGCGCGAACTTCGGCGGTGACGCCGACTTCGTCGACGTCGATGACTTCGGCGACGAATTCGAGCAGCGCGTCAACTTCGGTGCCGCCCTCGGGTGGATGGGCGGCGGCATCATCGGCTGGGAGGTCGATTTCGGGTACGCGCCCAACTTCTTCGAGAACACGGCGGGCGACTTCGACTTCGGCGACAGCAACGTGACCACGCTCATGGGGAACGTCGTGGTCGGGATTCCGGTCGGTGGGCAGCTGGGCGCGGGAATCCGGCCCTACGGCTCCGGCGGAATCGGCCTCATCCGCACGCATGTCGACGCCGGTGATTTCTTCGACGAGCTCAGCGCCAACGACCTGGGCTTCAACGTCGGCGCAGGCCTGCACGGGTACTTCACCGACCACATCGGTATCCGTGGCGACGTGCGGTACTTCCGCTCGCTCGAGGACGACGAGCCGGATGACGACTTCGATCTCGCGCTGGCCGATTTCGACTTCTGGCGCGCGACGGTCGGCGTGACGTTCCGCTTCGGCAACTAGACCAGTCAGCTCCTGCGGCGGCGGCGCCGCATGCTGCCGCCGCAGGCACCGCTCCCCTCCAGTCCAGCCTCCCTCCCCTATCGCATATCGCATCACGCCACTCGCCACTTCCGACCACCGCGTCGGTTCAAGCCCGGCCGCGCCGTAAGCTGCGCCTGAGTTTATTGACGAGTGTGGATTCGTGCGTTAGAAGTGAAACCTTCACAGCGGTCCGGCTCACAACTCCACATCGGCGCGGAGGGCTATGGCGCAGGTTTCACGCCTGGCGGTGCTGACATTCGTGTTTCTGTGCGCCGCCCCGGGCGCGCGAGACGCCGCGGCGCAGTACTTCGGGCGGAACAAGGTCGAGTACTCCAACTTCGAATTCCGGGTACTCGCGACCGAGCACTTCGACGTCTACCACTACCCCGACGAGGCCGAGTCGGCGCGGTTGGCCGCCCAGCTTGCCGAGCGGTGGTACGCGCGCTTCTCGACGCTGCTCGGCCACAAGCTGAGCGGACGTCAGCCGTTGATCCTGTACGGCAGCCAGCCCGAGTTCCAGCAGACGAACGTCGTCTCAGGCATTCTGGGCGATGGCATCGGCGGCGTGACCGACTCGGCGAGGCGCCGCATCACGATGCCGTTTGCGCCGACGCTCGGGGAGACCGACCGCATCCTCGGCCACGAGCTCGCACACGCCTTCCAGTTCGACATGGTGCGCCACAGCGGCGGGTCGCTGACCTGGCCGCTCTGGGCGGTCGAGGGGATGGCGCAGTACCTCTCCCGCGGCAGCACCGACGTGGAGACGGAAGCCTGGCTGCGGGATGCCGTCCTGCACGATCTGCTGCCCGACTCGCAGTCCACCGCGGCCCGGCGGTTCTCTCCCTACCGGTTCGGACATGCGTTCTGGGCCTATCTCGCCGGCCGGTTCGGCGACAAGATCGTCGCCGACACGCTGAAGCTCCGCCGCGGCGGCAGCATCTCGCGCCGGCTGGAACGGCTGACCGGTGAGAGAGTGCAGGGACTGTACGAGGACTTTCTCTCGTCCGCCCGGGCGCACTACGGAACACCGGACGCCGGCGGCGACGATGGCCGGAAAGACCCGAGGGAAGCGGTGCCTGCACCGGGCGGCGCGGCCCTGGTGCAGAACGAACGCGGCGGGCGCATGCAGCTCGGCCCCGCCATCAGCCCCGACGGGCGCCGCGTCGTGTTCTTCTCCGAGCGCGATCGCGTCTCAATCGATCTGTTCGAGGCGGACGCGCAGACCGGGCGCATCCTCCGCAAGCTGGCCACGACCAGGGACAGCGTGCGCATCGAGAGCCTGCAGGCCATCCGGTCGGCCGGCGCCTGGAGCCACGACGGCGCGCAGTTCGTCTTCTCGGCCATCGATCGCGGGCGTCCGAGCCTCGTGATCCTCGACATGGCCGATCCGGGCGAGCGCCATGAGGTCCGGCTGCCGAAGAACGGGCAGATTCTCTCGCCGGCCTGGTCGCCGGAAGGACAAGCCATCGCGTTCGCGCTCCTGCGCGGCGGCATCACGGACCTCTATCTGTACGACCTCGAGGCCCGCGAGCTCCGCCAGCTCACGAACGACCCGTTCGCCGACCTCCACCCCGCCTGGTCGCCGGATGGCCGCCGGATTGCGTTCGCCACGGAGCGGTTCACCAGCAAGCTCGATCCGCTGGAGCTCGGCCAGCCCGGTCTCGCGCTGCTCGACGTCGCCTCCGGCGAGGTCCGCGCGCTCGAGGTCTTCGAGGGCGCGCGGCACGTCAACCCGCAGTGGTCGGCCGGAAGCGAGGCGCTGTACTTCATCGCCGACCCCGGCGGCATCAGCCACGTCTATCGCCTCGATCTGGCCACGAACCGGGCGGTCCAGCTGTCGAACGAGCCGGGTGGGGTCGGCGGGCTCGCCGAAACGAGTCCGGCGCTGTCGTCGGCGCTGGACACCGACGCGCTCGCGCTCACGGTCTACCGCAAGGGACGGTACGAGGTCCGCGTCTACCGCGGCGAGGACACGCGGGAGGCGGTGCCGGCGCGCGCGTTCGCGACCGGCGGCATGCCGCCGGCCGCGCGCAAGGACACGCTCGTCGCGTCGGCGATCACGTCCGCCGCGCCTGCGCCGGCGGTTCCGATCTCGACCAGACCGTATCGCCCGGACCTCTCGCTCGAAGCCATCGGCCAGCCGTACCTGAGCTCCGGCGGCGGACCGCTCGGCTCCTACGTGCGCGGCGGCGGATCCCTGCTCTTCGGCGACCTGCTCGGCGAGCGCAAGCTGCTCACCGCCTTCCAGGCCGGCAGCCGCCTGCGTGACTTCGCATTCGCTCTGCGCTTCCTGAACCAGGAGCAGCGGCTCAACTGGGGGCTGCTCGCGGAGCTCGAACCCGGCCTCCGGCGCCTGCCCTCGCGGACGATGACCGAGTTCGAGGACCAGCCGGCCCTGCACAGCCAGAGCGACTATCTGGTCCGGATCCAGGGGCGGGTCGGCGCGATGCTGGCGTACCCCCTCAACCGATCGCAGCGTGTGGAGTTGATTGCCGGCGTGCGGCATGCGCGCTTCACGCGCGAGGTCCGCTCGCGGACGATCAGCCTGAAGACGGGACGCACGCTGCAGGAGCAGCGCTACTCCGAACCCGGCGGCGAGCCCGCGACGATGGGCGAGATCGCGATGGCGTTCGTCGGCGACACCGCGGTGTACGGGCCGACCGGGCCGATTCTCGGCGGCCGGTACCGGTTCGAGGTGGCTCCCAGCGTGGGCGGGCTCTCCCACACCCGCGTCCTCGCCGACTATCGCCGCTACATGATGCCGGCGAAGCCCTACACGATCGCGACGCGCCTGCTCCACCTGGGCCAGTACGGCCGCGATGCCCACGATCCCCGGCTCGTGCCGACCTTTCTCGGGTCGCGGTACTTCGTGCGCGGCTACAGCTGGAGCGATCTCCGGTGCGAATGGGACGCCGCCGGGCGCTGCACGTCGTTCGACGATCTGCTCGGCAGCCGCCTGTTCGTCGCCAACCTCGAGGTGCGGGCGCCGCTCCTGGGGCTCCTCTCGAGAGATCTGACCTACGGCATCATCCCGATGGAGGGCTTCGTGTTCGCGGACAGCGGTCTGGTCTGGAGCCGCGGGCGCAACGGGTCGGAGCCGATGACCCGACGCTCCGTGAACAGCATCGGCGCCGGCGTCCGCATCAACGCCGGCGGCATGCCGCTCGAATTCGCCGTCGTCCGCGCGATGGACGCGCCGGCGCGCGGGTGGTCGTTCGATTTCGGCTTCAGAACGGGATTCTGATCGGGTCGGAGCAGGCGTCAGGACAGCCGTACCGGGCGAGCCACGCTGCGCGACCGCGATCAGCGGTCGCGCGACCTGATCAGACCTGATCAGACCTGATCGGACCTGATCAGACCTGATCCGACCCGATCCGACCTGATCAGACCTGATCCGACCCGATCCGACCCGATCAGACCTGATCCCACCCGATCCGTCAGATGTGAGCGATGCAGTCGATCTCGACGAGCGAGTTGCCGGGAATCCCGGCGGCCGCGGCGATCGTCGTGCGCACGCCGGGTTCGGGGCCGAACCGGCCGCGGAACACCTCGTTCATCGCGGCGTAGTCCTTCAGGTCGTTCAGGTACACGTTCACCTTCAGCACCTTCTCCATCGACGACCCGACCTCCGCCAGCAGCTTCTCGATCTCCTTCAGCACGTGATCGGTATGCGCCGTGATGTCTCCCTCGAAGTGCGCGCCGATGCCGGAGATGAACACCAGGTTGCCGTAGATCACGGCCGGGCTGAACAACGGGTTGTTCGGCCGCCGGCCGCCGCGCCAGTGCACCTTCTTCACCGGCCCGGCCTCCTGGGCCTGCGCCGCCGTGGCCACCGCGCCGGCGCCCGCCGCCGCCAGTGCCGTCTTCACGAAGAACCTGCGTCGATTCGTGCGCTCCACGTATGTCCCTCCTGCTGGGGTGCCGATCGTAGCAGATTGAGGCAGGGCGGACCGGGGCAATCGGAGGTCTAGACCTCGAGCCGCGCCAGGAGCGGGAAATGATCCGACGCGAGCGCCGCCCGATCGTGCTCCGCGACCTCGCACGCGATCAGGCGGTCCGCGTGCACGCGCGGCACGAACACGTAATCGAGCCGCACGTGCGGGTCCCAGGACGGAAACGTGTAGCCCGGGTGATCGGGCCGATGCACCCGGTACCCGTCCACGTAGTCCGTCTGGAGCATCAGCTCGATCGTCTGCCACCGGATGCGCCGGCCGGTGAGGTACACGACGGCGCGCAGCCGCGGCGGGAGGCGGGCGAGGTCCAGCTGCTCGCCCGGTGCGAGGGTGTTGAAGTCCCCCAGCACCGCGTGCAGTCCGCGGCTGTCCGGACGGATGGCCGCGAGCAGCGCCCGCACTTCCAGCACGCGGCGGCGCTCCGTCCAGTTCGAATGCACGGCGCTCAGATGCACGCCGAAAATCGTGGCGCCGGCGCCCTCCGGCACGAGCTCGAGAAACGCATGGCGCGACCACCGCGGTCTGTGCCAGGCAGCCGTGGCGAGCGGCACGCGGCTCAGATACCCGAGCGACCGGCCGCGGTGCGCCCCCCAGGCCGGCATGTCCAGACGCTCGGCCAGCGCGCGGACCACTTCCGGTCGCGTCGCCTCCTGGAGGACGACGAGATCGGGGTCCTGGGCGCAAATGACGTCCGCGATCGGATCTTCCCGGCCGAGTCCGCCGTACCGGAGGTTGTAGGTGAGGATCGTCAGCGTCACGGGCCCTGCACCCGGTCGAGCAGAACCAGGTACGGCTGGCCCAGAATCTCTCCGCGCAGGGTCATGACCGCGTCACGCGTCGCCTGGATGTTCACCGGACGATGCACGAGCGTCATCAGCCGCTCGCGCAACGGCAACAACCCCGGCGCGATGTCCGGAGCGTCGTCGCTCAGCGGCCGACTGTGCACGCCGGGAACGAAGAAGCCGGTCGCCGTGAACTCCTCCAGCAGCGACTCGCCGACGAGCGTCAGGTCGAGGTCGCTCGTGCCCGGCCCCTCGGCGTCGAACGGCTCGCCGTCCGACCACCGGTAGCCCGTCACGGCGCTGCCGCGCAGGACGACCGCCGTGTCGGACGGCAGCGCCTCGCTGAGCATCCGGAGGAATGCGTCGTACTGCTGACGATCCCCGGCGAAGACCAGACGCACGACGTTCTCGCGCATCTCCGCCTCGGTAGGCGCCGTGCCGCGCTCGACTTCCCGGGCCTCGCCGGCATCCGGCTCGGACATGGCGACACCTACCGGGTGGCCTTCCGGCCCGTCTTGCCGCCGCGCCGTGCCGTTCCGGAGCGCGTGGCCCGCTCCTCCGCCTTCGCGAGCCGCTGGCGCTCGGCGGTCTGGCGGATGTCCTCACCCTGGCGATCGCGCCCGCGCACCTTGTAGTGATCCGGATTGACGTTGCTGTTCCGGCTCATGACAGCTCTCCGGGGCCTCAGGCCGCATAGCGCAGCAGCGCGCCGACTCCGCCGGCCGGCGAGAGCAGGTCGGCGTCCTCGATGAAGCGCAGGCGCGCCGCGGTCTGACGCGCGAGCGCGACCAGTTCGCCGGTCGCCTGCACTTCCGGACGCGTCTCGGCGGTTGGCCCCGATGACGCCGCGCGCGCGTCGATGGCCGACAGCCCGGCGCCGACGGTCGGCGCCGGCACGGCATCGCCGGTCGGGTGCACCACGGCCACCCCCTCGATCCGCTCCGCGGAGGCCGGCAACACGAGCGTGTCGACCTGTCCCTGACGCAGCGCCCCGAGCGTGGCGTCGATGCCCACCACCGCGAGACCGCCGCGCCGGTACTCGCCGATCAGCGCGTCGACGACCTCCTCGTCCGACTCCGCGTCCTTCTCGCGCAGCACGTCCAGCGTCGCGGCCAGCACCTCGTGCGCCGGCGTTCGCTGGTCCAGCCGGACGACGTCGAGGATGCGATCCTCGAGATGCTTCGGCAGCTGTTCGCGGATCATCGGGATGACGACCTCGTCGCCAGCCAGCACGACATGCTCGATCTGCTCGCGCCGGACCAGATCGTCGAGCGCGTCCACGATCTCCTTCACGTGCTGCAGATGGATGTGCTCGATGTGCCGCTGATAGCGCGCCTGCGACCAGCCGCCCACCTTCGGATACTTCGTCTGGGTTCCCTGCACCTCGAGCTCGCGTTCCTTGCGCCCGGTGCTGAACACGAAGATGCGCGCATGGTTGGTGTCGGCCAGCACGGCGGCATAGCGCGGGTACTGGTCGAGCACGCGCGCGAGCGGATACAGGTGAGGCCGATCGCTCAGTACGATGAGGTTGTCGAGCGGCACGTCGAACGGCAGCGCCTCGAAGAGGCCCGCCGCGCTGCAGGTGAACAGGGCGAGCCCCTTCGTCGATGGCTGCAGCTCTTTTTCGAGATGGCGCGCGATCCGCTCATGGTCGGCCTCGAGGCTCGCGCGCTGCGGCGACGAAGCAGGCCAGGTCTCCAGCCGTTTCGGCAGCTCGTTGCGCAGAAAGATGTCGAACGTGCGCCGGCCCGTTTCGTCGGGACGGGTGTCGAGGTACAAGCTCAACACGGGTGCCCCGGCCGGTTCCCACGTCGCGAGTCGGTCGAGATCGTCGTCCAGCATCACCGCGCGGCGATGCAAGGGCGATGCCTCGCGGGAGCGCGACCGCAGCGGCGGCGTCGGCTGTCGCTGAACCCTGGCACGGAGGGTCTCCTCGACCCATCGCACCATGAAAGGTGGGTGGAGCGGCAGACGCACGCCTCGCCGCTCCCGGAGCGTTCAGCGGAGCGGGGCTTCACTCGGCCCCGTCGTTCAATCGAGCAGTCTGACCTGGATGTTCCGGTAGTACACGACGCTCTTCGGGTCGTGCCCCTGCAGGGCAATCGTCCCGCTCGACAGCCGGCGCCCCTTCATGTTCGCCGGGCGCTCCACGTTCTCCGGCTCCGTGTAGTCGACGATCACGCGGTCGTTGACCTTCACGATGATGCGCCGGCCGTTCACGATGATGTGCTGCGTGAACCACTCGTTGTCCTTCGCCGGCGCCTCGTAGTTGTCCTGCACGTCGTAGAGGCCGCCCGTGCGCTTCGGGTCGGTGTGCGAGTTGTTGACCTGCACCTCGTATCCCTTCTGTGGCCACCCGCGTTCCTGGTACTCGGTGTGGAAGTACATCCCCGAGTTCGACCCCGGTGTGGTCATCACCTCGGCACGCCACTCGAAGTTCCTGAAGTCGTGGTTCCCGACCGGACCGGTGTAATAGAGATGCGATCGCGGCCCGTGGACGACGATGGCGCCGTCCTTGACGGAGAACGTGCCCGGCGCCTCGCTGGCCGTCCAGCCGTCGAGCGTCTTCCCGTCGAACAGGCTGACCCAGCCCTCGTCATCGGCCAGCGCCGCCCCGCCGTGCGCGACGGTCGCCGCCAGAACCACTGCTGCCAGTCTCGAAAGCCTCATCGTCGATGCTCCGCTCCTGCCGGCACGGAGTGGCCGGCGTGAGGTCCGCGGCAGCGCCGCGGACCGGATGTCAGTTGGCCACCCGGTAGAGATGCGTGCGCGTTCGCAGCAGCAGCGACTTCGCGGCGATCGCGGGCGTCGCCAGCCCCCCGTCGTCCAGCGTGTTCTCGGCGAGAAGCCTGAACGTGCGCCCGGCCTCGATCACAAACGTCGTGCCGTCCTCGCTGAAGAAATACACCCGCCCCTCCGCCGAGACCGGCGAGGCCGAGAAGGTGCCGCGGACGCGCGCGGTCCACACGACCTCGCCCGTACGGGCGTCGAGCGCACTCGCGATCCCCGCATCGTTGACGAGGAAGAGCAGGTCGTCCAGCAGCAGCACCGACGGCTTGTTCGGGATGCCGCGCGTCTGGCGCCAGGCGACATGCGTGTCGGTCACGTCGCCGCGGCCGCCGGGCCGCACCGCCAGCAGCTGGCCGCGCGGGAAGCCGGTCGGCAGGTACACCAGCCCGTGCCCCGCCACGGGGCGCGTGCTGGCGGAATGGCTGGTCCGCTCTTCCACGCGCCAGAGCTCGCGGCCGGTCAGCGGATCGTAGCCGTAGGTCGCCTTCGCGCCCATGCTGACGAACACCGGCGCGCCCTCCACCTCGACGATCTGCGGCGTCGAGAACGCCTTCCGGAGATCGCCTTCCGCCATCGGCTTGCCGTCGGGGCCGAGGTCCTTGAAGTCGATGGACCGCGCCGTCCGCCACACGGTCTCGCCGGTGTGCTTGTTCAGCGCGACGACGTACTGCACGTCGCTGCCGTCGAAGTGCAGCAGCAACAGATCCCGGAAGATGACCGGCGAGGAGCCCGCACCGCGGAAATGGTTGCACTCGAGATCCCGCCGCGTCCAGAGCACGCGCCCCGTGTCGGCGTCGAGGGCGGCCGTGCCCGCGTCGCCGAACGTGATGTAGACGCGATCCCCCTCGGCCACCGGGGTTGGCGACGCGTAGCTGTTGAACGGATGCACGTACTGCGGGTCGGCTTCGTCGAAGAGCTTCAGGTCATGGATGATGCGCCCCGACTCGAGATCGGCGGCGATCGCGTACAGCTGGCGGCCGTCTTCCGTGGCCGTGGTGAGCCAGACCCGGCCGCGGTGCACGACCGGCGACGACCAGCCCTTCCCGTGAATCGGGATCTTCCATCGGACGTTGCTGGTCTCGCTCCACGTGATCGGGATGCCCGTCTCCGTCGAGATGCCCGTGCCGTTGGGCCCGCGGAACTCGGACCAGGTGCCGTTCGCCTGCAGTGCGGCCAGGCACCCGACGACCAGCGCGGCCGTCGCGGAAAGGCGCCGCCACCAGGCGGCTCCTCCGTGCTCTCTGCCCCCGTCGACCCGTCCTCGCATATCCTCACGCTCCCCCGCCCGCGCCCGCCGCGGATGGGCCCAAGGCTAGCAGCCCCCGCGAACGTTTCGCAATCACGTGGCACTACAATGACGCGCATGCATGCAACCGGTGTCGAGGCAGCATCCATCCAGGACGTCCGGCTGCGCGTGGCCGACCTGCCGCGCGCGCTGGCGTTCTACCAGGATGTTCTCGGAATGCGCCCCGTCCCGGGCGAAGCGCCGGGTGCCCTCGCTGCCGGCGGGCGCGGGCCGATCCTGATCCGCCTGGAGGCAGCGCCCGA
Organism: uncultured Bifidobacteriaceae bacterium; assembly: GCA_964446605.1. Taxonomy (GTDB): domain Bacteria; phylum Acidobacteriota; class Vicinamibacteria; order Vicinamibacterales; family JAENWD01; genus JAENWD01. Next base: position 11,093 of record CAYUPN010000009.1, on the reverse strand, counting down.
CGCACCCGAACGCCCCCGCGGCACGGCGGGGCTCTTCCACGTCGCCTTCCTCTACCCTGATCGCGCCTCGCTCGGCGCGGTGCTGCAGCGCCTGCTGCAGTTCGGGATTCCGCTCGGGTCGGCCGACCACGGCGTCAGCGAGGCGCTGTACCTGTCGGATCTCGAAGGGAACGGCATCGAGCTGTACGCGGACCGCCCCCGCGACGCGTGGCCGCAGACCGGCGACGGCGGCATCGCGATGTACACCGACGCGCTGGCGTTCGCCCCCCTGCTCGAGGAGGGGCGGAAGGCCGATGCGGGCGCGATGCCTCCGGCGACGCGCATCGGCCACATCCACCTGTCGGTCGCGTCGCTGAGGAACGCCGAGCGCTTCTACGGCGATCTGCTCGGCTTCCGGATCACGCAGCGCAGCTACCCCGGCGCGTTGTTCCTCGCGCGCGGCGGCTATCACCACCACGTCGGCACGAACGTCTGGAACAGCCGCGCGCCGCTGCAGCCCGGCGCGCTCGGACTCGACCGGTTCACGATCGGCCTGGACGAGGCCGAGTGGACCGAGGCCGTGCGCCGTCTCGACGAGGCAGGCCGCATCGAGGCGCGCGAGGACGATGTCGTGGCGGCGCGGGACTTCGACGGGATTGGTGTCGCGGTGGCGTCGCGCGCCGTCGAGCCACGCAGCAGCTGACACCGGAGCGCCGCAGGCAGGCGCTCCGGCGCGGCTCCAGCCGGGCAGCGCCAGTTTGTAGAGCCCCTCGTACAGGAAGTGCCAGCCGACGAGCGTGCGGAGGAGGACCAGCGCGACGGCCTCGGCCCGCGGCCGCACCGCGCCCGCGCTCACGCCGCGTCCCCGGGCTGCGGCCCGCGTCCGGCCGGATCCGGCTGCGCGTCGAGATGCGCGAGATAGGCGCGCATCGCGTTCTGGCTGTGATCGCGCATGAGCGCGGGCAGCTCGTCGACGGCACGGCGCGAGATCGCGGACACGATCGCGTGATGCTCCGCCTGGGCGCTCGGCATGCGCATCGCCAGCACGCTGCGGAAGAAGTAGCGGCGCGTCCGGTCCCAGCGGTCGAACACCTGCACCGTCATCTGCAGCAGCAGCGGCAGCCGGGCCATCTCCGCGATCGCGACGTGGAACGCCGTGTTGAGCTCGCTCCAGTCCTCGAGCCGCTCCTCGCGCACCGCGTCGTCCATCCCGACAATCAGCCGCTCGAGCGTGCGGAACTCCTCCGGCGTGCCGCGCTCGACCGCAGTACGCGCGGCGACGATCTGCAGCCCCTCGGTGATCGTGAACAGGTCGATGATCGACTCGCGCGAGAGCGGCGCCACGGTGGCGCCGACGTGCGGCACCATCACGACGAGCCCTTCGGACTGCAGCAGCTGCAGCGCCTCGCGCACCGGGATGCTGCTGACCTTCAGCCGCTGCGCGATGTCCTCGATGACGAGCCGCTCGCCGGGCTGCGCCTCGCAGCGCAGGATCGCCCGCCGGATGGTGTGATAGACGAACTCCTGCTTCGTCCGGTGGGGCGGGCGCGCGTCCGCCGCGGGCATCGGGCTCACGTGTGCTCCTGCTGCCCGGCGCGGATCGGAACCCGGGCCTTCCGTTCGATGGCTTCGAGCGCGCGCAGACAGACAATGGCCGATCCCATCGCCTCGTCGGGGCCGCATCGGAGCGGCGTGCCCGCGCGGATCGCGGAACAGAACCCGGCAGTCTCGGCGCGGTACGCGGCCAGCCGGTTGCCGCGGCCCGTCTGTCCGCCGTTCGGCCCCGCCCCGGCGGCGTCGGCGGCGCGGCTCTCCGACGCTTCGAGCACCGGCCCGGGTCCGGCGGGCGTGATCGCGAGGGCTTCCTGCGCGTCGCTCCCCTCGTGGAAGAGATACGCGTCGGTCTCACCGCGCAGGACGAGGGTGCCCTTCGTGCCGAAGAACGCTTCGGAGTAGTGGTCGAACGCGTTCGATTCGATCGACGAGAACACGGCCGTCCGGCCATCCGGGTACTCGAAGGTCACGTAGACGTGATCCTCCACCTCGCGGCCATCGCGGTGGCGGTAGATGCCGCCCGACCCCAGCACCGCTTCGGGCTCCGCACCGAAGAACCAGTTGACGACGTTCACCTGATGCGAGGCGAGCTCGGCGGGCAGCCCGCGCGAGTAGCGCCGGTAGAGGCGCCAGTTGAGCAGATGCTCCCAGTCGGGATATCCCCACGCGGACGGGTCGTAGCCGGCCGACGGCGGGTCGCCGTGCCGGCGCCAGTTCGCGTTGCGGTGCCACAGTATTCGTGACAGATGGACGTCGCCCAGCAGGCCGCGCCGGATCACGCCTTCGTGCGCGGCGTGGTACATCGCGTTGTAGCGACGCTGGTAGCCGATCTCCAGCACGAGCCCCGTCCGCCGGGCGGTGTCGCGCATGCGCACGCAGCCTTCGACGTCCCACGCCATCATCTTCTCGCACAGCACGTCATTGCGGCGCCGAGTCCGGCGAGCGCCGGCACGCCGGCCACGGCCTTGAGGAAGTTCCGGCGTCCGACCGTCTGCTGTTCGGGCGTCAGGTGCACGAAGCCTCCAGGGTCACTCCGGGGTGGTGACCCATGATAAGCGGGACCGTGGCACCGTCGGGCTGGAGGATCGCCAGCGTGCGCGGATGACGGGCGATGTAGCGTGCCGCGAGGTCCGGCCCGCCGATGAAGAACGCCTGCTTTCAGTCGGGTCCTTCGCTGTCACGCTGTCCGATTCGTAGGGCCGAACAGCCGTTGGGCCTGGGACGCCCCAGATGAGTTGCTGTAGCGGCGGGGCTTCACAGCCCCGCCATCCGCGCGCAGCGTGACAGCAAACTCCAGCGGGTCTGGCCGGATGCGGGGAATTGCCCCATCCGGCCCAAGGCCCAAAGTCCAAAGTCCAAGGCCCACGAACGGCCCAGAGCCCAAAGTCGAAGGCCCAGGTAAACACCCTCTCCCCCTCCGGCGTTGAATGGCACATGTCCATCCGACGCTGGCTCGGTCTCGCGCTTTCCGCCGCCATCCTGACATTCGCCCTCGTGCCCGCCGCGGCCATCGGATCCGGAGCGGCGCGCTTCTGGCCGCAGTGGCGCGGTCCGCTCGGGACGGGCGAGGCGCCGCACGCGATGCCGCCGCTCGAGTGGAGCGCGACCAGGAACGTCGCCTGGAAGATCCCGATCCCGGGAATCGGCAAGAGCACGCCGGTCGTCTGGGACGGGCTGGTCGTCCTGACGACGGCGGTGCCGGTGTCGACGGGCCCCGACGCGGAGCTCGCATTCACGGTGCTCGCCTACGACCGCGCGAGCGGCGCCCTGCGGTGGCAGCGTGTCGTCAGGACCGAGCGCCCGCACGAAGGCCATCACCGCGACGGCACCTTTGCCTCGCCGTCCGCCATCCTCGACGGCGAGCGTGTCTACGCCTTCTTCGGATCGCGCGGACTGTACGCGCTCGACCCGAACGGCACCGTCCTCTGGGAGAAGGACCTTGGCGACATGCAGACGCGGATGTCGTTCGGCGAAGGAGCCTCCGCGGCGCTGCACGACGGCACGCTGGTCGTGACGTGGGACCACCAGGAGGACGACTTCGTCGCGGCCTTCGACGCGGCCACGGGACGCGAGAAGTGGCGGCAGACGCGCGACGAGCCGACGACGTGGGCGACGCCGCACATCCTCACGCACGCGGGGCGCGCGCAGGTCGTCGTCAACGGCACGAACAGGCTGATCGGGTACGACCTCGAGTCGGGCGACGTGATCTGGCAGACGGAGGGGACCACGCTGAACGTCATCCCGTCGCCCGTGTCGGCCGACGGGATCGTGTACGCGACCGCCGGGTTCCGCGGCAGCTCGCTGAAGGCGATCCGGCTCGAACACGCCAGGGGCGAGCTGACCGGCCCGCCGGCGGTGGCCTTCACCTACGACCGCGACACGCCGTACGTGCCCTCGCCTCTCGTGTATCGCGGCGGGCTCTACTTCCTGAAGTCGAACTCCGGCATCCTCACGCAGCTCGATGCGAAGACCGGAGCCGTCCATTACACGCAGCGCCTGGAGGCCGTGCCGAACGTCTATGCGTCGCCCGTCGGTGCCGCAGGCCGCGTCTACATCGTCGGACGGGAAGGCACGACGCTCGTGCTCGAAGCCGGCCCGGAGTACAAGGTGCTCGCGACGAACGCGCTCGACGAGGCGATCGACGCGTCACCCGCGCTGGTGGACGGCGAGATCTACCTGCGGGGCACGAAGCACCTGTATCGGATTTCTGAATGAAGTAGCTGGCGGCTGGCAGCTGGCGGCTGGCAGCTGCCAATCACGACTACGGGCCACAGAGACCCAGAGGACACGGAGAACGCACGGAGGGCCTGAACGATCCGGCCTCTGTGCCGTCTCTGTGTCTCGCGCCTCTGTGGCCCGTCGAACTAGGCCGTCCCGACGTCCGTGAGGTGCTCCACCCGGCCCGTGCTGTCGCCGATCGTCTCCGCCTGCACGCCGACGCGGTCGAGCAGCGTGAGATAGAGGTTCGTCATCGGCGTGTCCTCCGGATACCGGATGTGCTGCCCCGTCCGGAACCGGCCGGCGCCGCCGGTGAGGATGACCGGCAGGTCGGTGTGCGAGTGCCGGTCGCCGTCGGCGATGCCGCTGCCGTAGACGATGAGCGAGTGGTCGAACAGCGTGCCGTCGCCGTCCGGCGTGGCCTGCAGGTTCGCGAGGAACTCCGAGAAGAGCTGCATGTGGAACTCGTTCACCTGCGTGACCTTCTCGATCCACTCCGGCGTGTTGCGGTGGTGTGTCAGCGGGTGGTGCGGGTCGGGCACGCCGATCTCCGGGTACGTCCGCATGCTCCCCTCGCGCCCCATCATCATCGTGATGACGCGCGTGAGATCGGCCTGCATCGCGAGCCGCTGCATCTCGAACATCAGCTTCGCGTACTCGTTGTAGGTCACCGGGATCCCGGTCGGCATCTCGACATCGTCCGGAAGACCGGTGCGGTCCTGCTCCGCCATCTGGATCCGGCGCTCCACCTCGCGGATGGAGGTGAAGTACTCGTCCATCTTCCGCCGGTCCGACGGCCCGAGCACGCCGAGCAGCGCCTTCGCCCGCTCGATCGTGTGGTCGAGGACGCTGCGCCGGTAGTCCTGCCGGCGCGCCCGCGCCTCGGGGCTCAGGCCCGCATCGCTGAACGCGCCGAAGAGGCGCTCGAACACGAGCCGCGGATTCGTCTCGGGCGGATTCGGGGTCGTCTCGCTGCGCCAGGAGAGCGAGTTCGTATACGCGCAGCTGTAGCCGGAATCGCAGTTGCCGACCGTGCGCGAGTCGTCGCAGCCGAGCTCGAGCGACGGGTACCGCGTGCTCGACCCGATGGCCTTCGCGGCGATCTGGTCCACCGACACGCCGTTGTGGATGTCGGCGCCCGACGTCTTCCGGGGGTGTACGCCGGTGAGATAGCAGGCCGCGGCGCGTGCGTGATCGCCGGGCCCGTCGCCCAGCGCGTACGCGTTCTTGTGCGCCAGGCCCGACAGCACGAGCATCCGGTCGCGGAACGGCGCCATCGGCTTCAGGATGCGCGTCAGCTCGAACGCGCGGCCGACCGTTGCCGGCGTCCAGTCCTCCATGGTCACGCCGTTCGGCACGTACGTGAAGATGAGCCGCGTGCGCGGCGCCGCCGTCGCCGTTCCCGCGGCGAACGCCGGGGTCATCGCGTCCAGATACGGCAACGCGATGGCGGCCCCGAGGCCCTGGAGGAACAGTCGGCGTGGCAGGTGCTTGCCCGTAGCGATCATGGTGTGGTCACTCCCCGGCGCATGCGGAATGGCACGCTGTTGACGATCTCCATCACGAGTCCCGAGAACCGGTACTCGTGATGCGGCAGCCGCCGCGCGATCATCCGTACGGTGCGGCGGTCGTATGGCTCGAGCCCCCGCCCGAGCGCATAGGTGAGCAGCTTGGAGGTCAGCGCCTTGGCGAAGGCGTCCTCCTCCGTGCCCAGAATCTCGCGCAGCCCGGCCGGCCCCTGGAACGACCGGCCGTCCGGCAGGTTCCCCGTCGAGTCGACCGGGAACTCGCCGTCCATCTCGCGCCACTGGCCGATCGGGTCGAAGTTCTCGAGCCCGAAGCCGAGCGGGTCCATGCGGACGTGGCAGGCGGCGCAGATCGGGTTCGCGCGATGCGCCTCGAGCTGTTCGCGCATCGACATCGACGCGTCCGCCCCGCTCTCCTCGATCGCCGGCGTGTCCGGCGGCGGGTCGGCGGGGTTCGCGTCGAGCAGGTTGTCGAGCACCCACCGCCCGCGCAGCACCGGCGAGGTCCGCGTGGAGTACGACGACACCGTCAGCACGCTCGCGTGCGTGACGATGCCGCCGCGGTTCGGATCGTTGAGCCGGACGAGCTGGAACTCGGGCCCGCGCACGCCGGGAATGCCGTAGTGCCGCGCGAGCCGCTCGTTCACGTAGCTGTAACGCGCGTCGAGGAACTCGAGAATGCTGCGATCCTCGCGGATGATGCGGGCGAAGAACCGCTCGGTCTCCTCGCGCATCGACATCCGCAGGTAGGGATCGAACCCGGGGTACTTCTCGACGTCCGGGTTGACGTTCTCCAGCGCGCGGATCTGCAGCCACTGGCCGCCGAACTCGTGCACCAGCGTCATCGCGCGCTCGTCGCGCAGCATGCGCCGGACCTCGGCTTCGAGCACCGCGGGATCACCGAGGGTGCCGGCGTCCGCCTTCGCCATCAGCGCCTCGTCCGGCATGCTCGCCCAGAGGAAGTAGGACAGGCGGGTCGCCAGCTCGTGCGGGCCGATCGGCGCCACGCCGCCGTCCGGCGTGCGGTCCTGCTCGATGCGGAACAGGAAGTCGGGCGAGACCAGCATCGCCTGCAGCGCGAGCGCGATGCCCTGGTCGAAGCTGTCGCCGGCGCTCCGCGCCTGCCGGAACAGCCCGAGCAGCGGCTCGACGTCGGCGGCGCCGACGGGGCGGCGGTACGCCCGCCGCGCCAGGTTCGTGACGATGCGCCGGGCGCAGCCCTGCACATGCGAGCCCGCGGGGTGTCCGCAGACGAAGATCCGCTCGCGGCTGCCCGGCAGCGGGCCCGTCGCCTGCTCGTACGGACCGCCGATTTCGAGATACCCGACCCGCGCGCTGTTGCTCGGCCGCACGCGGGCCTGCTCCTCCTCGAAGCGCTTCCGGATCTCCGCGATCCGCTCCGGAGGCAGCTCGCGGCGCGGCGGCTTGAACTCGCGCGGCGGCGGGATCGGCCGCGTCGACGGGTTCGGACCGCCATAGCTCGGCGGCAGCCCCTCGAAGAGCCGCGGGATGGCGACCGCAATCCAGTGGTCACCCGCCGTCAGACGCGTGCGGAAGTCGAGCGTCTTCCCGAACAGCTCCTGCTCGTCCTGCGAGAAGGAGGCCTGTGCGGCCGCGTCGAGCGACTGACTCGCGACCTCGCGCCCGTCGATCCAGAGCGTGTACGTGACCGGCTCCGATGCGGCCGGGCGGATGCCCCCGGCGTGCACGCGGATGACGTACTCCCCGTCCACCGGGAACCGGTGCATCGTGTGCGCCGCGTTCGGCAACGTCAGACCGGTCTCGTCGTACTCCTCGGGCACGGTCGTGATCTCGACGACCTTGCGCGGCCCGGAGTTCTTCCGGACGAGCGTCGGCTTCAGCGGCTCGGGCCCGAACACCGCCAGCCGCGCGACCCGCTCGGCGGCGATGACGTACCGCTCCATCAGCACCGGCGAGATCGACAGCACGTCCGCGATGTTGTCGAATCCGTAGCCCGAATCGTCCTGCGGGAAGTCGTCGGCGGGACGGACATCCACGCCGAGCAGGTCGCGGACGGTGTGGTTGTATTCGGTGCGGTTGAGGCGGCGGATGGTGAGGCGGCCCGGTTCGGGCGGGGCGAGGCGGTCGATGCGCTCGAGCTCGTGCTCGATCCACGCGGTGACCTTCTCCAGCGTCTCGGGATGCGGGCGGGGATCCTCCGGCGGCGGCATCTCGCCGGTCCGCATCTTCCCGAGCATCTTCTCCCAGGTGTTCGGGTCGTGCGCGACGGAGTCGAGCGCCTGCAGGGACGCCATGCTCAGGCCACCCCGCCGGCGGCGATCGTTGTGGCAGGGAAGACACGTGTCCTCGACGAACGGCTGGACCGTCTCCTCGAATCGCGCGACGTCGGCCTCGTCGGCCGCCGACTCCCCGACCCGCGGAGCGGCGCTCAGTACGAGGAGACCCACGAGCGGCAAGCCGACGACGAACCGGTGCACCCCTCCCCCGCCCGGCCGGGCCGATCGAGAACCCGGCCGTCAAATGCTTTGGCCTAAAAGAGTTGGGGTATTGTGCACGCTGCCGGAGCGTACGTCAAACCGAGCCGGCGCCGGACCGGGAAAAGCTGAGCAACGGAAAACGGGAAGGGCGTGGCGGCTCGATGTGCTGTGGACTCGCAGTCGCGCGGCGCCCGTGCAGCGGGCCTGAAGGCCCGCCGCTACAGGCAAGACTGAAAGGGCGAGCGCCTCCCCTTCTGACTGCGTGTAGCGGCGGGGCTTCAGCCCCGCCTCACGCGCGACGCCTCCGGAGTCCGAAGGGCGAAGGGGGCTTACCTCGTCCCCCCCGACGGCACGAGCCGGGCGACCCGTCCGCCGTCGAACGTCACGTAAATGTAGCCGTCCGGCGCGTTGACGACGTCGCGCACGCGCCCGATGTTCTTGAACAGCACTTCCTGGTGCGTGACCTTGCCGTCCTCCATGACGAGCCGCCGCAGCTCCTGCTGGGCCAGCGCACCGACGAACAGGTTGTGCTTCCACTTCGGGAACCGGTCGCCGGTGTAGAACGCGATCGACGAGACCGCGATGGACGGCACCCAGTACGTGACCGGCTGCTCCATCCCCGGCGCGGCGGTCTGGTTGGTCATCGGCGTGCCGTCGTAGTTCATCCCGTAGGTGATGACCGGCCAGCCGTAGTTGCGCCCCTTCAGCACGAGGTTCAGCTCGTCGCCGCCGCGCGGGCCGTGCTCGGCGTCGTAGAGCGCGCCGGTGACCGGGTGCTTGTCCAGCCCCTGCGGATTGCGGTGCCCGTAGCTCCAGATCGACGGCAGCGCGTCCGCCTTCCCGACGAACGGGTTGTCCGGCGGCACCCGGCCATCGTCGAACAGCCGGTGCACCTTGCCGTTCGGACGCGACAGATCCTGCGCGTCCTTCTGCTGGCCGCGCTCGCCAATCGAGAAGAACAGGTAGCCGTTGTCGAAGACGAAGCGTGACCCGAAGTGGACCCGCCCGGTGCGGTACAGCTCGACCGGCGCCTTGAAGATCTGCTGCTGGTCGACGAACTGCCCGTCCTTCAGCCGCCCGCGGACGACGGCGGTCATCGCCGAGCCGTCGGGGCCGGGGTCGCTGTACGAGAGGTAGATCCAGCCGTTCGAGGCGTAGTCCGGGTGGACGCCGATGTCGAGGAGGCCGCCCTGGCCGCCCGACCACACCTCAGGAATGCCGCCCACGGGCTCGGGGAGGAGCTTACCGTTCTCGATGACGCGCAGCCGCCCGGGCTTCTCGCTGACGAGGATGCGGCCGTCCGGCAGGAAGTCGATGCCCCACGGGGTCTCGAGGCCGTCCGCCACGGTCTCCAGCCGGAACGCGTGCAGCTCGCTCTGGACCTCGCGGTCACCCTCGGGGGCGTTGAACGTCGTCCCCGCCCGCCGCGCCTTGGCCGCCTCTTCGCGGATGTAGATCACCATCGCGCGGATCTCCTGCTCGGAGAGCGCGGCGCCCATCGGCGGCATCCCGGCCTCGGGGTGGCCGTCGCGAATCGACTTCGCGAGGCTCTCGTCGTCGCCGCCGAACTTCCACTCGTCGTCCAGCAGGCTCTGGGCCATGCCGCCGCCGGCCAGGTTCGGACCGTGGCAGCTTGCGCAGAGCTCGCCATAGAGCTTCGAGATCTCGCGGGGGTTCTCGGGGCGCTGGGCGTGAAGGAGCGGCATCAGCCCCGCAACGGCTACGGCGATGACAGCAGAGAGGATCGACAGTCGGCGCATCCCGGCATTATAGATGACGCCGGCTCACACCGCGCGAGTTCTGGCCGGACGATCTGTCCAGCGTTGTGCTGCCAGCGCGAATGGCGCTGGAATCATGGCAAAGGGACTTGCATTACGCAAGTCCCTGATCGAGACGTCGACACCGAACGGCTATGCTTCCGGCGGGCACGGCATATCGAGAAGCAGTAACTGCTCCTCGAGTGCCTGGCGTACTTCGGGTTCCAACCCGGTGAGAAAGGCGCTACCTGCAGAGTCCATCCTGAACGTGATGGGATCGGGAAGTGGCCCGAACGTCTTATCCTCAAGAAACAGGATCTGCAATTCCACGGAGCGCGACTTTGCCACGACGTTCGCTGCGAAACCAGCCTGGTAGCCCAAGAGCCTGGTCCCACCTTGTACGAGCTGGGAATACAGCGGCATCGTGCCGTTCTCCGACATGGCTTCGATGATGGTCGCGGCCACGACACTGTGCCGTCGAGCAATGTTCACAGCGTCGGGCGGGAGCTGGAAGGTCTCCCTTGCTTCGGCAAACGCCGCCTTCTTGCAGTCGGCACAACTCGTACAACTCGTGTTGCACGTCCGCAAGCAGTACTGCAGGCAGCTGTCACATACGTTGTTCGGTCCGCAGCCTGTTTGTGAGCAACAGCAGTTCTTGTACCCGGCGTAATAGGTGCTACCGCATGTGTTGTTGGATCCGCACCCAACACTCCAGCAGCCAGCCTGTGCGCTAGCCGTATCTGGGGCGCTCGTTGAGAACACTGACACAGCCAAAGCAATAACGAGCGATCTCGGCAACGCGCCCATCTCGCACCCTCCTTGACCGCTTCAAGTGCCAGGTTGGCGTACCCTTTATCACCGCAGAGGGTCAGCGTCAAGCGCGGGAAGGGGGCCGCTCCCACAAGCGGATGATTCCATAGAAGGAGGCGATACAGGAAACCGAACTGTGCACCATCGCCTCGCATCTTCGGCAGCAGCGCGAGCAACGCTGGTTACCCCGCCCAGGGGTGCACCCACGGCGCGCGGTATTCCCGCTCGAGCAGCGGGTTGACCTCCTCGTCGCCGACCGCCTCCCCCTTCGCATGGTCCCAGGTGATGGA
>CAYUPN010000008.1:61953-69759 GCA_964446605.1 uncultured Bifidobacteriaceae bacterium | reverse complement strand
CGTGCGGTTGTCGCGCGCCAGCGGACGCTCCCCCTGCAGCACGTGCACCTCGACGCTCGTCTGGTTGTCCGCCGCCGTCGAGAAGACCTCCCCCTTGCGCGTCGGAATCGTCGTGTTGCGCGCGATGAGCGGCGTCATCACGCCGCCCAGCGTCTCGATGCCCAGTGAGAGCGGCGTGACGTCCAGCAGCAGCAGATCCTTGACGTCGCCGCCGAGCACGCCGGCCTGCACGGCCGCGCCCACCGCGACGACCTCGTCCGGGTTCACGCCCTTGTGCGGCTCCTTGCCGAAGAGCTCCTTGACGATCTGCTGCACGCGCGGCACGCGCGTCGATCCGCCGACGAGCACGACCTCGTCGATCCGATCCGCCGTCACGCCGGCATCGCTCAGCGCCTGGCGCGTCGGGCCAACGGTCTTCTGCAGCAGGTCCTCGACCAGCTGCTCGAACTTCGCGCGCGTCAGCTTCTTCACCAGGTGCTTCGGCCCGGTCTGATCCGCGCTGATGAACGGCAGGTTGATCTCGGTTTCCGCGACGCTCGACAGCTCGATCTTCGCCTTCTCGGCGGCCTCCTTCAGGCGCTGCAGCGCCATGCGGTCCTTCGACAGGTCGATCCCTTCCTCGCGCCGGAACTCGTCGATGATCCACTCGATGACGCGCTGGTCGAGGTTGTCGCCGCCGAGGTGCGTGTCCCCGTTCGTCGCCTTCACCTCGACGACGCCGTCGCCGACCTCGAGGATCGAGATGTCGAACGTGCCGCCGCCGAAGTCGTAGACGGCGATCAGCTCTTCCTTCTTCTTGTCCAGCCCGTACGCGAGCGCCGCGGCCGTCGGCTCGTTGACGATACGCATGACCTCCAGGCCGGCGATCTGCCCCGCCTCCTTCGTGGCCTGGCGTTGTGCGTCGTTGAAGTACGCCGGCACCGTGATCACCGCGCGGGTCACGGGCTGGCCGAGGTAGTCCTCGGCAGCCGCCTTCAGCTTCTGGAGCACCATGGCCGAGACCTGCGGCGGCGCGAACTCGGTTCCCCCCGCCTGCACGCGGACGTCTCCGTTTGCCGCGGCCGCGATCTGGTACGGCACCATCCGCATCTCGTCGCTCACTTCATCGAAGCGGCGCCCCATGAAACGCTTGATGGAGAAGATCGTGTTCTCCGGATTGGTGACCGCCTGCCGCTTGGCGACCTGGCCGACGAGCCGCTCACCCGACTTGGTGATGGCGACGACGGACGGGGTCAGCCGGCTCCCTTCCGCGTTCGTGATCACGACGGGCTGGCCGCCCTCGATCACGGCCACGACAGAGTTCGTCGTCCCGAGGTCGATCCCGATGATTTTGGACATGGGCTCCTGCTCGCACTGCGCCAGCCGGGCCGGCTGGCGGACAAACTGAGGACACGAAGAGTATGAAAGTTTAGTCTCCCATAGTCAAGTTTCTGAACTTCGGAGCTCTGCTGTGCCGTTGTCTGGCAGCTGTACTGGTACGGGTGTCAGACACCGGTACTGGTACGGGTGTCAGACACCGGTACCCGCGCTATACTGGGACTGCCAGCCTGCCTGCCTGCGTGCTATCGCCCGGCCCCGCCTGACGCCCGGGCGCCGAGGTCCCAATGACGAGGATGCTGATCCGCGCCGCGACGGCCCTGCTGCTCATGGCCGCGCCGCTGGCCGCCCAGACCGGGGACCAGACGCTGCCGCCGCCGCACCTGTCGGTGCTCGAGGGGCTGGCCGATCTGGAGCGCGGCGTCGACCGTGAAGCGGCTCTGCCCAACATGCCGCTCGAAATCGGCGACCGGCTCCGCACGCATGTTGGCCGCGCCGAGGTCCTGCTTGGCGATGGCTCCGCCATTCATCTCGACGAACGCACCGCGATCGACATCAACGGCGACGCGCTGGTCCGGCTTCTGGAGGGACGCATCATCGTCCTGGCCGAGCAGGGCGCGGCCGCTGCGCTGCAGATCGACGCGGCCCCGGCATCGGTCCGCGTGCTGTCGAGCGGCGAAGTCCGGCTCGCGCTCGTCGACGACGGCGGCGTGCCGGCGCTCGAAGTCGGCGTGGTCCGCGGAGTGGTCGACGTCTCCGGCGCAGGCGGACAGGTGACCGTGCGCGCCGGGCAGTACGCCCTGGTCCGCGAGAACGAGCCGCCGCTCTACCCTGCACCGTTCAACTCCGCCCGGGTGGACGCCTTCGTCGCCTGGTCCCAGGGGCTCATCGACGCGCGGCGCGGCACCGCATCGCAGGAGTATCTGCCGCCCGACCTCTACGCGTACGGCCCGACCTTCGATCGGTACGGCGACTGGCGTTACGAGGCCTCCTACGGCTACGTCTGGTATCCGCGCGTCGCCGTGGGCTGGCGTCCGTATCACCACGGCGCGTGGCGCCACTACCGGAAGTTCGGCTGGGCGTTCATCGGCCACGACCCGTGGGGCTGGGCGACGTTTCACTACGGCCGCTGGGGCATCACGCACGCCGGCTCCTGGTTCTGGATTCCGAAGCGCGGCTGGGGGGCGGCGTGGGTGCACTGGGCCGTGGCCCCCGGCTTCGTCGGCTGGTGTCCGCTCGGATTCGACAACCGGCCGGTGCTCGCCTTCTGGGGCCATCGCGGCCTGCGCGTCCGGCACAGCCCGTGGCGCGCGTGGTCGGTCGTCCCGCTCGACGCCTTCCGCCACGGCCGCCGGATCCATCGCGTGAAGTTCGATCCGCTCCGGGAGTTCCGGAGCGCGCGGCCGGAGTTCGTCCTGCAGCAGAGCCCGCCGCGGGTTGCCGTGCCCCGGCACGCCCGCACGACGCCCGAGTACCGGATTCATGGCACCCCGGCTGCCGCGGACCGCGCGGTGCGCCGGCCCGGCGCGAGCGCGTCGCTCGATGCGCCGGCCCGCACCGGCCGGATCCCGCAACGCACGGGGTCGACGACCGGCGCCGTCCGGACCGCGCCGCCGTCGCGCACCGGCAGCGGCACGTCCTACGCCGTCCCGCGCGGAGGCACTCGCACGGGCACGCCGGACGTGATCTACTACCGCGGCACGCGCCGCAGCCGCGGCGGCGAAGACGACTCGCGCGCGACGGAGCCATACGAGCGCGCGGGTGTGGCGGTGCCGCGGAACCTGCCCGGCGCCCGCACCGGACAACCCGTGCCGGGCAGCGTGACCCGTTCGCCCTACAGCGCACCCGTGTCCCCGTACGCGGTGCGGCGCGGAAGCAGCCCGGCCCAGGGCTCCATCACCACCGCTCCCGATGCGACCCCGTCGGCGACACCGGACACTCCACAGCCCCGGTCGGCGCCACGCGGGTACGCACCGCGCTACGCGCCGAGGTACGCACCATCCTCTCCGCCGCCGCGCCGATCCTCGCCCGGCACCGCCGGCTCGTCCGTCGGCGCCGAGCGGGCCGCTCCGCCGCGCGGGCGATCGGACGGGCCGTCCCGTCGCGGGCCGTCCACTGCGTCGCCTTCGTCAGGAGGTGGACGCGGCAGCGCCGTCTCGGCGCCGCGCTCCCACGCCGCTCCCCGCGCATCCACGCCTTCGTCACCCAGGTCATCCGGTGAGCGCGCGGTGCCACGGTCCGGCTCCGGCGGCGGCTCCTCGCACGGATCGGGCGCAGCCCGTCCGCGCGGCGGCGGACGCGGGCCGCGGTAGCGCAGTAAACTGAAGGCCGGTCGTGCGGCCCCGCCGCACGCCCGGTCCGCCCGTTCCGGAACCGGCCGGACCCTCTTTCCTCCGGGGAGCCCGTGACCACTCACGTCATCCGTCTGGCCCGCCGTGCATCCATCGTCCTGCTCTTCGTGGCCGCGGCCGCGCTGGGGGCCTTCACCGGCCTGCTGTTCGCGTCGGCCGAGGACATGCCGCAGGTCTCGGCGCTCGACGACTACTCGCCGAGCGTCATCACGCGGGTGTTCGATCGACAGGGTGAGCTCGTCGGCGAGTTCGCGACGCAGCGCCGGGTCGTGATCGACTACGACCAGATCTCGCCGCTGCTCCGCCAGGCGATCATCGCGGCCGAGGACCAGACCTTCGAGCAGCATCTCGGGCTCAGCATCCCGCGCATCATCGTCACCGCGATCAAGGACATCGTCCACGGGCAGCGGGCAGGGGCGAGCACGCTCACCCAGCAGCTCGCGCGCAACCTCTTCCTGACCAACGAGAAGACCTGGGAGCGGAAGTTCCGCGAGCTGATCCTCACGCTGCAGATCGAGAAGCGCTACACGAAGCGCGAGATCCTCACGCTCTACTGCAACCACATCCCGTGGGGGCACGGCATCTACGGCGCCGAGGCCGCCGCGCAGTTCTACTTCGGCAAGCCCGCCCGCGACCTCGCGCTCGAAGAGGCCGCGCTGCTGGCGGGGATGGTGCAGCGGCCGGCGCGGCAGAGTCCGTACGTCAACGTCTCCGCCGCGATCCGCCGGCGCAACTACGCGCTGCAGCGGATGGCCGAGGAGGGCTACATCACGCAGGCACAGGCCGACGCCGCGAAGCAGAAGCCGGTCGTCACCGTCGGGCGTCCCGGCCGGAGCGGATTCGCGGCATTCTTCCTGGAAGAGGTGCGGCAGCATCTCGAGGAGCGCTACGGCGCGAAGCGGCTGTACGAGGGAGGTCTGTCGGTTCACACCTCGCTCGACGCCGGCCTGCAGCGCGCCGCCGAGAAGGCGTTCGAGGAGGGACTGCGCCGCCTCGACAAGCGGCGCGGCTTCCGCGCACCCGCCCACAACGTGCTTGCCGAGGGCGGCACGCTCGAGGCCTACAAGGATCCCCGCTGGTCGCGTCCGATGCAGGAAGGGGACATCGTCCCGGCGGTCGTCCTGCCGCCCGCGTCCGACGCACCGGGCTCGATTCTCGCGCGCGCCGGTCAATACACCGTCGAGATCCCGAAGACGGGATATGCGTGGACCCGCCGCACGAGCCCGGCCTTCCTCGAGCCCGGTGATGTGATCCCGGTGCGCCTCGCCGCCGTCGACGAGGCGAAGGAACGGGCCACGGGTGCGCTCGAGCAGGAACCGGAGATCGAGGGCGCCCTGGTTGCGCTCGACAACCAGACGGGCCAGATCCGCGCGATGATCGGCGGCTGGGACTTCGGCCGCAGCAAGTTCAACCGCGCCACGCAGGCGTTCCGGCAGATCGGATCCACCGTGAAGCCCCTCGTGTTCACGGCCGCGATCGATCGCGGCTACACGCCGGCCTCGGTCATCGTCGACGAGCCGGTCTCCTTCGACGTCGGCCCGGGCCAGCCGCGGTACGAACCGAGGAACTACGACCTCAAGTACGAGGGCCCGGTGACGCTCCGCCGCGCGCTCGAGCAGTCGCGCAACATCCCCACCGTGAAGCTGGTCGACGCCATCGGGCCGGCGACGGTGGTCGACTACGCGCGGCGCTTCGGCCTGAGCCGGCAGATCGAGCCGTTCCTCTCGCTCGCGCTCGGCGCGCTGGAGGCGACGCCGCTCGAGATGACCAGCGCGTACACCGTCTTCCCGCGCCAGGGCGTGCGCATGACGCCGTACCACGTGCTGCAGGTGCTCGACCGGCAGGGCAACGTGCTCGAGGAGAACCGGCCGGAGGCGCACGATGCCATCCGCGCGGACACGGCGTACGTCGTGACGTCGCTGCTCCGAGGAGTCACCGCCCGCGGCACCGCGGCGTCCGCGGCCGCGCTGGACTGGCCGGTCGCCGGCAAGACCGGGACGATGGACGAGTACACCGACGCGTGGTTCATCGGCTTCGACCCGGAGATCACCGTGGGCGTGTGGATCGGCTACGACGAGAAGCGGACGCTGGGGCGCGGCGTGACCGGCTCGGTCGCGGCGCTGCCGATCTGGACGGACGTCATGAAGGCGTGGATCGCGGAGCG
Organism: uncultured Bifidobacteriaceae bacterium; assembly: GCA_964446605.1. Classification (GTDB taxonomy): domain Bacteria; phylum Acidobacteriota; class Vicinamibacteria; order Vicinamibacterales; family JAENWD01; genus JAENWD01. Next base: position 63,927 of record CAYUPN010000008.1, on the reverse strand, counting down.
CGGGCGCGAGAATCCGCCGGCCTTCCCCGCCCCGGGCAACATCGTGTTCGTGAGCGTCGACAAGGACACGGGCGCGCCGGCGACGTCTCCCGGCAACGCCATCAACGAGGCGTTCATCTCCGGGACGCAGCCCGACGCCGCGCCGCTCGTCCCGGCCCCGGCGACGCCGGCCAGCCAGTAGGCCCGATTAGACCAGCCGACGTCCATTCTCGAGCAGCACGATCGCTTTCGCGATCCGCCGCTCGCGCGTCTCCGGACGCTTCGCGGACGTCAGCCAGTGGACGTACTGTTTGCGGTAGGAGGGCGCGAGCGCGAGCAGGACTTTCCAGGCAGACGGGCTGGCCCTCCGGATCGCGCGCGCGATGTCATCCGGCACCACGTCCGGCAGCTTCCAGAACACGACGGCCCTCGTCGTCCCGTCCCGGGGTCCCTTCTCGAGCCCCGCCTCCGTCACCAGTCCGGCGGCCCTGAGCCGCTCGAAGCGTGCGACGTTCACGGCAGACCAGACGCTGCCCGGTCGTCGCGGCGTGAACCGCTGAATCCAGATCTCATCGTCCACCCGCAGCGTCTTGCCGTCGATCCACCCGAAGCAGAGCGCCTCTTCGACGGCATCGGCATAGGCGACCGACACCTTTCCGGTGTGCTTCTTGTAGAAGGCGAGCCAGACCTCAGGCCGATCACGATGGTGGCGTTCCAGCCAGCGGCGCCACGCGGCGCGCGAGCGCAGGCGGACGAACGGCGGGACCGGCTGCGGCATGCGTGTCAGTGGGCCGCATTGTACTGCTCGAGCACCGGCTCAACGCCGATGCGATGCCGGAGATGCTGCGGCGGCTCCGTGCGCGCGGTTACACGTTCGTCAACGAGAGCCAGCGCTCCGTTCTGCGCTCCTCGATGTCGTCAGGGTTCGAAGTGGAACCGGTACTCCACGTCGAACAGGGGCTTGCCGTCGTAAGAACAATTGAACCGGGCCGACACCGCCTCGTTGCGTCCCTCCAGCGGCTTCACGTAGTTCTGAAAGCCGGCCGAGACGAAGTGACCGCACACGCCGGGAAGCCGGAACTCCGTCGTGCCCGTCGTTGCCTGTCTCCGTCGAATGCCCTTCGAGTTGCCCTCGTCCGCCGGTCGCGATCGGACCCAGGTGCATCGGATCGGAATATTCGGGTCGAACCCCTCGTAGTCGAACTCCGATCCGAACCAGGTGCAGGGCACCGGCCTGCGGTTGAACTGACACTGGTCCCGGCCATCCACCGTGATGTCGACGGTCTCCTCACAGACCCGCTTGGCGCCATCGGCATCGAAGCAGATGCGGCCCGACCTGACATTCGACAGCGAAGGGGCAGCCGCAATGCCGAGGGGCGTGTGCGACTCCGGATGGCACGTGCCGTCCCGGGCGCAGTAGGTGCCGGGCTTGCAATCATTGTGGGCCTTGCACGCCCCCGCCGGCAGGGGGGCGGGGATGGCCGCGGGTGCTGCGGCACTGGACGTGGGAGCGGCGCAGAGGCCGATGTTGTCCTGGAGAACCGCACAGGTTTGATCGACGGGACATGTATTGAGTCCAGCAGGATCGCAGAAGGCCTGGCAGGTACCCTGGACGCAGTAGGTTCCGCTGGCACAGTTGTCATGGCCGCCCACCTCGTCGACCGCGCAGGCGGCGCCGATCGCTCCAGTCCCGTCCGGCACACAGGCGGGCGCCCGGCTGCCATCGTCGCTCGCCACGAGCGTGCACTTCCCGCCGGGGCCGCAGCCGCTGACCCGCGCGAGCAGATCGCATGTTGAGGCGCCGAGGTCGGGCAGGAGTGCCGCGGTAGTGGATGCTGCGTCATCCGAAACCGCCGCGTCAGGTGTGGAGCTCAGCGTCGCGCAGGTACCCACGCCGGTGGCGCCGGTCGCCGTGCAGGCCTGGGCCGCGGGACAGGTATCGGGCCGGCCGGGATCGCACGCTTGCCGGCAGGTGCCGGCCACACAGGCCAGGCC
>CAYUPN010000008.1:44458-61853 GCA_964446605.1 uncultured Bifidobacteriaceae bacterium | reverse complement strand
GGGACGCAGGCAACGGTTCCACCGTTGTCGCCGTCCGAGACGACGGCGCACTTCTCGCCGGGGCCGCAGCCCATCTGCGAGACGACGTCGCACGTGGACGCGGCGTCGCCTCGGGAGGCCGTCGTGGAGGGCGGCGTCGCGCAGGTGCCGACGCCGATCGCACCCAGGCTGGTGCAGGTCTGAGGCGGAGGGCAGGCGCCGGGCCGGCCGGGATCGCACGCTTGCCGGCAGGTGCCGGCCACACAGGCCAGGCCGCCGGCGCAGTCGTCCACACCGGCGAAGGAGCCACAGCGGCCTCCGAGCGCCACGGCGCCATCGGGGACGCAGGCAACGGTTCCACCGTTGTCGCCGTCCGAGACGACGGCGCACTTCTGTCCCGGTCCGCAGCCTGTCTGCGCGACAGCGTCGCACGCCTGCCCCGACGCGGCGACAGGCTGGGCCGAGGCCAGACCCGGCAGCAGCAGTCCAGCCGCCGCGCACAGGGCGAGAAGTGCTTTCATGGGGCACCGGGGCGCCGCATTCGGGGAGCGCTCTCACCCTTCGAGCGGCAAAGTGACGGACCAGCCGACACGCCGTCGTCGGCGTGCTCGATGGTGAAGGGCGCGACGCGATAGCCGTGCGCCTCGAGGAAGCGATCGAGCGTCTCGCAGCCGCGCGTTCACGTCCTCGAGTGCGGCGAGCGTGGACGGCCTGACGGCGCCGGGCAGATCGTCGAACGTCAGCGCCATCCGGCGCGGCGTCTGCCGGCGGCGGCCACCAGGGCGACGGCCGCGACGAGCACCGCGGCCGTGGACTTCAGCACAGCACCCTGATCACGTCCGAGCGCGTGATGATGAACGTCTTGTCCGTCTTGAAGTCGCGGACCAGTACTGCCGGGTTCTCCGGCGTGATCATCCGCGCCAGCAGCTCGACGTTCGTCGAGATGTCGACGAAGGGGAACGCCGGCTGCATGATCTCCGAGACGGGCCGCTCCGTCACGTCGGGCTGCCGGAGCAGCTCTTCGTACAGGTGCGTCTCGTTCAGCGACCCGACCAGCCGGCCGTCGTCCGTGATGGAGATCTGCGAGAAGTCGTGCTCGCGCATGAGCCGGATGGCCGCGTCGACCGGCTGGTCTCCCTCGATCGAGCACAGCTCGCCGGACAGCCCCAGCTTGACGAGGTCGGCGGCCGTCATGCCGCTGCGCTCCAGGAAGCCCTTGTCGCGCATCCACTCGTCGTTGAACATCTTGCCGAGATACCGCGACCCGTGGTCGTGGAAGATCACGACGACCACGTCGTCCTTCGTGAAGCGGTCGCGGAGCTGCAGCAGGCCGGCCATCGCGGAACCCGCGGAGTTGCCCGCGAAGATGCCCTCCTCGCGCGCGATCCGGCGCGTCATCAGCGCGGCGTCCCGGTCCGTCACCTTCTCGAAATGATCGATGACGTCGAAGTCGACGTTCTGCGGGAGGAAATCCTCGCCGATGCCTTCGGTGATGTACGGGTAAATCTCGTTCTTGTCGAAGATCCCGGTCTCCTTGTACTTCTTGAACACCGACCCGTACGTGTCGATGCCCCAGACCCTGATCGCCGGGTTCTTCTCCTTCAGATAGCGGCCGACGCCGGTGACCGTGCCGCCGGTGCCGACCCCGACGACGAGGTGGGTCACGCGGCCGTCGGTCTGCTCCCAGATCTCGGGGCCGGTCTGCTCGTAGTGCGCCTGGGCGTTCGACGGGTTGTCGTACTGGTTCGCCTTCCAGGAATTCGGAACCTCGCGCTCGAGCCGCGACGACACCGAGTAGTACGAGCGCGGGTCCTCCGGATCCACGTTCGTCGGGCAGACGATCACCTCGGCCCCGAACGCCTTCAGCGCGTCGATCTTCTCCTTCGACTGCTTGTCGGTCGTCGTGAACACGCAGCGGTAGCCCTTCACGACGGCGGCGATCGCCAGGCCCATGCCGGTGTTGCCGGACGTGCCCTCGATGATGGTGCCCCCCGGCTTCAGCCGTCCGTCCCGCTCGGCGTCCTCGATCATCTTCAGGGCCATGCGGTCCTTGATCGAATTGCCGGGGTTGAACGTCTCGAGCTTGATCAGCACCTCGGCGTCGATGACGCCCTGCGTGATCCGGTTGACGCGCACCATCGGCGTGTCCCCGATGGCGTCGAGAATCGTGTCGCAGATCTTCTTCTTCACGTCCGCCTCGCATCCATCGTAGCCGAAGCACGGGCCCGGCCGGCCGATGCCCGCCGGGTGTCTGCGTCCGCGCGAGGCGGACGGCTGCCGGGTGCGGTGCGACCGGACCTAGTCGTCCTCGGCCACCGCGCTGAGCGTGCCCGCCGCCTTCTTCATCAGGTAGGTCTTGATGAAGCCGTCGATGTCTCCCTCGTCCAGCACGCGGTCGACGTCGCCCACCTGCTCCTTCGTCCGATGGTCCTTGACCATCCGGTACGGGTGCAGGACGTAGCTGCGGATCTGGCTGCCGAAGGCGATGTCCTTCTTCTCGCCGCTGATCTGCTCCAGGCGCTCCTGCTGCTGCTGCTGCCGCAGGTCGTACAGGCGCGCCTTGAGCACCTTCATCGCCGCGCTGCGGTTCTTGTGCTGCGACCGCTCGTTCTGGCACGACACGACGATGCCGGTGGGCAGGTGGGTGATGCGGACGGCCGAATCGGTGACGTTGACGTGCTGCCCCCCGGCGCCGCTCGACCGGTACGTGTCGATGCGCAGGTCCTTCTCCGGGATGTCGATGTCGACGTCCTCGGGCAGCTCGGGCCAGACGAACACCGACGCGAAGGACGTGTGGCGCCGCGCGGCCTGGTCGAACGGGGAAATCCGCACGAGCCGGTGGACGCCCGCCTCCGCCGACAGCAGCCCGAAGGCGTAGTCTCCGTCGATCGTGACGGTCGCGCTCTTGATGCCCGCTTCCTCCGCCGGCTGGTAGTCGATGATCTCCCGGCGGAAGCCCCGGCGCTCGGCCCAGCGCAGGTACATCCGCAGGAGCATCTCCGCCCAGTCCTGCGACTCGGTCCCGCCCGCGCCCGGATGGATCGTGAGGATGGCGTTGCGGCGATCGTGCTCGCCGCCGAGCATCTTGCGCGTCTCGGCGGCTTCGACGGCGGCCTCCAGCTCCGCCAGCCCCTTCAGCAGGTCGTCCTGCACCGGCTCGCCGGCCTCGGCCCACTCGACGAGCACGCCGATATCGTCCGCCCGGCGCTGGAGCGTGTCGCTCAGCGTCAGCTCCTCTTCGAGCCGCCGCCGACGCTGCAGCAGCTTCTGCGCCTCGGCCTGATCCTTCCAGAAGTCCGGCTCCGACACGCGCGACTCGATGCGCGCGAGCTCGGCACGATGCCCCGGGGCGTCAAAGATAGCTCCGCAGATCGGCGGACCGCTTCATCAGTGCCCGGTAGCGTCGTACCTGTTCGTCCAGCTCGAAGTTCACGTGTCTGCTCCTTCCGGACACTCGCCATGCGCCGCGGCGACGGTGCGGCGCGCCAAGAGGATATCAACCCCGCGCGGCCGACCGGCGCGCCACGGCCACCAGCGCCAGCGCGGTCAGCAGGGCCGACCCCCAGCCGGCGACATCGCCCATCCGCGCGTAGACCGTGGTGCCGTCCAGCAGCCGGACCGGCACCACCCACGCGCCCGTCACGAACAGGTCCGAAGCCAGCAGCACGCGGCCGTACGGATCGACGGCGCCGCTGATGCCGGTGTTCGCCGCGCGCACGAGATACCGCCCCTGCTCGATGGCCCGCATCGACGCCATCGCAAAGTGCTGCCACGGCGCGGAGGACCGCCCGAACCACGCGTCGTTGGTGATGGTCGTCAGCAGCTCGCTGCCGTTCAGCACGCCTTCGCGGATCAGCGCCGGATACACCACCTCGTAGCAGATGGCCGTCGACACCGCCGACCCGTCCAGCGGGAGCGTGTTCACCTCCACGCCGGGCGAGAAGTCGGACACGGCCTGCACGAGCGGCCGCGCGAAGAACAGCAGCGAGCGCAGCGGGACGTACTCGCCGAACGGCACGAGGCGGACCTTCCGGTATACACCGCGGGTCTGCCCGTCGGGTCCGACGAGGAACGCCGCGTTGTAGACCCGCACGGCGTCCCCCTCGCGCTCCCAGTGATCGCTGCCGAGCAGGATCGGAACCTGGTGTTCACGGGCCAGGACCTGCAGCTGCGCCGTCTCCACGCTCCGGCCGTACGAGAACGGGGTCGACGACTCGGGCCACAACACCAGATCCGCCCCCTGCTCCATCACGCCGCGGGTGAGGCGGAGATAGCGCGCGAAGATCTCTTCCGCGTGCCCCGGATCCCACTTCTGATCCTGCGGGACGTTGCCCTGCACGAGCCCCACCTGCAGCGGCCGCCCGTCACGCGTCAGCCGGCCGTCTGCGACCCGCGCCGCCCCCCAGATCGCGAGGATCCCCACGGCCGCCGCGACCGCCGACGGCGCAAGCCACCGCGCCCGTCCGCGCGCGACGAACAGCCAGACGAGCGCGGTCGACGTCGCCGCAAGCAGCAGCGACAGCCCGAACACGCCCGTCAGACTCGCAAGCTGCGCGATCGGCAGCACGTCCACCTGACTGTAGCCGAGCAGGACCCAGGGGAACCCGCCGAACAGCCGCAGGCGGCCGTACTCGCTGGCCGCCCAGACCACCGGCGCCAGCCAGATCCACGTCACACCGCCACGAACCACCAGCAGGTGGGTGCCCAGCGCGAACAGCGCCGGAAACAGCGCGAGATAGGCCACGAGCAGGCCGGCGACCGCGATTGCGACCGGGGTGGCCAGGCCGCCGTACCGGGCCATCACCCCGCTCGTCCAGTAGACCGTCCCGGCGAAGTAGACGAGGCCGGTGACGAGACCGAGCAGGAACGCGCGGCCGGCAGTACGCCGCACGCGGACGGCGGGGACGCACAACGCCGCCAGCAGCGGCGCGAGCGCGACCCACCCGAAGGCCGGGTGTCCGTATCGGGGAAAGCTGAGCGCCAGCGCGACGCCGGCGATCGCTGCTAGCGGGTAACCCAGGGGCTGAACTGCTCTTCCGCGCGGAGCCGGGCGGCGATCCGATCCGCCTCCTTGCGCTCGGGGAACCGGCCGACCTGCACGCGGTAAATCCGGGGTCTCCCGGAGACCGGGTTCACGACGTACGCCGGGTATCCCTTGCCGACCAGACGCTTGACGATGCTCTCGGCCTCCGCGCGATCGCTCAGCGCCACGAGCTGGACGGCGTAGCCGCCGCTGGTGACGGCCGACGGCGGCTGGGCCTCCGCGGCTCGAGGTGCCGACGCTGCGGCGGCCCGGGCCGGCGCGGGCTCGGGCGCGCGCTCGGCCGGCTTCGGCCGGGCCTCGGCTGGAGCGGCCTTCACGTCGGTCGGGTGCTCGGCCGTCAGATCGCGGTAGTAGTCGTCCACCGGCTCGGGGGGCCCATCGGCCACAGCCGGTGCCGGCGGCGGCGCATCGGTTGCGGGAACCTCCGCCGACTGCGCGTCGACGACCCCGACCGCCGCCATCTCCGTCGCCGGTGCCTGCTGGCCCCGGACGCCGCGGCCGACCATCACGCCGCAGAGGAAGATGACGACCGACACGACGGTGGCCGCCATGAACAGGAACACGAGCTGCTTGCCGTTGAGTTGAATCTCGTGGAAGCCGTCGTCGCTCATGGGTGTTCCGGGGAGACGAATACGCCTGTGCTCAGTGTAACACCGGAGACGCGCCGCTCGCGCCGCGCGCTAACGAAGCCGTTCGAGCAACGCGGCGGCTTCCGGCAGGCCCGGCGCCAGTGCCAGCGCGCGCTCGGCTTCCTGCCGGGCACGCTCCGGATCCTTCGCCTGGAGGTAGGCTTCCCCCAGCGCGACATGGCCCTCGGGCGTCTCGCGGCTCCAGAGCGCGATCGTGAACGCCTCGATTGCCTCGGGCACGCGCCCGGCGCGCAGGTGAATCCGGCCGATGATCAGGTGCGCCTCGGCTTCGTAGGGCGAGAGATACGTCGCCCGCCGCAGCTCGGTCAACGCCTCGCGGTCGTTCTCCCGTTCGAAGAAGCGGCGCCCCCGGTCGAGATGGAACCGGACCACATCCTGCTGCTCGCGCTGCTCATGCTGCTCGAGCACCTGCTCCGTGCGGCGGGCCGACGGCGGCTCGAGATACGGACGGATGCGCTCGAGCCCATCCGGCACCTCGTCGGGCGTGGCGGTCTCCGATTGCTCCTCCCAGGCGGCCGACAGGCGCCGGGCCAGCTCGCGCTCACGCGCGGCCTCGACGCGGCTGCCCGTGGCCTGGAGCGCGGCGGCGAGCACGAAGTGCGCGTCGCCGTCGGTGGGCTCGCGGCGCACTGTTTCGCGCAGCCAGTAAACCGCCGCCGGGTAGTCCTTCTCACGCCAGTACGCGTATCCGAGATTGAAGGTGTACTCCGGCGAGGCCGGATCGGCGTCCGCCGCCTTCGTGAAGTAGAACGTCGGCACGCCGGTCTGCGGCGTCCCGCCGCGGCGCAGCTGGATGACGCCGAGGTTGTTGTAGACCTCGGGCGCGCCGGTGCGCTCGGCGAGGCGCAGCAGGCGTTCGAACGCGTCGCCGTACTGCTCGAGCGCGATCTCCGCCACGGCCGCCCGGAACCGCGCGCGATCGGCCAGCGGGCTGCCGGGCGGCACGGCGAGCGCGACATCGCGCGCCTCGGCGAACTCGCCGGCCTCCGCGTGCACGCGGCTCAGATGCAGGCGCGCCCGGTCGAATCGCGGCGCGATCGCAAGCGACCGGTTGAACAGCTCGATCTGCGTGTCGGCGTGCTCGGCCAGGAGGCCCCGGACGAAGGACTCGAACGCCGCCAGCGTCGGCCGCGGCTCCGACGACGAGGGCTCCGCCGCCGTGGGCACCAGCCGCCGGGCGCCACGCTGGACCGTCTCGAACAGCGCGTCGAGCGGCCCGCGCTCCTCGAAGTCGGCGTCGACGCGGCCGGTGTCGATCCGGATCGCGCGGACCGTGATCGCGAGTCCGTCTCCGGCGAGCTCCACGCGTCCCGTCACGACCGTCGTCGCCCGGACCAGCTGCCCGATCCGGATGATCGTGCCGCGCGAGAGCGGCGCGTTCGGCGGCACCTGCAGCCGCTCGAAGGCGCGCACGCGCTCGTCGTACATGATCGCGTCCACGCCGAGCTCCGCCAGGTCGTCGGCCAGCAGCAGCGCGACGCCCTCGCCCAGCCATGCGGCCCGCGGTTCACCGTGCGTCTCGAACGGCGCCACGAGCACGCGCCCGGGCTCGAGCGACTGGGTCCCTTCCACGGCGACCGCTGCCGCGAGCACCAGCGCGGCGGCGGCCAGCGCCGCGCGCGCGATCCGGATCGAGGTCACGCGGACGGCGCTCCTTCCACGGGCGACGGCGGGACGGCGGCCTGCTGCATGCTGATTTCGACGCCGCAGTGGGGCTGTCCGGCCGCCCGGCAGGCCACCACCATCGCGTCAGCGTCCAGACCGGCGTGCCGCAGCAGGCGGGCCGCGGCGGCCGCATAGAACCGGCACAGCGGGTAGGCGGTCGGCTCGCGGACCACACAGAAGATCGAATGGCGGACCTCGAGCCGTCCCGTGCCGCGGCTCACGCGCGTGCGGGCGGTCGTCGTCGTACAGGTCCGTGTCACCAGCCGGCGCACGAGGCCGAGCGCCGCGCGCCGGCGCAGCGGGCCCGGCAGGCCGTTGAGCATCCGGCGACGGAAGGGACTGAGCTCGTCGATGAACCAGTCGGCCGCGTACTCCCCCGCCGTCGCGGTCACCATGTCGTAGGCAGGCCCTTCCGTGCGGAGGAAGCTCAGGACCGCGTTGAACGGCGCCAGGCCGATGGTGCCGTCGCGCAGGCCGCGTGGATGCAGCCAGTTCTCGTAGAACTCGAGCCGGTCCGGCAGGCGGTCGACAATCGCCTGGTGGAGGGAGGCCACGAGCAGCCGCCCGATTCCCGCGTCCTTCATTTTTCTGATAGATTCAGGGTTTCGAGGCGATGATCCGCGATGTCATGGAGCGCGGCGATTCTCGCCGGAGGCCGGGCGCGTCGGCTCGGCGGGCGGGACAAACGCGCGCTCGACGTCGGCGGTCTGCGTCTGATCGAGCGGCAGCTCGCCGTGCTGACATCCCTCACGACGCGGATCACCTGCGTGGGAGGCATGCCGGGCGCCGCGTCGGCGGGCCTGGCCTGCGTGCCGGATCTCATGCCCGGTCTGGGCGCCCTTGGCGGTCTGCACACGGCCCTGGCCATCGCGACGACCGACCGCGTGCTCGTGCTCGCCTGTGACCTGCCGTTCGTGACCGCACCGTTCCTCGCGTTCCTGCTGGATGTCGACCCGCAGGCCGACGCCGTCGTCCCGGTCCCCGCGTCGGGTCCCCAGCCGCTCTGCGCGGTCTATCGGACGCGCGCGGCCTCGGTGCTGAAGGCGGCCATCGGCGCCGGCGAGCGCCGCGTGCGTGATGCCGTCGCCCGGCTCGCGCCGCGCTGGGTCGATGACGAGGCCCTGCGCCGGTTCGATGCGGACGGCCGGCTGCTGCTGAACGTCAACACGCCGGACGATCTCGCGGACGCGAACCGGCTCGAATCGAATGGCCCGCATCGTACCGCAGGGTCCGGGACCAGTCAAACAACGAACCGATGATTCTTCCCGTTCACGAACAGCTGCGCGCGCGCATCGCCGCGCTGCTCTCGCACCAGTATGGCCTCGCGCCGGCCGACCAGCCGGCCATCGCGGTCGACTACGCCCCCTCGCGCGCGCTCGGCGATCTCGCCGTGCCGGTCGCCTTCGAGCTCGCGCGGCGGCTGCGCAAGGCGCCACGCGCCATCGCGCAGGAGCTGGCGGCGGCCCTCGGCGAGGTCCAGGGCTTCGCGCGCATCGACGCGGCGCCCAACGGTTATCTCAACGCCTTCCTCGACCGCCGCGCGTTCCTGCTGGCGAGGCTCGATCCCGACGCTCCCGCGGCCGCCCCGTCCGGCGAGGGGAAGACGATCGTCGAGCACACGGCCATCAATCCGAACAAGGCGGCGCACATCGGCCACCTGCGGAACGCCGCGCTCGGCGACACGCTGGTGCGCGTGCTCCGATTCCGGGACGTGCCGGTCGAAGTCCAGAACTACATCGACGACACCGGCGTCCAGGTCGCCGACGTCGTCGTCGGCTTCCAGACGCTGGAGCGCAAGCCGATCGAGGAGGTGCGCGCGCTCGCGGCGCAGCCGCGCTTCGACTACTACTGCTGGGATCTCTACGCGCGCGTGACCGAATGGTACGAGGAGGACCAGTCGCGTCTCGCCGTGCGCCATGAGGCGCTGCACGACATCGAGCACGGCGGCACCGACGCCGCGGCGCTCGGCGCGCTCGTGGCCGACGCGATCGTCAGGCGGCATCTCGAGACCATGCGGCGCCTGAACATCGACTACCAGCTGCTGACGTGGGAGGGAGACATCCTGCGGCTGCAGTTCTGGGCCCGCGCCTTCGAGATTCTCAAGCAGCAGGGCACGGTCTACTTCCAGACGGAAGGCCGGCTGGCGGGCTGCTGGGTGATGGCGATCGACGACGGCGAGGGCGGCGGGCCGGACGACGAGGGCGAGGATCGCGAGAAGGTGATCGTGCGCTCGAACGGCACGGTCACGTACGTCGGCAAGGACATCGCCTATCAGTTCTGGAAGTTCGGGCTGCTCGGCCTCGACTTCCAGTACCGCCCGTTCCTCACGCGCGACGACGGGTCGGTACTCTGGGCCACGACGAGCGGAGATGGCGCGGCGGAGCATCCGCGCTTCGGCGGCGCCGACACGACGTACAACGTCATCGACGTCCGGCAGTCCTACCTCCAGAAGCTGCTGAAGCAGGCGCTGGCCGCGATGGGCCACACGGCGCAGGCGGAGCGTTCGATCCACTTCTCGTACGAAATGGTGGCGCTCTCGCACGAGACCGCGCGCGAGCTGGGGCACACGCCGTCGGCCGAAGACGCGAAGAAGCCGTTCGTGGAGGTGTCGGGGCGCCGCGGCCTGGGCGTGAAGGCCGACGACCTGATCGACCTCGTCGAGCGCAAGGCCACCGAGGAGGTCGCGCGCCGGAACGCGGAGCTTCCGCGGCCGGAGATCGAGCGCACCGGGCGGCAGATAGCCGTGGCGGCCGTGCGCTACTTCATGATCAAGTACTCGCGCGGCAAGGTCATCGCCTTCGACATCGACGAGGCGCTGAGCTTCGAGGGAGAAAGCGGTCCCTACCTGCAGTACGCGGTCGTCCGCGCGAACAACATCTTCGCCAAGCTGCACGAGCGCCTGGAGCTGGACGAGGCGGCAATCCTGGCGCGTGCGGCGGAGCTGCCGCCCGATGCGCTCGCCGGCGAGGAGGGAGACGAGCTGTGGGGGCTCGTGCTCGAGGCGGCGCGGCTCGACGAAATCGTCGAGCAGGTCGTGCGCACGCTCGAGTTCTCCGTGCTGGCCAAGCATGCCTTCGGGCTGGCGCAGGCGTTCAATGCGTTCTATCATCGCGCCCCGATCCTGAACGAGGAGCGCGAGGACGTCCGGATCTGGCGCGCGGCCGCGGTGGCGTGGGTCCGGCGCCAGCTCACGCGGGCGCTCGACCTGATGGGCATCGAGATACCCGCGAGGATGTGACGTGGTGCGCATCGGCCTCACCCCCTGTTCGCGTCTGCCCGACTACGAGACGTCGGTGAACCGCGCCGGCGCCGAGCCGGTCGTGCTCGACCTGCAGGCACGCGACGCACGGCCGCTGCTGGACCAGGTCGATGCCCTGATTCTCACGGGGGGCGGCGACGTGAACCCCTCGCTCTACGGCGAGACACCGCACGAGCGGTTCACGCCGGCGGAGCCGGGGCGCGACGCGATCGAGATCGCGCTCGCGCGCGAAGCCGTGGCGCGGCGGCTGCCGGTGTTCGCGATCTGTCGTGGCGTGCAGGTGCTGAACGTGTCAGCCGGCGGGTCGCTCGAGCAGGACATCCCGTCCGGTGTGCCCGGTGCACTGAATCATCAGGTGGACACGACGCCGAGCACCGTCGCCCATGACGCGTGGGTCACGAGCGGCTCGCTGCTGGCACGGCTGATGGCCGAGTCGCTGGAGGACGACACGCTGCGCGTGAACAGCCGGCACCATCAGGCTGTCAAGCGTATCGCACCGGGCTTCACGGTGGCCGCGACGGCGCCGGACGGCGTCGTCGAGGCAATCGAACATCCCGCCCTGCCCTTCTGCCTCGGCGTGCAGTGGCACCCCGAGAACTTCTGGCGCACCGGCGAGTTCCGTCCGCTGTTCGAGGGGCTCGCCGCCGCGGCGGCGGAGTACCGCGCCCGCCGCTGACGCCGATCAGCGCAGCAGCTCCCCCATCGCCTGCCCGGCGTATCCGGTCATCTCGAGATAGCCGCGGCCGGCAATCGGTCTGCCATCCCGGGTGCCGGAGACGTCGATCGCGCCTTCCCAGTAGGTGACGCCCGTACGCAGCCCGGTCAGCTCCTGCGCGTCGAGCACCGGACGCACGGCGAGGTCGAGCCCCTCGCCCGGAACCCGGATCCGCCATTCGACCGGATAGGCTGCGCGGCTCGAGGCCGAGGTCCAGCGGCGGTCCGGCGTCAGCGTGAAGTCGTCGGCGCCAAGCGTACGGGCGCCGGCGTTCACGAGCGTGCCGCTGGACTGCGGATCGACACGGCCGTTCGTGCGCCGCAGCTGGAACATCATCAGATCCGTCCCGTCGTCCAGCTGGAGCGAGAACCAGTCCCATCCCTGCTGACCCGGTTCGAGGAAGCTCGTGCCGAACTCGTGGTCCATCCAGCTCGATCCACGAACGGCCAGGCGCTCGCCGTCGACCGTGAGATGTCCCTGCGTGGGCATGCGCGTGAGCGAGTAATAGTGCGAGGCATTGCCGGGCGTCGCTCCCTTGCGGCTGTATCCCTGCTCGCCGTGCAGCACCGGCGGGCCTCCTTCGTCCAGTACCAGATCGATCGCGAAGCGCGGATCGCGGGTCTGGAGCCGGTGCCGGCCGTTCTCGAGGCGTGCGGACCAGTCCTCGTTCCAGACGTGATAGACGGAGGTCGACGCGCCGGCCCAGTCGACGCCGCTGCGGTTCAGCCGCTCAGCGAAGAGATGGTGCCCGCCGGCCACATCGGTCACGGCGGCATGCGCCACGTGGAGATCGCGCACGGCGAAGACCGACGGATTCACGGGGTCCGGATCGACACCGATGCGGAAAAAGGTGACCTGGTATCCGAAGCGGCGCCCGCCGTCGGTCTCCACATTGCCGGTGTAGTACCACCACTCGATCCGGTACGCGGGATGGCTCACGTGATCGCGCGGCAGTTGGGGCACGTAATCCGGCGAAGCGACCCGCCACGTCCCGGTACCGCCTGCCGAGACCGCGGCGCACGCGAGAACACAGGCGATCAGGCCCGCGGCGCGCAGCGTCATTCGACGGCGACCTCCCGCGCGGGCATGAAGCCGGCGGCGAGCCTGGCCGGGTACAACCCCGCGGCGAGCGTCGCCGCGAACACGAGCAGCAGCGCCTGCGCGAGGAATGCGGCCGGCACGTGGAACTGGATCGTCCAGCCGAAGCTCTGGACGTTGATGACGTAGACGAGGATCAGCGAGAGCGCCAGCCCGCCGGCAAGACCGGCCAGTGCGCCGCTTCCCCCGAGGACGGCCGCTTCCACCAGCACCATCCGGCGGAGCTGCCGCAGGTCCGTGCCGAGGAGACGCAGAACGGCGAGCTCGCGCCGGCGTTCGAGCATCAGCGTCACGAGGGTCGCCGTCACGCCCAGCATCGCGACGACGATGGCGACGAGCTCGAGCGCGTAGGTGATCGTGAAGGTCGCGTCGAAGATGCGCAGGACCTCGGCCCGGAGGGCCGCGTTGGTGCGCAGGAAGATCCTGTGCTGCTCGCCGAGACCCGCCAGAATCCGGTCCCGTACCGTCTCCGGGTCGGCGCCCTCGCGCAGGTAGACGGCAAGGCTTGCCGGCCGGAGCTCGCCGAAGTGCCGGGCGAACGTCCGGCGGTCCATCACCGCCACGCCGCGGTCCGTCGAGTAGTCGTAGTACACCGCGGCGATCTCGAATCGACGCTCCCCCTCCGGCGTGGGCAGATCGATGTGGTCGCCTGGCCCGACCGCGAACCTGCGCGCGAAGGCCTCCGAGATCACCACGACATCGCGGTCCCTGGCCGCACGCATCCGCGCCGCGGCATCGGCCGGCGCCTTGAACACCAGCGCGCCGTGATCGAGCAGCACGTCGAAATCACCGGAGCCGAGCACGACGAGTCGGTCGCGATAGGTGACCGAGAGCGCGCGGAACGGATCGACAGCCATGACGTCCGGATCGCGGCGAATCGTCGTCTCGAGCTCGGGCGAGATCCCGCCCTGCGCACTGTCCAGGCTCGAGCGCCGCGCCGCGGCGACGAAGAGGTCGGCACGGAGCGTCTGGTGCGTCCAGTAGATGACGGTCTCGCGGAAGCTCCCGACGAGCACCGCGATCGCCACCATCATCGCGAGGCTGACGGCGAGCGCCGCGACCGAGATGCTCAGCCGCGGCACGGCGGCCGCCATCGCCGCGCGCGCCAGCCGCGCCTCCACGGTGACGGGAGGCACGCGCGCGGCCAGCGCGGCGAGCGCGGCGGGCACGAGCAGCGAGATCCCGAGCAGCACCAGCAGGGCGGCGGCAAAGCCGAAGATGGGCAGCCCGTCGACGGGGCCGAGGCGCGACGCGCCGGCCGCGAGTGCCAGCAGCACGACACCACCCCATGCGGCTCGACGGGATCCGCGCGCCGCGGCAGGCCCCTGCGGCGGCCGCAACGCGTCGAGCGGCGCGACGCGCGACGCCTCGAGCGCCGGTGCCGCCGCGGCCAGCAGCGAGAGCGGCACGCCGACCGCGAACCCGATCAGGGCGTCGACCCAGCCCAGCGACGGCGTCGCGGCCGCACGCGCGACGTACAGGGTCGTGACGGTCGCGGACGTGAGTCCGGTGGCCGCCTCCGCGAACAGCCGGCCGAGCGGAATTCCCAGCGCCGATCCGGCGAGCGCAAGCGCGGCCGCTTCGCCGAGGAACAGCCCGAGCACGCGCTGACGGGACGTGCCGAGCGCGCGAAGCATGCCGATCTCGCTGCGGCGGGCAATCACCGACGTCGAGACCGTGTTGTAGACGAGAAAGAGACCGACGAGCAGCGCAATCCACGAGAGCGCCGCGAGATTGAACTGGAACGCCGCCAGCATCGTCTCCACCTGGCGGCCGCGGCGCTCGGGCCGCTGCACGGCGAGACCGTCCGGCAGACGTGCCGCAATCGCGGCTTCGGCTTCCTCGAGACGCCCGGGCTCGTCGAGGCGGACGTCGACCCGGTCGACCCACCCGAGGCGGTCGAACGCGAGCTGCGCCGCCGCGATGTCCATGAGCGCGAAGCTGCCGCCGGCGGCGCGGGCCGGGCCTTCGTCCCGGAGAATGCCGCGAATCGTGAACGGCCGACGCACGTCGCCGATCCCGAGCACCAGCGTGTCCCCGATGTGGAGCCCTTGGCGCTCGGCGAAGCGCTCCCCGACGACGATCGCGTCGCGATCGACGAGCAGGCGGAGAAACGACGCCGCGTCCGGCACGGCGTCTCCACCGCCGAGGTCGAGCAGCCGGTACTCGCGCAGCGACTGATCGCGCAGGATGTCGGCGCCGAGCACGCGCAGCAGTTCGCCACGGCCACCGCCCACCTCCGCCACAGCGTCACCCTCGATCACCGGGCTGACCTCGCCCCACTCGCGAAGCCAGCCGAGCGACGCCAGCCGTGTCTCGCTGACACCGACCCCCGGACCCACGATCTCGAGCGACGTCCTGCCGGACACGGCGTCGAGGGAGGCGGCGAATCCCGCCGTCGCGCTCGCGTTGGCGAGACGGATCGCGAGGACCACGGCCACGCCGAGCGCGATGCCGGCCACCGTCAGGGCCGTCCGGACGGGCTCCTGCCGCAGCCGCCGCAGGATGAACCACCTAAAGAGCGGCACGGGCGGTTCCTTCCGGCGTCCGGTGCTCGATGCCCTCGATGCGGCCGTCGCGCATGCGCACGATCCGTCCCGCGGCCGCGGCGATGTCGGGGGCGTGCGTGGCCAGCAGCAGCGTGATTCCTTCTTCCCGGTTCAGCCGGACCAGCAGTTCCAGCACGCGCGCGCCGTTCTCGGAATCCAGGTTGCCCGTGGGCTCGTCGGCGACGACCAGCCAGGGCGCATGCACCAGCGCACGCGCGATCGCGCCGCGCTGCATCTCGCCGCCGGACAGCTGCGGAGGACGGTGCTCCAGGCGATGGGCGACGCCGACGCGCGCCGCCCACTCCCCCGCCTGCTCGAGCGCGCGCGCGGCGGGTGCGCCCGCCAGCAGCAGCGGCAACGCGATGTTCTCGCGGAGGGTCAGCGTCGGGAGGAGATTGAAGAACTGGAAGACGAAGCCAAGACGCTCACGCCGGAACCGCGTCAGCGCATCGTCGCCGAGCGCGTCGATCCGCTCGCCGCCAAAGACGATGCGCCCGGACGTCGGCCGGTCCATGGCGCCGCAGAGATGCAACAGCGTCGACTTCCCGCAACCGGACGGGCCGACAACGGCGACGAACTCCCCGCGGGCGATCGAGAGCGTGACGCCGCGCAGCGCCTCGACGGCAGACTCTCCGGCTCCGTAGCTCTTGCTGACCTGCTCGACAGAGAGAAGCGGCACTCCTTCATTGTGCCGCAGCGGTAGTCCGGCGGCCTCCGCGGCACCGCCGCCGGTGTCACGCCCGCTGTCTCGGACGCCGCCCGTCACGCAGATTGAGCACAACGGTGAGGACCGCCGCCACCGCGAACACCGCAACGGTCAGCACGTCGGCCGTCCGGGTGGTCACGTCGATGCGAAGCAGCTGTTCGATCAGCAGCTCCGTGTAGGACGGCGGGTCGACGTAGCCGAGCCGCTCGCGCACCTGCCAGTGCCAATCGGTGCATGGGCAATAACCCCAGCCGTACCGGATGCCGAGGAGGAACCAGGATCCGGCCGTCAGCGCCATCGTCAGCAGGTGCCACGGCCGCGTCCGGCGCCAGATCCAGCCGAGGCAGTTGAAGACCATCCACAGGCTGTGGACGACGAAGAAGCCGACGTTGAGGAGCTCGAGCGGCACGGCAGTGCGGATCGCGTCCGGCGAACGTCGCGGGCCGGACGGCTGCCCGCGGCTACCGCGTGCTCTCGAGCAGCTCGCGGACGCGCGAGACGAGCGAGGTCGGCGTGAACGGCTTCTGCAGGAACGCGACGCCGGCGTCGACGACGCCGCGGCGCACCATCGGATGATCCGTGTAGCCCGACATGTACAAGACCTTCATGTCGGGGCGCTTCCGGAGCAGGGCCTGCGCGAGCTCCGGCCCTCCCATGCGCGGCATGACGACGTCGCTCAGGAGCAGATGGACCCGCCCCTCATAGCGATCCGACACGCTCAGCGCTTCCTCGCCGTTCGAGGCCTCGAGTACCGTGTAGCCGTACTTCTCGAGCACTTCGCGGGTGAGGCTCCGGACGCCGTCTTCGTCTTCCGCGACGAGAATCGTCTCCGTGCCGCGCAGCGAGCGATGGCCAGTCATGGGGCGGGAAGGCTCAGTCAAGTATAGCGGGGACGCGGGCCGCCGGCTGCGGGATCTCGAGCACCACGAGCGTCTCGAGGTGTGCCGTCGCAGGAAACAGGTCGAACAGCTCGACGTGTGTCACCGCGTATCCCGCTGATGTCAATCGCGATACATCGCGGGCAAGCGTGGCGGGATCGCACGAGACATAGAGCAGGCGGGGTGGGCGGACGGCCGCCAACGCGGCGAGGGCGACCTTCGAGAGGCCGGTCCGCGGTGGATCGGCCAGAACGGTCCGGCCTGCCAGCGTCGCGGCGTCCCGAAGCACCTGTTCGACCGGCTCCCGCCGCACGGTGACCGCCGCGCCGAACGGCTCGGCATTGCGCTGCAGGTCGGCCCCGCTGATCCGATCGCCTTCGACGGCCAGGACCGGCCCGCGCCCCGACGCCGCCCAGGCCAGTCCGAAGAGCCCCGTGCCCGCATACAAATCTGTAATCGGTCCGTGCGGCGCCCGGTCGAGGACCCGCTGCACGAACCCTTCGAGCACATACCGATTGCCCTGGAAGAAGCTGCTGACGTGACGGACCAGCTGCAGTGTGGTCCGTCCGCCGTCGAGAGAAAGGGTGTCGTGAACGTCCGGCGACCCATGGCCGAACAGGATACGGGTGCCACGCGAGACGAGCAGGCCGGTCGATCCCGGAGGCAGAGCCAGCGCGTCGGGCCTCACCCGCGGCGCGCGCTCGGGGTCGAGCTCGAGCAGCAGCGCACGCTCCGTCCCCTCGCGGCTCTCGGACAGCTCGAGACCGCGCAATCCGCCAAGCCGCGCCGCCGCGCACGCCCGGCTCAGCGCAGAGACGGCCGCGAGCGCGTCGTCGCTGAGCTGGCCGCTGC
>CAYUPN010000008.1:19941-44358 GCA_964446605.1 uncultured Bifidobacteriaceae bacterium | reverse complement strand
GCCCGGCTCAGCGCAGAGACGGCCGCGAGCGCGTCGTCGCTGAGCTGGCCGCTGCAGGCGGGATCGCAGAGGTCGCGCGTCCCCTCGCGGTAAAACCCGAACCGCGTCCCGTGCGCGTGCAGCCGCGCGCGCATGCGGTATCCCTGTTCCGGCGACTCGAGCACGTCGATCCCCTCCGGCAGATCGACGTGCGCCATGCGGCGGAACTGGTCGCGCAGGATCTCCTGCTTCAGCCGGACCTGCCGCGGGTACGCGATGTGCGCGAAGTCACGACCGCCGCACGCGGGATCAGCACCTGGTGGCCTTCGGTCCGGCGAAGCCTCGATCACCTCGACCGTGCGCGCGAACAGCACGCCGCCCCGGCGTCCCTCCAACCGCGCCGTGACGCGCTCGCCGGGAATCGCGCCTGCCACGAGCACGATGGCGCCGTCGAGGCGTCCGAGCATGCGGCCTCCAGCCGCAGGCCGCTCGATCGGGATCTCGACGAGCTCGCCGCGTTCGGCAGACATCATTCCGCCGTGAGCACCGGCAGCCGCAGCCGGTCGCGCAACGCTCGATCCGCGGCCACGTCGACGGTGCGCGTCCACTGGTCACCCGGCATGCGATCGCGGAACGCCGCCAGGTCGGCCTCCGCTTCGCGGCGCAGCTCGGCCATCACCTGTTCGCCGGCCGCATCCCGCGCGGCGGCCAGCAACCTCGCGTCGAGCAGGGCCAGCTCGGCGAACAGTCGCTCGCGCGTCTCGCCGCGGGCTCGCGACGCCGACTCGCGCAGCCGGTCGAGTGCGCCGACGATCGGCGCAATGATCGCCTCCGGGATGGCCGGACCCGCCGGTTCCGCGGTCCCGCGCAGGATCGTCAACCGCGCGATCGCACGCTCGAGATGCCGCGCCAGGCCTTCACGTCTGCGCGGCGCCGCGTCCTCCCCGGCCTGCTCCGCACGATGGACACCGACCGCACGGCGCCACTCGTCGAACACGTCGAGGATGTCGGCCTCGCAGAACTCGATCCGGACCGGACGGCGGCGGGGACCTTTCGCGTAGTAGCGTTCCACGCAGCGATCGATCCCTCGATACGCGACCTTGAGCGGCACGCCGCGCTCGGCCCAGCCGCGCACCTGCTCGAACGCAGGCCCGACGATGCGGATGAGGTGCCCGTCGTTCTTGCGAGTGAGATAGGCCTCGAGCGCGCGGCAGTACTCGTCGGGGCTCACAGCCACCGCACCTCCCCGGCCGTGACCGGCACTGTCTCGCCCGCGCAGCGTACCAGCAGCGCGCCGATCTCGCTGATGCCGGCCGTCACACCCCGGATGGTGCCGGTGCCCGACTCGAGCGCAACCGGCGCACCTGCTGCGCCAACAGCCAGCTGCTGCCAGCGGGCAATCACCGACGCCGTCTGCCCGCCGCGCAGCCGGTCGATCCAGGTCGTCAGCCTCGCGATGACCGCGCCAAGGACCAGGCCGGCGTCGACCGGCCGGCCGAGCTCGTCTTCGAGTGACGTGGCGCGCGCGCTGATCTCGTCGGGCCAGGCAACCGATCGCACGTTGATCCCCACCCCGAGCACGAGCCGATCGAGGCGCGAGCCGTCAGCCCGTCCTTCGGCCAGGATGCCCGCGAGCTTGCGCGCGCCGCGCACCGCACCGACCGGGGAGACGACCAGATCGTTGGGCCACTTGATCTGCACGGGCAACCCGGAGGCTGCGTGCAGCCCCTCCGCGATCGCGACCCCGGCGGTGAGTGTCAGCAGCCGCGGCCAGTCTCCACCGCCAGGAGCCACGTCGAGCAGGACCGACAGGTAGAGGCCCGCGCCGGCCGGCGAGTACCACGAGTTCCCGCTGCGGCCCCGGCCGGCGGTCTGCTGTCCGGCGAGCACGAGCGTGCCATCGCCGTAGCCGCGGTCCCCCAGCCGCATCGCCAGCTCGTTCGTCGACGTCGCGATCGGGTAATAGAGCACCGCGGGCGCGTCCCCGCCACCCATGCGCTCGGCGGCGAGCGCCAAACCATGCGCCAGTTCGTCGGGCAGCTCCCGCGGCCGATCGACCTCGATCATGCGCGATCCCTCGCGGCCGTGATCTCGAACGAGATGTCCGCGGCGCGGACCGAATGCGTGAGGGCGCCGACGGAGACGTAGTCGGCCCCGGTCGCTGCCAGTTCCGGAATGCGCGCCAGCGTGACGTTGCCGGAGATCTCCACGCGTGCGCGTCCGCCAATCCGCGCGATCGCCTCGCGGATCTGCGGCGTCGTCAGGTTGTCGAGCAGGACGATGTCGGCGCCGGCCGAGGCGGCCTCGTCGGCTTCCTCCACGCTCTGCGCCTCGATTTCCACCGCCACGCCCGGCGCGTCCCGCCGGGCTGCCTCGACGGCCGCGCGCACGCCCCCGGCCAGCCGCGCGTGGTTCTCCTTGATCAGGATCTGATCGAACAACCCGAAGCGATGATTGCGCCCGCCGCCGACCCGGACGGCGTACTTCTCGAGCGCCCGCATCAGGGGTGTGGTCTTCCGCGTGTCGAGCACGGTGAGGCCGCCGCCGGCGGCGTCGACGTACTCGCGCGTCGCGGTCGCGATCCCGGAGAGCCGCTGCAACAGGTTGAGCGCCGTGCGCTCGCCGGTGAGGAGACCGCGCGCCGGCCCTTCGACCGTCGCGAGCACCGTGCCGGGCTCGACGCGCGTGCCGTCGGCGAGCGACGACGGCACCGCGAGCATGCCGCCGGACGCCAGGCGCAGCACGGCGAGGGCGACGTCGATCCCCGCGAGCACGAGCGGCGCCTTCGCCTGGAAGACCCCGGTCGCGACGAGTTGTTCGGGGACCGTGGCCGTGGTTGTGATGTCCCCGGCGCCGACGTCTTCGTCCAGCGCCCGCCGCAGGAACGGCTCGAGCGCTGCCACATCGAGGTGCGGACCGGCGGTCATGAAGCGGGAACCGGCGGCTCGTCGGCAGCGAGCGTCACCTCGACCTCGAACGCCTCGCTCGGTTCGAGCTGGAGCGACTGCACGAAGCCGGACGAAACGAGATCCGCCTCGGCCGTGCGCAGCGCCTCGAGGTGATCCGGCGTGTCGCGGACGACCAGCCGCGTCACCGGCGTCGAGAGCTTGCGCCGCGCCTCCGACTTCGTCTTCCGCACTTCGCCGAGCACGAGCGAGGCGCGCTCGAGGGCGAGCGCCGCCGACTCGTCCGGTCCGCCGATCGTCTCGAGCAGTTCCGCCGACGTCGGCCAGGCTGCACGGTGCACCGAACCGGACTGCCACCACGACCAGACCTCCTCCGTGACGAACGGCAGGAACGGCGCGAAGAGGCGCAGCAGCACGGAGAGGCTCGCGAGCAGCGCCGTGTTGGCCGACCCGGCCAGCTCGGGGCCCTGCGCGCCGTAGCGCCGGGACTTCACGAGCTCCAGGTAGTCGTCGCAATACGTCCAGAACCAGCGCTCGGTACGCTCCAGCACGGTCGCGTACTGGTTCTCCTCGAAGAGCGCCGTGGCCTCGTCGACGAGCCTGGCGAGGCTGGTGATCATCGCGCGGTCGACCGGCACGGTCACCGGTCCCCGCGGTTCGGCATGGGACAGCGCGAAGCGCGACGCGTTCAGCACCTTCATCGCCAGCCGTCGACCCACTTTCATCTCACCCGGCTCGAACGCCGTGTCGGTTCCGGGGCGCCCGCCGGCCGCCCAGTACCGGACGCCGTCGCTGCCGTGCTGCTCCAGCAGCCCCATCGGCGTCACGACGTTCCCCTTCGACTTCGACATCTTCTTCCGATCCGGGTCGAGCACCCAGCCGGAGATCGTCGTGGCGCGCCACGGCAGCGAGTCGTGCTCGAAGTGGGCGCGCGCGACGGTGTAGAAGAGCCACGTGCGGATGATCTCGTGCGCCTGCGGGCGCAGATCCATCGGGAACACGCGGGCGAAAAGGTCGGGGTCGTCCTCCCATCCGCCCGCGATCTGGGGCGTGAGCGACGAGGTCGCCCACGTGTCCATGACGTCGGGGTCGCCGGTGAAGCCGTTCGGCACGCCGCGCTGCTCCGCGGTGTAGCCGTCGGGCACATCGGTGGACGGATCGACCGGCAGCCGGTCCTCGGGAGGCAGGATCGCCCGCTCGTACTGCACCCGGCCGTCGGCGCCGATCGGATACCAGACCGGAAACGGCACGCCGAAGAAGCGCTGCCGGCTGATGCACCAGTCGCCGGTCAGCCCCTCCACCCAGTTCTGGTAACGCGACTGCATGAAGGGCGGATACCACTGCAGTTCGCGGCCGCGCGCGAGCAGCGCGTCGCGGTATTCAATCGTCTTGATGAACCACTGCCGGCTCGTGACGATCTCCAGCGGCCGATCCCCCTTTTCGTAGTACTTCACCGGGTGCGTGATCGGGCGCACGTCGCCGATGAGCTCGCCGCTCTCGCGGAGCAGTTCGGCGATGGCCGCACGCGCCCTGACGGCCGTGAGCCCCGCGAGCTTGTCGTACGCCGCCTGCGCGGCCTGCGGGTCGGTCGATTCCCACCCCGGGCTGCCCCAGCTCACCGGCCGCAGCCGCCCGTCCGGGCCGATCACCGCCCGCACCGGCAGCCCGAGCTCACGCCACCAGGTGACGTCGGTGATGTCGCCGAAGGTGCAGATCATCGCGGCCCCGGTCCCCTTCTCCGGGTTCGCGAGCGGATGCGCCTTCACCGGCACCCGCACACCGAACAGCGGCGTGATCACCTCGGTGCCGAAGAGCGGCTGATAGCGCGGGTCGTCGGGATGGGCGACGATCGCGACGCACGCCGGCAGCAGCTCCGGCCGGGTCGTGTCGACCTCCACGGTGCCGCCATCGGGGCGCGTGAAGCGCAGCTTGTGGTACGCCCCCGGCGTCTCCCGGTCCTCGAGCTCCGCCTGCGCCACCGCGGTCCGGAAGTCCACGTCCCAGAGCGTGGGCGCCTCGAGCTGGTAAGCAATGCCCTTCGTCAGCAGGCGCAGGAACGACCGCTGTGACACGCGCTGCGCCTTCTTCCCGACGGTCGTGTACGTCAGGCCCCAGTCGACCGACAGTCCGAGGTGGCGCCAGAGCTCCTCGAACGCCTTCTCGTCCTCCACCGTCAGCCGCTCGCAGAGCTCGATGAAGTTCGGCCGCGAGACGGCGATGGGCGACTTGCCCGGCTTCTCCGGCGGGACGAACGACGGGTCGTACGGCAGCGAGGGATCGCAGCGGACGCCGAAATAGTTCTGCACCCGGCGCTCGGTCGGCAGCCCGTTGTCGTCCCATCCCATCGGATAGAAGACGACGCGTCCGCGCATCCGGTGATAGCGCGCGAGGATGTCCGTGTGCGTGTAGGAGAAGACGTGTCCGACGTGCAGCGATCCGCTGACGGTCGGCGGCGGGGTGTCGATGGCGTACACCCGCTCGCGCGGCGCGCTGCGATCGAACCGGTAGATCCCGTCAGCCTCCCACCGGGCCAGCCACTTGCTTTCCAGCCCCTCGAGCGCCGGCTTCTCGGGCAGCGCGAAAGCGCCGCCGGCGCGTTCCTGCTTCGATGTCATAACCGTCAATGGTACACCGGCGGGGCGGGCTGCGGCCGGCCGGCGTGCTTCGGACCGGCGCGGCCGGCGGGCGCGGCGGGCGCCTGCGGAGTGGTGCGCATGGGCCGGCCCGGTCTGGGGAATCGAGCGGCCCTCGGGCTCAGGACAGCTGTTTCAGGCGCTCGATCTCTTCGCGCACGAGCCGCTCGGCCGTTCGCGAGACGATGTCGGCCGCCACCCGGCGCACCGCCTCGTCGCCCAGCCGCTCGACGACGCGGCGCGCAATCCGGTCGACGAGCGCCTCGTCGTCCGCGGCAGGAAACGGCGCAACCGGCGGTGGGGGCGCCTCGCCCTGCTCCATCGCGAGCAGAGCGACGAACGCATCGGCCAGGCCTGCAGCGGGGTCGGCCCCGGGCGTCGCGGCTGGTGGCGGCGTGGCTGCGGGAGCCGCCGGCGCCGGTGCTGGACCGGCCGGAACCTCGCCGGCCCGAAACGCCGCTTCGGCCGCGGGAGCGGGTGACGGGAACGGGCCCGGCGTTTCGGGGGTCACGCCTCCCGTCACACCCGCCTGCGGCGGTTCGGTGGCCGCGACTTCCAGGCTGGCAAACGCCCGATCGAGCCGGTCGAAGTAGTCGTCGACGGACGACGGCGGCGGTGCAGCCGGGGACGCGATTGGGGCCCTTGCGTCGACTGTTTCGAGTCGAGCTCCGGCCGCGGCAGACGCGGGCACGGGTGCGGCGGCCGGCGACGGACGGCCGGCGAGCAGCTCGCGGACTTTCTGGATCACCGCCTGCGGCTCGAACGGCTTCGGCAGCACGGCGGACGCGCCGGAAGCGGCGACGCGCGCCGTATCGACCTGCTCGTAGGCGCCCGTCAGCAGGATGACCGGGACGTGTGCGGTTGCCGGACGCTCGCGGACGAACCGCGCCACCTCGAATCCGTCGCGCCCGGGCATGCCGACGTCGGCGAGGACGATGTCGAACGGCTCCGCCTCGAGCCGGGCGACCGCATCGTCGCCGCTCCCGACGGAGATGACGGCGATGTTCTCGTCCGCGAAGGTGAGCTCGATGACCCGCTGGACCGTGACGCTGTCGTCGGCCAGGAGAAGCCGTGGCGGCATGGCTGGGAAGGTACTGTGTCCGTGGGGGCCGGTCAAGGATGAGGCGGTCGAGTTCTGGCCTCTGGCCCCTGGCCTCTGGCCCCTGGCCCCTGGCCCCTGGCCCCTGGCCCCTGCAAGGCCGAACTGAAGTTCGGCCCTACGTCCGCCCTACGTCCGCCCTACGTCGACGCCTCCGGGGCCTCGAGCTCGCGCGAGCGGACGTTGGCGCGGATGAAGTCGATGATCGCCTGCATCGGCGTCCCCGGCGGGAACACGCCCTTGATCCCCATCTCCTGCAGCTTCGGAACGTCGACGTCGGGGATGATGCCTCCCACCAGCACCAGCACGTCGTCCAGGTTCTGCTCGCGGAGCAGCTCCATCACGCGGGGGCAGATGTGGTTGTGGGCGCCGGACAGGATCGACAGGCCGATGACGTCGGCGTCCTCCTGCAGCGCGGCGGAGACAATCTGTTCGGGCGTCTGCCGCAGGCCGGTGTAGATCACCTCCATGCCCGCATCGCGCAGCGCACGGGCGATCACCTTCGCCCCGCGGTCATGCCCGTCGAGCCCGGGCTTCGCAATGATGACTCTGATCATCGGATCACCGGCCCTTGAACGCCTCACAATCCGCAATCAATCCGAAATCCAATCCAGGATCCACCAATCCGCAATCCGAAATCGGACATGGATCAAATGAAGGGCTCTTCTTCCCACTCGCCCCAGACGTCCCGCAGCGCATCGCACATCTCGCCGAGCGTGGCCTGCGCGCGGACGGCGTCGAGAATCGGGGGCATGAGGTTGTCCGTGCCCGCAGCGGCCTGCCGCATGGCGTCGAGCGCCCGCCGCACGGCGTCGCCGTCGCGCTCGCGGCGCACCCGCTCCAGCCGGGCGAGCTGCGCGTCGCCGGCGCGGTCGTCGATGTAGAGGATCCCGATCGGCGGCTCCTCCGCCTCCGTATACGCGTTCACCCCGACGATGATCTGCTCGCCGCGGTCGACGGCCTGCTGGAAGCGGTACGCGCTCTCGGCGATCTCGCGCTGCGGGAAGCCCTGCTCGATGGCGGGCACCATGCCGCCGAGCGCGTCGATGCGATCGAAGTACTCGCAGGCTTCGCGCTTCAGATCGGCCGTCAGGGACTCGACGAACCAGGAGCCGCCGAGCGGGTCGACGACCGAGGCAACCCCCGTCTCGTGGGCGAGGATCTGCTGCGTCCGCAGGGCGAGCGTCGCGGCCTCCTCGGTGGGCAGCGCCAGCGCCTCGTCCAGCGAGTTCGTGTGCAGCGAGTTCGTCCCGCCGAGCACGGCGGCCAGCGCCTGCAGCGCCGTGCGCACGACGTTGTTGTACGGCTGCTGGGCGGTCAGCGACACGCCGGCGGTCTGGGTGTGGAAGCGCAGCTTCCACGAGCGTTCGGACCGTGCGTGGAACCGATCGCGCATCACCTCGGCCCATACCGCGCGCGCCGCGCGATACTTCGCGATCTCTTCGAAGAAGTCGCTGTGGGCGTTGAAGAAGAAGGAGATGCGCGGCGCGAAGTCGTCGACGTCCAGCCCGGCGTCGATGCCGTACTGGACGTACTCGATCCCGTCGCGCAGCGTGAAGGCCAGCTCCTGCGCCGCCGTGGCGCCCGCCTCGCGGATGTGATAGCCGCTGACCGAGATCGTGTTCCAGCGCGGGACCTCGCGGGTGCAGAACGCGAAGCCGTCGGTCACCAGCCGCATCGAGGGGCGCGGCGGATAGATGAACTCCTTCTGCGCGATGAACTCCTTGAGGATGTCGTTCTGGATCGTGCCGGACAGCGTGCTCCACGGGACGCCCTGCCGCTCCGCGACGACGAGGTACATCGCGAAGATCATCGCGGCCGGCGAGTTGATCGTCATGGAGGTCGTCACCGACCCGAGCGGGATCCCGTCGAACAGCGCCTCCATGTCGGCAATCGTCGCGACCGACACGCCACACTTCCCCACCTCGCCGAGCGACAGCGGGTGGTCCGGATCGCGGCCCATGAGCGTCGGCAGATCGAAGGCGACGCTCAGGCCGGTGCCGCCCGCCTCGAGCAGGTGGCGGTAGCGGGCGTTCGTCTCCTCCGGCGTGCCGTAGCCGGCGAACTGCCGCATCGTCCACAACTTGCCGCGATAGCCGGTGGCATGGATGCCGCGCGTGTACGGGAACGTGCCGGGGTCGCCGAGGTCGCGGGCATAGTCGATCCCGGCGCCGTGCTCCGGGCCGTAGACGGCCTCGACCGGGCGGCCGGAGATCGTGCGGAACACCCCCTTCCGCTGAGCGGCCTTCCTGCCGATCGGCTGCGCCCCGGTCGTCATGCCGCCAGTATACCGCCACGCCCCCGCACGCGGCCGGCGCCGCAAGCGTCCATCACGCAACCACTTATCCGCCGCGCGCGGCTTGACGCCGCAACGGCGCGGGGCTACCTTGGACAGGCGTGCGTTGCACGGCGAGACCCGTGCCCGCCGGCAGTGCGATGCCGCCCGCGCGCAACCTCACGAGACATCCTCACGCCTTCCGGGAGATCCACACGTCATGACCGCTCCGGGTTCGATCTTCATCGACATGCTTCAGGAATTCGACAGCGCCGCCAGGATCATGCGCCTGGAGCCGGGCATCTGGCGCATGCTGACGCAGCCGAAGCGCCAGATCATCGTGTCGTGCCCGGTGCTGATGGACAACGGTGAGATCGAGGTCTTCACCGGATACCGGGTGCAGTACAACATCACGCTCGGTCCCGCGAAGGGGGGCATCCGCTATCACCCGGACGTCACGCTCGACGAGGTGACGGCGCTGGCGGCCTGGATGACATGGAAGTGCGCGGTCGCGCAGGTGCCGTTCGGCGGCGGCAAGGGCGGGATCGTGTGCGACCCGACGCGCATGTCGCGTCGCGAGATCGAGGCGCTGACGCGCCGGTACGTCGCCGAGATCATCGACGCGATCGGTCCGGACAAGGACGTCCCCGCACCGGACATCAACACGAACGAGCAGGTGATGGCCTGGATCATGGACACGTACTCGATGCACGTCGGCCGCACCGAGACCGCCGTCGTCACCGGCAAGCCGGTCGTGCTCGGCGGGTCCGAAGGGCGGCGAGAGGCGACCGGGCGCGGCGTGATGATCTGCACGCGCGAGACGGCGCGGCACATGGAGATCGACATCCGCGACGCGACCGTCGCGGTGCAGGGCTTCGGGAACGTCGGGTCGGTCACCGCCGACCAGCTCTCGAAGCTGAGCGCGCGCGTCGTCGCCGTCACCGACTGGAAGGGCGGCGTCTACAACGACAAGGGCCTGGACATCGGAAAGCTGATCGAGTGGACGCGCGAGCACAAGACCGTCGACGGCTTCTCCGGCGGCGAGCCACTGTCGAACGAGGAGCTGTTCCGCCTGGAGGTGGACTTCCTCATCCCCGCGGCGCTCGAGAACCAGCTCACGATCGAGAACGCCGGCGACGTCCGCGCAAAGGCGGTCATCGAAGGGGCCAACGGCCCGACGACGCCGGAGGCTCATCAGATCCTGCACGAGAAGGGCATCTTCGTCGTCCCGGACATCCTCGCGAATTCCGGCGGCGTGACCGGCTCCTATTTCGAGTGGGTCCAGAACCGGCACGGCTACTACTGGACCGAGGAGGAAGTGAACCGGCAGCTGGAGGACAAGATGGTGCAGGCGTTCAACGCCGTCCTCCGGACGGCGCTGAAGTACAAGGTCGACATGCGGACCGCCGCCTACATCGTCGCGATCGATCGGGTGGCGACGGTCACGCGCCTGCGGGGGATGTACGCGTAGGGTCGCACGACCGGGCGCGCCCGGATGACGCGGCGCGCCAACCCGCACAAACCCGCAATCTGCGTGGCCGGACGAAAGTCCGGCCCGACCCCACAATCCGCAGTCAGTCCGCAATACGAAATCTGCGATTCCGCAATCGACACGTCAGCCCCTCCACCCTTCCGTCAGCTCGATGGCCTTCTGGCAGGCGTCGCGGATCATCCGGGCGTCGTTGTGCTGCGGAGCGTCGGGCGGAAGCTCTTCCAGCAGCAGCTCCGCGTGGCCGAGGATCGCGCCGAGCTGGTTCAGGAGCGCGTGGACGAACGGACCCGGAAGCGGCGTCCCGGGCTCCGGGGCCTCGTCGCCGGCCGTCATCGCAGTCCCGGCGCCACGAGGGTCCGCTCGGGCTGCACGTCACCGGAGCGCACCAGCGCGATGAACCGCTCCACCAGCTCGGGGCTGCGCCATCCGCGCGCCACTTCGCTCCGGAGCACCGCGCAGGCATCGGCGGCGGGAATGGGGTCGCGGTAGGGGCGCCAGCTGGTCAGCGCGTCGAAGACGTCGGCGATGGCCATGATCTGCGCCAGCAGCGGCACCTCGTCGCCGATCAGGCCGTCGGGGTACCCGCTGCCGTCGAGCCGCTCGTGGTGGGACCGGACGATCGGGCGGACCTTGCGCAGCGTGCGCAGCTCGCCGCAGAGGCGATCGCCGATGATCGTGTGCCGCCTCATGATCGCGATCTCCTCGTCCGTCAGCGGACCGGTCTTGAGCAGCACCGCGTCGGGGATGCCGACCTTGCCGACGTCGTGCAGGAACCCTCCGCGCTCGAGCGCCGCGAGATCGTCGGGCGGCAGCTGCAGCGCCCGGCCGAGCGCGAGGCTCGACGCCGCCAGACGCTCGCAGTGCCCCTGCGTCGTCGGATCGCGCGCCTCGATCGTCAGCGCGAGACTGAAGATGACGGACTCGGCCGAGTCGAGATCGTCCGTGTACCGCTTCAGGCGCAGGAGTGAATAGGCGCGCGCGCTCAGCTCGGGTGCGCTGAACGGCTTCGACAGGAAGTCGTCGGCTCCGGCCCGGATGCCCTCGAGCCGGCTCTCGGCGTCGCGCAGGGCCGTGATGAGCACGACCGGAATCAGACGCGTCTCCGGCGAGTCCTTCAGCGTCCGGCAGATCTCGAACCCGTTCGCGCCCGGCATGACCACGTCGAGCAGGATCAGATCGGGCTCGGTGCGCGCAACGAGATCGAGCACTTCGCGCCCGTCGTTCGTCACGACGATCTTGTAGCCGTCGCGGCGCAGCAGCCGCGCGAGGAGCTCCGCGTTCTCGGGCTGATCGTCCGCGACGAGCACCGTCGTCGCAGAGGGGTCGAGCTCGGCCATTGTTCAGCGAACTCCCCGCCGACGATCGGGGAGGACTCTGCCTTCCAGTACACCCGCCGGTCGCGGCGAGGGTCAATGCATAATCAGATCCGTCGGCCCCCCGGGAGCGCTGCATGCGACGACTCTCACGGCGGCAGTTCCTCGCCCTCACGGCGGCGGCCGCCGCCGCTCCCGCCCGTGGCACCGCGGCGCGCCCGCTGTCCGCGCATGCGCTGACGAGCGAGTGGACGCGATCGCGCGCCTACAGTCTCGCCGTCCGGACCGGCTCGGCCGTGTCGGCCTCGGTGGCGGATGCCTGGCAGCCGCCGCGCCGCAATCCGCGGCCACCGGTGGACTGGGCTGCGGCGGGGCGGCTGCTCCGGCAGCGGCATCCCGCCCTGGCCCGCCATTTCATCTTCGAGTACTACCCCTGGTACGCCACCAATCCGTGGCGGCACTGGAACCAGTGGGACCGCCATCCTCCCGACGACATCGCGGCCAGCTCCCTGCCGGCGCTCGGACCCTACGACTCACGGGACACAGCCGTGCTCGCGCAGCATGCGCGGTGGATCGCGGAGAGCGGGATCGGTGCAATCAACCTGAGCTGGTGGGGACCCGGC
This sequence comes from uncultured Bifidobacteriaceae bacterium, assembly GCA_964446605.1. Lineage (GTDB taxonomy): Bacteria > Acidobacteriota > Vicinamibacteria > Vicinamibacterales > JAENWD01 > JAENWD01. The sequence continues at coordinate 32,038 of CAYUPN010000008.1, read as the reverse complement.
AGCTTCGAGGACCGTGCCGTGCCGCTGGTGATGGACGTGATGCGGGACCACGGCATCAAGGTCACGTTCCACCTCGAGCCGTACCGGAACGACCGCAGCGAGACCTACGCGTCCGACATCCTCTACCTGCTTCGCGAGTACGGCGAGAAGCGCAGCTGGGACGCGTTCCTGCTGCTGGAGGACGCGTCGGGCCGCGAGGGGCCCGTGTTCAAGTCCTTCGCGACAATCCTTCCGTTCGAGGTGACCGACTGCACGGGGCGCGTCTCACGGGTGCCGCTCTGGGCGCCCGAAGCGGCCTGGCGGCGTCAGACGGACACCGTGCGGGACACGCTCAGGCGCGACTTCGATCACATCCGGCTGCTCGCGGACTCGTCGGCGCTCGATCGGACGGTCGCGTGCGGGTTCGACGGCATCGCCATCTACGACAACTACGTGCGGCCGCACCAGTGGCAGCCGCTGGCGGAGAGCTGCGCGCGCACCGACCTGCTGTTTTCGTTCAACATCAACGCGGGCTTCGACGGGATCGAGCCGCGCGCGATCGATCCGGACGGCTGCCACCGGGCGCCGGCCTTCGAGCCGCCGGCCGAGGTGAACTGGCGGGCGCGGGAGGGACGGCGGCGCGCCGAGTCCGCCGCCCGTCTGCGCATCGGCGAGTCGGCGGCGACCACGCTGGCGCTGCAGATCGACCCGGCGCTGTCCAACATGCGCTGCGGCTTCTTCGCCGTCTACATCAACTCGTTCAACGAGTGGCACGAGGGCACGGCGTTCGAGCCGATGCGTCCGTTCGACGCGCTCACACCGGCCCAGCAGACGCTCTACCACAACGCGGTGAACGGCCGGTACCGGCTGGACATGCTCGCGCGGCTGCTCGAGCCGGTGCTCGAGGACGACGAAGAGGACGCGCGCGGGATCAGCGATAGACCACGGCACCCGTGATCTGCACGGCCGCTCCGGCCGACCGCGGATCCGCGGTCCCCTCCACGGCGATTCGCACGACGTGCTTCCCGTCGGGGAGCCCGTAGATGTGCCACAGCGCGTTGTCGTGCGTCCGCTCCGGAATCCACGTGTCGATCCGATCCGCCGGCCGGCCGTCGAGCGTCACCGCGGCTCGCCCGCCGGCCTGGCCGTAGCGCCCGGTGACCGTCACCCCCGTACCCCGGAAGGTCAGCGTCACCTCCGCGCCGGCAGCCGAGGCGACCCGGCCGCGCTGCGACTGTCCGTCGCGCGCCGGCGGGGCGTCCCATCCCGCGCTCCACTGAAACGCCGCGTCGTCCACCTCGAGGACGCGCTCGGGGCGGCCCATGTCCCACTGCTCCAGCACGGGCGGACGCGGCGCCTGCACCGGCACGCGCACGGCGCTCTCCGTCACGTCCCCGCCGGCGCGCCGGATGACCGCTTCGGCGCGCCGGAGCGTCGACGCGACGATGTCCTCGAACGAGTAGTTCGTGTAGGCGAACTTCCGGTGGGCGAGCTCGGGGATGCCGGAGCGCCAGATGTCCGGGATGCCGCGGTAGCCCAGCATCACGCCGAGGATGCCGGCCGCGTTCGACGGGTTGCAGTCGGAGTCCTGGCCGGCGCGCGTGGTGATTTCGAGCGTCCGCGCGAAGTCCTTCCCGCCGTACAGGAGCCCGAGGGCGATGTACGCGCCGTTGAGCCTTGCGTCGATGTTGAACGGCCGCAGCGATCCGTCCGGACACGAGTCGTCGCGGTCCCACTTGTCCTGGATCCGCTGCCAGGTGCGGCGCCAGTCCTGCGGATCCTCGCGGTGCCAGGCGAGCACGTCGCGGATGATCGCCGCATAGCCGCTCTCCGCCGGCAGCTGGGCCAGCCCGGCTTCGACGACGGCGTGGACGTCGCGTTCGAAGAAGGCCGCGGCGTACATGCCCGTGACGAAGAGGCCCCCGTAGATCCCGTCGCCGAAGTTCATGACCTGCCCGACCCGCAGGCTGTACTCCCGGGCGGCATCGGGCAGCCCCGGCGCCATCAGCCCGATGAAGTCGGACTCGATCTGGAAGTCGATGTCGTTGGCGTGGACGTTGTAGCGCGGATGGCCCGACCAGGGCGCGCGAATGCCCTTCGCGAGCAGCCGCCGCGCCGCGGCGTTGGCGTGCCAGAGGTTGTACTGCGTGCCGGCGAACGCCTCGCCGTACTGCTCGGTCGTCGCATCCAGCCCGATCCGGTCCATGACCTCGGCGAAGGTCATCTCGACGTACAGGTCGTCCTGATCGAGGGCGTTCGAGACGTTGCCGGGTCGCCACTCGGGCAGCGGTCCCTCGATGATGCGGCCGTTCGACTTGAACTCCGTCGGGGCGCCGAACGAAACGCCGATCATCTGCCCGGCCCACCCGCCGCGAATCCGGTCCTCGAGCTCCGCCCGGGGCATCTCGCGAACGGCCGGCGCCTCGCGACCGGCACCCGCCGCCGGCGCGAGCAGCATCAGCAGCACGGCACCCGCAGTCCTGCGTGTCATGAAGTCTCCTCGGTGCGCTGAAGGGTGCCCGAACCGACGCGCTGCGTCAAACCCCGTCTCGCCGGAGCCCGCGCAACTGATTCCGACGCGCGGCGAACGGGGGACCGGACCGCACGCGGTTCGCCGTCACACCGCGATCGTGCAGGCGGGGCTGAACCGCCCCGCCTCAGACGCGCGACCGCGAGCCGGAGTTCACCGAGCGGGCACGCGCGGACCTGATCCGCCGAAGCCCTCCGTAGCCCGAAGGGCGGAGGAGGGCGAAGGCGGGACCTGATCAGACCTGATCAGACCTGATGAGACCTGATCCGACCTGATCAGACCTGATCCGACCCGATCCGACCCGATCCCACCTGAAACGCCGTGAAACAGTCACATTCCGAAAACGTTTCCGGCCCACAACTGCACGGTGTAACAGCGTGCAATTGACCCCTGCGGATGTAACGGATTACGATGCGCGCCGTGAGCGAGCCTCCCCAGACCCGCGATCCGCAGACCCCCGCGACGATTCGCCAGGTCGCCGCGCTCGCCGGGGTGTCGACGGCCACGGTGTCCCGCGTGCTGGCGCGCTCCGGGCGGGTCAGTCCCGAGCTCGACGCGCGTGTGCGGGCCGCCGCCAAGCAGCTCAACTACCAGCCGAACCGCGCCGCCCGGAACCTCCGCGCCCGCCACGGATCGACCGTCGCCGTCCTGCTCCCCGACATCCAGAACCTGTTCTTCACCGCCATCGTCCGGGGGATCGACGACGAGGTCACGAAGTTCGGCTATACGCTGCTGCTCGCCAACGCCGACAACTCCGTGGACCGCGAGCGGGTCTACGTCGACACCTTCCGTGCCGAGAACGTCGCGGGCATGCTGGCGATTCCGTCCCAGAACGACGACAGCGCGTTCCGCCGCTTTCACGAGACCGGTGTCCCGATGGTGATCCTCGACCGGACGCTGCGGCTGCCGCACGTCGACCTGGTCTCGGTCACCAACCGCGAAGGGGCGATCGACGCCGTGGATCACCTCATCCGGCTCGGCCATCGCCGCATCGCGATGATCGGCGGGCTCGAGGCGCACAACGTCGGCGCGGATCGACGGGCCGGCTATCTGCTGGCGCTCGAGCGGGCCGGCATCCCGCACGACCCGGCGCTCATCCGCGATGCGGGCTTCGAGCGCGAGGCGGCGCGCGAGGCGGTGATCCAGCTGCTCGCCCTGCCCGATCCGCCCACCGCGATCTTCAGCGCGAACAACACCATGTCGCTCGGCGTGCTGCAGGCGCTGCACGAGCGCGGGCTGCGCGTCCCCGACGACATCTCGGTCGTCGGCTTCGACGACATGCCGTGGCAGGTGGCCATGCAGCCGCCGCTCACGTGCGTCGCGCAGCCGACCTACGACATCGGCGCGACGGCAGCCCGCCTGCTGCTGGAGCGCATTGCCGATCCGACCCGGCCGGTGCGCCGCGTCGTCCTGGAGACGGCCCTCGTCGTGCGCGCCTCGTCGGGTCCCCCACCGGTGAGGTCTGCCGCATGAGCGCCGTCCGGCTCGCCGCCGCCCTGCTGGTCGCCGCCGTCGCGCTGGGCTGCGGCGCGTCCGACTCCGCGCCGCAGCGCCCCGCGATCGCGCTGGTGATGAAGTCGCTCGCCAACGAGTTCTTCAAGACGATGGAGGAGGGGGCGCGGCGGCATCAGGAAGCCCACGCCGCGGATTACGAGCTGATCGCCACCGGCATCAAGGACGAGCAGGACGTCGCGCGGCAGATCGGGCTGGTCGAGCAGATGATCGCCAGGCGCGTGGCGGCCCTCGTGCTGGCGCCGGCCGATTCGCGCGCGCTCGTCGCCGTCACCCGCCGCGCCGTCGATGCCGGCATCGTCGTCGTCAACATCGACAACCGGCTGGATGCCGAGGCGATGGCGGAGCGCGGGCTCCAGGTTCCGTTCGTCGGCCCCGACAATCGCAAGGGGGCCCGCGCGGTCGGCGCGTACGTCGCGGCGCGCCTGCAGCCCGGCGACCCGATCGCGATCCTTGAAGGGGCGCCGAACGCCTTCAACGGCATCCAGCGGAAGCTCGGGTTCGAGGACGCGGCGCGCGAAGCCGGCCTGGCGATCGTCCGGTCGCAGACGGCGTTCTGGGAGACGTCGCGCGCCAACCAGGTCGTGTCGTCGCTCATCGCGGAGCGGCCCGACGTGAAAGCGATTCTCTGCGCCAACGACAGCATGGCGCTCGGCGCGATCGCGGCGCTGCGCACCGCCGGCCGTACCGGCAGCGTGCTCGTCGCCGGGTTCGACAACATCTCAGCGGCAGCGGAGCTCGTGCGGGCCGGCGGGATGGTCGCGACTGCCGATCAGCACGGCGATCAGCTGGCCGTGTACGGGATCGAGTACGCGCTCGAGCGCATCCGCAATCCGCAGGCGCCGCTCGCGGACAGGGAGACGCCGGTCGATCTGATCACGGCCGACACGCCGTGATGCCCACGTCCCCCGCATTGTCGCGGCCACGCCGCAGACTCGGCGAGTGGGCCGGCCTCACCCTCGTCCTCGTGCTGCTCGTCGGCGCCTTCGGCGCGGCCACCGAGCACTTCCTGTCCTGGACCACCGCCATTGCCGTCGCCAACAACGCCCCCGAGGCGCTCATCGTCGCCGCGGGGATGACCCTGGTGGTGGTCACCGGCGGCATCGACCTCTCGGTCGGCTCGGTGCTGGCGCTCAGCGCCGCCGTGATGGGCTCGCTGCTGACGCGCGCCGGCATCCCGCTCCCGCTCGCGGCGGCCGGCGCGGTCGCCACGGGCGCGGCCTGCGGATTCGTCAACGGCTGGACGACCACGCGCTGGCGGCTGCCGTCGTTCGTGGTCACGCTGGCGATGCTCGAAGCGGCGCGCGGCGCCACGTACCTGGTCACGCAGTCACAGACCCTGTATCTGGGCACCGCCGTCGATCCGATCACGTTTCCGGTGGCCGCCGGAATCCGCCTGCCGATTCTCACGGCCATCGCGGTCGTGATTGGCGGCCAGATCCTGCTGGATCGCATGGTGCTCGGCCGCCACCTGCTCGCGGTCGGCGCGAACAGCGAGGCGGCACGGCTGGCCGGCATCGATCCGGCCCGCGTGCGCACGGCGGCGTTCACGTTGTCCGGCGCCGCGGCAGGCCTGGCGGCGGTGCTTCAGGCGGGACGGCTGGCGGCCTCGGATCCGAACGCGGGCACCGGCCTGGAGCTCGAGGCGATTGCGGCCGTCGTCATCGGCGGCGCCAGCCTGGCGGGCGGGCGGGGCACCATCGCGGGCGCGGCCCTCGGCGCGCTCGTGATCGCCGTGCTCGGCGCCGGTCTGGCGCATCTCGGCGTGCAGGAGCCGACGCGGCGCATCGTCACCGGGCTCGTGATTGCCGGCGCCGCGATCGCGGACTACTATCGCCGCCGCACGGAGTCGGCGTGACCTCCTCTCCCGCCATCGTCGTCGTCGGCAGTCTGAACGCGGATCTCGTGGCGCGCGTCGATCGCTTTCCCGCGCCGGGCGAGACGGTGCGCGGGAGCCGGTTCGAGGTGTTCCCGGGCGGGAAGGGAGCGAACCAGGCGTACGCCGTGGCGCGGCTGGGGGGCACGGTCGCGCTGATCGGCCAGGTCGGCAGCGACGGCTACGGCGACTGGCTTCGCGCGCAGCTGCGGAATGGCGGCGTGGACGTACAGGGCGTCGGCACTGACGCCGCGACGTCCACCGGCATCGCCGTCATCACGACCGACCGGACCGGCGAGAACACCATCGTGGTCATCGCCGGCGCGAACGGCACGGTGACACCGGAGAGGCTCGAGTCCTCGGGCGCGGCAATCGAGCGTGCGAGTGTCGTGCTCCTTCAGCTGGAGATTCCGCTGGAGACTGTCGGCGCCGTGGCCGCCCGCGCCCGCGCGGGCGGCGCCCGCGTCATCCTCGACCCGGCGCCGGCGGCTCCCCTGCCGCACGCGCTCCTGGCGCTTGCGTCCGTGGTCACGCCGAACGAGACGGAGCTCGCGGCGCTCGCGGGCCACGACGACGCGATGCCGCCGATCGCGACGGACGATCTCGATCGGCTCGCTCGACGGCTCATCGAGCGCGGGGCCCCGGCCGTCATCGTCAAGCGCGGGGAGCGCGGCGCGCGGTTCGTGACCGCGGGTCGCGCGATCGACATCCCGGCCCCTGCCGTCGAGGCCGTCGACACGACGGCCGCCGGCGACGCCTTCAACGGCGCGCTGGCCGTCGCCCTCGCCGAAGGCGCGTCGATGGACGCCGCGATGCCGTTTGCCTGCGCGGCCGCCAGCCTGTCGGTGACGAGACCGGGCGCCCAGCCGTCGATGCCGGACCGGCAGGAAGTCGAGGCGTTCCTCGCCGCGCGGCGCGGCGGCCGCCGGTCCTAGGACACGGCAGATCAACGGCTCTCCCCCGACCGGATAGAATCCCGCCATGCCCGTTCGCATCGCGCTCATCGGTACCGGCAAGGTTGCCGTGGCCAATCACGTCCCGGGCGTGCGCCTCTGCCGCGACGCCGAGATCACCGCGCTCGCCGATCCCGATCCCGGAGCGCTTGCAGCGGCGGCACAGGCCACGGGCGTCACGAAGACGTACGCCGACCCGTTCGAGCTGCTGCGCGACGCGCCGATCGACGCCGTGATCATCGCGACGCCCAACCGCTTCCATCGCGATCTCGCCGTCGCGGCCGCGGAGAGCGGCCGGCACGTCCTCTGCGAAAAGCCGCTGGCGCTGACGGTCCGTGACGCAGCGGCGATGCTGGAAGCGGCGGAACGAGCCGGCGTCAGGCACATGACCGCATTCACGTACCGGTTCGTGCCGGCCATGCGCTACATGCACCATTTGGTGACGAGCGGCGCGATCGGCACGCCCTGGCATTTCCGGGCGCAGCGCTTCCAGGACTGGGGCCGCCAGGCGCTCGGCTGGCGGCAGCGGATGGCCGATGCGGGGTCAGGCGAGATCGGCGACATGCTGTCGCACCGGCTCGACTTCGCACACTACCTCGTCGGCCCGATCGCGCGGGTGACGGCGATGACGAAACGCGTGTGGGACACCCGGGTCGACGCCGAGGGGGGCGAGCACGCGTCGGACACCGAGGACTGGGTCGGCTGCCTCGCGCAGTTCGCCGATGGCGCCACCGGCTCCTGGGAGAGCGTGAAGACGGCAACCGGCTACGCGGGGACGATCGCCAGCCGTGACTACTGCGAGGTCAACGGCAGCGAGGGCGCCGTGATCTACGAGCTGTCACACCCGCTGCGTGTCCTGCGCGCGCGAGGACACGGCAACTATGAGGCGGAGGCGGTCCCGCCGCCGTTCCGGAAGATCGCCGGATCGCCGCGCGACCCGGATGCCGATCCGTGGGTGGCGTTCCGCTACGACCAGGACTTCGAGTTCGTGGAGGCGATCCATGCCGGGCGGGATGCCTCGCCCTCGTTCGCCGACGGCTTGCGGGTGCAGCAGGTCATGGCCGCCATCCAGCAGTCGGCGGCGGAGGGCCGGACCGTGGACGTCCCCGAGACCGTGAACGCTCCTGGAGCATAGAGCGCGACGGGGGCATCCGGGACGCCCCCGTCGGGTCACGTCGCAGTGCCGGACGTCAGCCCGGCCCAGCCGCTCACTTGAGGGGCGAGTAATCCGTCGCCTTCAGGAACACCGAGTCGACCTTCGCGACGATCGGACCGTTCTTCTCCGATTCCGCCTTGACGCGCCGCCACTCCGGATCGCTGCTGAAGGCACGCCAGGCCGCTTGCCTCGCCTCGAGGTCCGGATACGCCAGGACGTAGACCAGCAGGTCTTCGTTCGTCGCGCCGGTCTTCTCGGCGAGCGGAACCCAGTAGCCGACGATCGTCATGCCGTGCTTCCGGAACAGCGCCGACGTGTGCTGCCGGAAGCGCGCGTGCATCTCCTGCGCGCGCCCTTCGGCTGCGTGATAGGTGCGCATCTCGAACACACGCGGATCCGTCGCCACCGATGTCCCTCCCGAGCCCGCGGTCGCAGCGGCGCAGAGCGCCGCCACCCCGATCATCGCTGCCGCACGTCGCCTCATCGTCCGTTCTCCGTGAGCGCCGCCGCGGCTCCGTCGAGCGCGGTGGCCGGTGCGCACCTCGCGCTGCGCACGTAGGTGACGAGCCCGTTGACCAGATGCGTCGTGAACGGGTCGCGCCCGTACGCCGACGAGTCGAAGGTCGTCAGAATGACTTTCCCGCGCCCCACGCGGTACTGCACCGTGGTCGCGTGATTGTCGTTGATCCAGCCGAAGAACATCCCCGAGAGGACGTCGCCCTGCCGCCAGGCGTCCTCGTCCACGCCGGCGATGAGCGCCCGCGGCGTCGCCTCAGCCGCCTCGAAGCCGGTGATGTTGCCGATCCCGGCGGTCGCGAACGCCGGACTGGCCGCGTGCATCCAGGGGAAGTTGCTGACCCAGTTGCCGTCCAGCTCGCCGCGGCGCTCGACGACACCCAGGCCAGGGGCCGCGACGACTGCGCCGAGCAGCCGCGTCAGCAGCACGACCGCGGTGCCGCCCGCCTCGACGTGCGCCCGGACCTGCGCGTCGAACACGGACGAGACGACCGTGGCGTGCCCGTCGGGCACACCGCGCCTCCAGGGCAGGTGCGGCAGCGCGCCGTTCGAATCGTGCAGCACGACATCCTGCAGTTCGCCCGGCGCCGGGAACACGAACAGGTCGTGCGTGGTCGACGCCAGCGTCTTCCCCGCCCCGTCCTCGAGCGCAATCGTCACCCGCTCACGCGACGGGCGCGTCACCGGGGGAGCCGAAATCCGGAACCGGCCGATCTCCGCGACCTCGCCTCGCGCCACCGTCCCGGAGCTTGCGACCGAGCCGCCTGGCGCACCCGATTCGAGCGACCAGCGCAGCGTCGCACCCGCGGGGTCCGTCGCGCCGTACCGCGACAGCCGGACGATGACGTCGACCGGCGATCCGGATACGACGTTGCGCACCCTGGACTCGGGCAGCAGGACGTCGGGCTGCTGAATCTGCGCGAGCGCCTCGGCGTAGGCCTTCGGGCGTCGCCACATGTCCATCAGCCCGTTCGCCTCCCAGTTGATGTCGGTGAACTCGGTGATGACGTAGCCCTGAATCGGCCCGTGGCGCCGGATGGTCTCGATCTCGTGCTTCAGGCTGTGGAACTGGCGCCACTGCGTCTCCCGGGCCAGCGTCGGATAGTCGCGGAACACGCGATCGAACCCGAGCGCGTGGAACCGGTCGAACAGTCCGGCCGGGCGCGTGATCCGGCGCCCGTCGAAGTCGCGCGGAAACCACCAGGGCAGCTCGTCCGGCAGATCCGGCAGGCCCCAGTTGCCGAACTCGGACACGACCAGCGGCTCCTGCCCCGTCTGCACGGCGTCCCCGTGCCGGCTGAACGTCCATGCGGGCCGGGTGGCGAAATCCGCGACCCAGCGGTCCCACCGATCCGCGTTGTCCGGGATCGAGAAGTACTGGTGGTAGTCGTTGATGTCCGTCTTCATGTGGTAGTTGTCGCAGCACGGACTGTTGTCCACCACCAGCCGGCCAAGCGGCTCCACCAGCGTCTTCGCCTCGTCGAACCAGGCAAGCAGCCCCGCGCGCTGGTCCGCCTCGCGCATGTCCATGCCCCAGGCTTCGTTGATCAGCGTCTGGATGACGATCGAGGGGTGATTCCAGTCGCGGAGGGTCATCGCCTCGAAGATGCGCTTGCCGCGCGCGACGGAGCCGGCCGTCCACGTCTCCCAGCTGGGCACCTCGTACCAGACGAGCATGCCCACCTCGTCGGCGGCGTCGAGATACGCTTCGTCGCAGACCTTGATGTGGCAGCGCAGGAGGTTCAGACCGAGCGCGCGTCCCTTCTTCATCATGTCGATCAGGTACTCGTGGCCCGGTGTGCTGTAGATGGTCTCCGGGTAGAAGTCCTGATCGAGCGCGCCGATCATGTAGTAGGGCTCGCCGTTGAGGAAGAAGCGCCCGTCGCGCGCGGTGAACTCGCGGAAACCGAAGCGGTCCTGCACCTCGTCGCGCACCCCTCCGGACAGCACGGCGCGCACGGTGTACAGCGCCGGCGAATCCGGTGACCAGAGCCGCGGCTGCGTCACCTGCCCGGACAGGCGCCGCACTCCGGGCTCCGCCGCCTGCCGCGGCAGCCGCGCCACGACGCGTCCGTCGGGATCGAGGATCTGGACGGTGAGCCAGGTGCGGCGGCGCGGCGCCGTGCCCGCGACCTCGACGTCGACCTCCACGCGGCCGGCATTGGCCGGTGTGACGCGTACGGCCTCGACGAAGAGCGACGGGCGGACATCGAGCTCGACCGGCTGCCAGATGCCGCCGTTCTGGATGTACCAGGTCTGCTTGCCTCGCGGCAGCTCCTCGTACGGCAGATCCGGGAACCGCGGCTGCTGTCCCCGCGGCGTCGGCGGCGGGTCGGTCACGCGCACGAGCAGCTCGTTGACGCCGCTCTTCACCCGCGCGGTCACGTCGAGCACGAAGGGCGTGTAAGCCCCTTCGTGCGATCCGGCCGGCTCGCCGTTGACGAACACCTCCGCGTAGTGATCGACCGCGCCGAAGCGCAGCAGCACCTTCTGCGGCGCGCGCGAGGCCGGCACCGTGAACGGCACGCGATACCACGCGACGCCGAGGTAATCCCGCAGGTCCTCGAACTGTGCGTTCCACGGCTGCCCGACTTCCACCGGGCGCCATCCCTCACCGGGCAGCGCCCCGGCCTGCAGCTCCGCAGCCGGATCGATCAGCAGCTGCCACCCCTGATCGAGAGGAACCGGCTCGGCCGCCGCGCTCCACGCCAGCAGCCAGAAGACTGCCGCGAACGCTCCACATCGCAGACGATTCAGCACGTGACTCCCTTCCGTGGTCCGGACTTCCGCGCCGGAGGCCCGGACATGAGACGCGCCGCGCGGCGGCCGACCCCGCCGCGGTCCGGCGCTCCGGATTGTAGTGCGTCCGGGATGGATTGCTACCGCTCCGGCGACGCCGCAGCGGCCTGCGCCGTCCGGCGGCTCTCGTCCCGAGGCGTGATGCGCAGGCGGATCGGCGCGGACACGTGCTCGGACATCCCGCCGTTCGTCTCGATTCGCGCCGTGACGTACAGCGTCTGCTCGACCTCGCCGGCCCGCTCGCCGGCGACGATCTCGAACGAGCGGCTGGTCTGCTCTTCCGTGACCAGGATTCCGTTCAGTCCGATGTCGGGCACGGTTACGTCGAGCGGCAGGTTCCTGACCGAGAGCGGCACCCGCCCGGCAAAGCCATCGGCGCGGGCGATGGACGCGGTCACAGTGGCCCGTCCTCCGGGCGCCAGCTCTATCGCATCGGGCGTCACGCTGACGACGCGCACTTCCGGCGGCGCGCTCACGGCGACGACGCTGACGGGCTCACCGGCTTTCGCGTCCCGCGCGACGTCGACGCCGCCGATTCGCGCCTGCCCCACGGCCCGAAGCGGTACCGGCTCCGCACCGCAGTCGGCGGACGCCGACAGCGCGAGGACGACGGAGTGCTCGGTCGGAGGAATGTGGCCACGCGGCGCGCCGAGGCACGCCGGCAGGTCATGCAGCTCGACCTCGACCGGTCCGGCAAATCCCTCGCTCCGCCACACGAACACGGTCACCGGAACGCTGCCGCCGCGCGGGACGTTGGGGCTCGATGGCGTCACGAA
>CAYUPN010000008.1:0-19841 GCA_964446605.1 uncultured Bifidobacteriaceae bacterium | reverse complement strand
GGCGTCGTCTCCTCGAACGCGAGGCGCTCGCCGCGGAAGTTCATGAACTGGACGTCCTCGTCGGGTCCTTTCGGCAGGTCGCGCACGCGAATCAGCTCGCGGTCGACATAGACGTAGTCGCCGGCGGCGAGCTCGTCCCATTTCAGCAGCCGGAGGCCCTGGTCCTTCGATCCGCGGGACCGCAGGTCGATCGTCGTCTCCCAGACCGCACGCAGCCGGGCGCGCGGAATCGGCTCACCGGCCGCGTCGAGCACCTCCACCAGGGAGTCGAGCGCGGATCCGAAGCGCCGCGCCTCGATCTTCACGACCACCGTCTGGCCGCGCCGGAGCGTGAGGCGGAAATGATCCGTGTCCCCGCCCTCGCCATGGATGCGGCCGTTGACGCTCGACGGAACGGCAACCGGCTGCGCAGTCCGGATCGAGTCGTTGTCCTCGCGCTCGTCCACTTCGGGATGCGGGCCGACCGCGACCACGAGCCTGTTGAGCGGTTCGCGCCCGAGTCCCGCGACCTTCACCGACGCGGCCGTCACATCCTTCCGTGCCCCGATCACGACCCGCCCGGTGCGCGCCGCGGGCAGATTGGCACCCTCGACGCGAACCGGCTCCGGGTTCGCGACGGACCGCCCGAGCGGGAACACGGACGTCAGCACGGGTACGGCGCCGATGGTCAGGCGGTAGTGATGGCGCCAGCTGCCTCCGCCGGTGGCATCGGCGACGCGAACGAGGACCTCGCCGTCGGCTTCCGGCACGTAGACGACCAGCGGGTCTCGCGCCGCCCCCGCATCGTCGTTCGCGGCCAGCACGGTGCCGTCCGGGGCCTCGATCCGGAGCGTCGCATCGAGCGCCGAGGAGAGTGGTGTGGCCGCAACCTTCGCCACGAGCTCCTGTCCCGCCCGCACCGCCACACGAAACACGTCGACGTCGCCGGCCTCGCTCAGCTTGCCGTTGATCGTGATCGGTGTTTCGACGGCCATCGGCGCGTCGGGGGCGGCATCACCGTCGGGTCCGGCCTCGTGCGCCTCGCGCTCCTCCCCCACCCACAGCGGCCAGAACGAGCTCGTCCCGAGCGGGGTCAGGAGACGGAACCCGTGCCGTCCGATCGGAACGCCCGGCGCTGCGGTGACCGTGATCCGCAGCTTCCCCTTCATCGCGCGGTCCTGGATGATCGCGCCCGTTTCCCCGGGTCTCCGCTCCCGGACGTCGGGTCCGATCTCCTCGTAGCCGTCGATGGTCGCGCTGAGCCCCGGGTGCGAGAAGATCACCCGGCTCGTCTCGCCGATGTTCGCGCCTTCGACGATCAACGATGCGCTCGTCCCGCGCTGGATGCCGTACGGCGTCGCGATGAACAGGACCGGTGGGCGCGTCTGCGCCGCGGCGGTCGCGGTCAGGGCCGCCAGCACGACAATCGCGATCAGGGCTCGTCTCATCGCCGCACCACTCCTGCCGGCTGCGGATCGTGCGGCGGAACCAGGTCCGCCGCAAGCGCACCCGTGCCGGCGTCGTACACGCTCACGGTGCCGTCCTGCCGCCCGACCGCGATCTGCCTGCCGTCAGGGCTGAATGCGAGCCCCAGCGGCCAGTCGCTCTGCACCGGCAACAGGTGCGCGGGCTGTCCGCGCGCGGCGTCCCACAGCCGCACCCGCCTGTCGGCGCCGCTCGACGCCAGTGTCGATCCGTCCGGCGAGTACGCCAGCCGCAGCACCGCCCCGTCGTGGGCCGCGATGCTGTGCAGCGCCTCGGCCCCGTCCCTGCTCACGCGCCAGATCCGGATCCGTCGGTCGTGTCCGCCGGCCGCCAGTTCCGCCGTGCCGGGCCGGAACGCGAGCGTGAGCACGCCGCCCGTCGGATCCGTGATCGTGTGGAGCCGCACGCCGGTTTCGACGTCCCAGATCTTCACGGATCGATCCGCAGACGCCGAGGCCAACAGCGTGCCGTCGCTGCTGAATGCGACCGCGTAGACCGCCTCGGAGTGCTCGCGGAGCACGCCGATCGTACGGCCGGCCGCGACGTCCCAGATCCGGATCTGCCGGTCGTAGCCGCAGCTTGCCAGCCGGCTCGCATCGAGGTTGAAGGCGACGTCGTAGACGTAGTCGCGGTGTCCCTCGAGACGCGCACGGACATCGCCCGTTGCCGCGTCGTACACGACGATCTCGCCGAAGAACCCCGGCGGCCCGCCCGCGGCCGCCACCAGCCGGCCGTCGGCGCTCCACGCGACGCTGCGCACCAGATCGGACGGTCCGCTCCAGGCGGGCTGCACCGAGCCGCCCGGCATCGCCATGCGCCGCAGTTCCTTGTAGCCGCCGAACACGACCTCCCGTCCGTCGGGGCGCCAGGCGATCGCCGTCACGCGAGGCGCAACCGGCGCGGGCGCGATCGCCGGCAGGCGGCCGTCCGGGTGCGGCGGCCGCGGCGCCGAGTAGCGCGCGCCTGCGGCAACCCACGCGCGCAGCACGGCCATCTCCTCCGGCGACAGCGTCTTCTTCGGCGGCATCTTCGGCTTCGCGCGCCCCTCGATCTGCAGCACGAGCGGGCTCCGGTCCGGCTCCCCCGGCACGATCGGCGGGCCGGTGTCGCCGCCACGCATCATGTCGTCCCAGGTCTCGAGCAGCAGGCCGCCTTCGGACTTCGCCGTGTTGTGGCAGCGCAGGCACTGGCTCTCGACGATCGGGACGACGTCGCGCGCGAAATCGGGCGGGCCGGCGGGGGCCGCAGGACGCTGGGCCGCCCCCATCGTGACGGCGGCGCCTCCCAGCACGGCGGCGATCATGACCCGGCGCATCCGTCTCCCGTCAGTGATTGAAGAGGAACTCGGTCGACGTGAGCACCGCCCAGCCGAGGTCCTCGAGACTCCGGCGGCGCTCGGCCGGCTCCGCGGTGTCCGGCGCCAGCACGGCCAGCAGCCGTTCGCGCTCGGCGGCCGTTGGCGGGCGGCTGAGGGCGGTCCAGTACAACTCGTCGATTACTTCCGCGTTCGAGCGCCCCCCGGCGACCAGCCGCGCGATGATCCCCTCGTCGGCCATCAGCTTGCGGTTCAGTGTCTCGCCGTTGATCGTGTGCAGCGCCTGCGGGAGCGTCGGGTCCTGCATCCGCTCGGCCGCCGATGTGATGACGCGCGCAGGCCGGCCGAACACGTCGAGGAAGTACGACGACACGCGTGTGTCCGGCAACTCGAGCGCGCGGGTCCCCGGCGGGTAGCCCTCGAAGGTCTCGGGCACGCCCGTCACCTGCGAGAACGCGTCGAGCATGACCTCCGCCGGCAGGCGCCGGGTGAGATACCGCGCGAAGAAGCGGTCGTCGGCCTCGTTGCCGGGCCGCGGCTCGGACGAGCGCTGGTACGCGGCGGACGTCATGATCAGCCGGATCAGTCCCCGGACGTCGTAGCCGTTTTCGATGATGTGCGTCGTGAGCGCCTCGAGCAGCGGCTCGTTGCTCGCCGGATTCGTCTCGCGCAGGTCGTCGACCGGATGCACGAGTCCGCGGCCGAAGAAGGCGCCCCACACGCGGTTCACCAGCGTCCGGGCGAACTGGCGGTTGTCCGGACTCGTCAGCCACGTCGCGAGATAAGCCCGGCGGTCCTCGCGCGAGCCGGGCGCCATGGCGGCGCCGTCGAGCGGACGCGGCGGCATCGCGACGCCCGTGCGCGGATGGAACACGTCGCCTGCGGCAGCCGACAGGATGGTCGCCGTGTCCCCCTTGCCGCCGCCGTCCGCCTCCTCCTTCATCGACACGCGCGCGAACAGGTTCGCGAACCCGTAGTAGTCGTTCTGGGTCCACTTCTCCATCGGATGGTTGTGGCAGCGCGCGCAGGTGAGTGTGAGCCCGAGAAACGCCTGCGTGAAGTTCTCGGCGATGTCGGTCGGGTTGCGGTGAATGAGGTAGTAGTTCGTCGCGCCGTTGTCGGTCGTGCGCCCGGTCGCCGTGGCCAGCTCGTAGACGAACCGGTCCCACGGCGTGTTCGCCGCCACGTGGCCGCGGATCCAGCCGTAGAAGGCGCGCACGTTGGCGGGCCCGAGCGACCGGCTCGAGACCAGCAGCAGGTCGGACCAGCGGTACGTCCAGTAGTCCACGAACTCGTCGCGCGCGAGCAGCCGGTCGACGAGCGCCGCGCGGCGGTCCGGCGACGTGTCCGTGAGAAACGCCTCGACCTCCGCGCGGGTCGGCAGCATGCCGGCCGCATCCAGGAAGGCGCGGCGGATGAAGGCGTGATCGTCCGCCTGACCCGACGGCGGAATCCGCAGCTCGCGCAGCTTGGCGAGCACGTGATCGTCGATCAGATTGCGGCGCGGCGACCGATCGTAGACGCCGGCCGCCACGTCGTTCGGAAACGGGGCGCGCACGCGCGTCAGGGCCACGCCGGTGAGGAAGCTGACGCTGACGGCCGTCTCGCCGGGTCCGACGATCCTGACGACGCCGGAGTCGTCGACGGAGGCGACGGTCTCGTCCGCGGACGCGAACCGGGCGAGTGCGGTGACGTCGCGGACGGCCCCGTCCGAGAAGCGCGCCGTGACGCCGAGCCGCCGCGTGTCGCCAACCGCGAGCGTCGCATCACCGGGCGTGACCTCGAGCCGCACGAGCGACGGATCGTGCGCCGACGGCGGCGGCATGCCCGCCGCGATCCAGTTCGCCAGCACGGTGTACGGCATCGACCCGGGCTCGAAGCGCTTGCCGCCCATGTGGGGCACCGACTCGGTCGGCTTCAGCAGGAGGAGGCTGCGCGCCGGCTCCATCGGGTTCACGCGCCGCCCCCCGGCCTGCCGGGCAATCGCGTCGTAGTCGGCCGCCGGATCGTAGCCGCGAAGCGTCAGCGCGAAACCGTTCTTGCCGGCTTCCGCGCCGTGGCACGGGCCGGAGTTGCACCCCATCTTCGTCAGGACGGGGATGACCTGGGTCGTGAAGGAAACGGGCGGGATTGCGGCCGGCACCGGCGCGTGCGACGCCATCGGGCGAAGCGCGTCGAGCGGCGCGGGCTGGGCCAGCGGCTCGCCGGCCGCGGCCCAGAGAACCGCGACAGCCGCAGCCGCGAGGCACGAGGCCAGCCGCGCGCGCGACCGCAACCATCGGTGCATCGTGTGGGTTACGCTGCCGCTCCGGCGCATCAGCGAGCCTCCGTCAGAACAGCTCGCGCACCGGCTCGACGCCGTGGTCGACGATGCGGATCGGGCGCCCCTGCGGGCCGGGGAGCTCCTTCTCGACGTCGACACCCAGCGCGTGGAGCATCGTCGCCGCGATGGAGGCGGCGGGGACCGGCCGATCCTTCGGGTACGCCCCCGTCTCGTCCGACGAGCCGACGACCTGCCCCCCGTTCACCCCGCCGCCCGCGAGGGCGATCGTCCAGCACTGCGGCCAGTGATCGCGCCCGCCGGCGGGGTTGATCTTCGGCGTGCGGCCGAACTCGCCCATCGCGACGACCAGCGTGTTCTCGAGCAGCCCGCGGCTCGTCAGATCCTCGAGCAGCGACGCGTACGCGTGATCGAACATCGGCCCGAGCAGGTCGCGGTACGCCTCGATCGGACTGAAGGGGGCCGAGCCGTGGATGTCCCAGGTGATCTCGTTGAACACCGTCTCGAACATGTTCACGGTCACGAACCGCACCCCGGCTTCGACCAGGCGCCGGGCGAGCAGGCAGCTCATGCCGAACCGGTTGCGGCCGTACCGATCCTTCACCGCGTCGGGCTCCTGCGACAGGTCGAAGGCGGCACGGGCGGCCGACGAGGAGATCAGCGTGTAGGCCTGATCGAAGGAGGCGTTCAGGAGCCTCGCATCCGGGCTCGCCTCGAACTGTTTCACGGCGCCGTCGACGAGACTCCGCAGGTTCCGCCGGGTGTCGGCCCGGATCGCCGTCAGGTAGTCGGGCGGGAGCAGATCGGGCACCGCGAAATCCGGCGCCGACGGGTCGGCGCCGAGCACGAAGGGATCGTGCAGCTTGCCCAGGAAACCGGCCGTCTGGCCGTGCGGCATGTTGCCGCCGGTGTTGCCGATCGGGCGCGGCAGCAATACGTGCGGCGGGATCTCCCCCTTCGGCCCCTTGAGGAAGCCGACGATCGACCCGACGTGCGGCGACTCGGTGCCGGCCTGGAACAGGCGGCCGGTCTGCATCACCTGATGCCCGGCATCGTGCACGGCGACGCCCGAGTAGTGCACCGACCGCACGAGGGCGACCTTGTCGGCATGCTGCGCCATCCGCGGGAAGATCTCGCTGATCTGGATGCCCGGGACGTTCGTGCGGATCGCCGAATAGGGGCCCCGGATCTCGGAAGGGGCCTCGGGCTTCATGTCCCAGGTGTCGAGCTGGCTCGGCGCGCCGACCAGGAACAGGCAGATGCAGTTGACGTCGCGGTCGGTACGGACCGCGCCGGCCGCCTTCAGGGCGAAAAGGTCGCTCAGGCTCAGACCGAGCCCCGCGAGTCCGATGGCGCCGGCATGGAGGAAGTCGCGGCGCGTCAGCCCGTCACAGAAGTGCACGGGCCGGTGGGCGTCCAGCTTGATCATGGGCGGCTCCCCGGTTGGCCGCCATCATAGGGGACGAGGGGGAGGGAAGGGAACGGAAAACGGGAAACGGGAAACAGGAAGGGCCCGCTCGTTGCCGGCGGCTCGCGGGCGTGCCCTTCCTGTTTCCCGTTCCCCGTTTCCTATCGGGACAGCCAGTAGCTCAGTTTGATCAGCAGGATGTCGTCGGCCTCGGCGCCCCAGACCCGCCCGAAATCCCGGCCGAACTCGAATTCGCCGGGATTGCCCAGATCGTGCCCGCGCCGCGTCCAGACGGCATACAGCGTGGAGCCGGGCCGGAACTCCCAGCGCAGGACCGTGTTGAGCCGCAGCGACTTCACGTTGAAGTCCGGCTCGGGCAGCCGGAACGCGGATGCCGGGCCGCTGCCGTCCGGGTCGATCTCGAGCTCCCGTCCACCGGCGACCGGCCGGATCGTGCCGATGTCCTCGCCGTACCGGTGGAACCGGTACGTGCGCGGCTGCGCGAACTCGGTGATCGCGCCGTAGTCGCCGACCGACACCAGCGGCTGCGCATAGATCTGGAGCGCGAGACGCGGCGACATCGTGACGTTCACGCGCAGCGGCATCGAGACCTCGGTCTGCGCGAGCTCGCCGAAGACGTAGCGGGAGCCGAACGTCGCCGTGGCCAGCGGATCCCGCACCGCCGTCAGATACTGCGCGCGGGACTGCGACCGCATGAGCTGCGGACCGGCGGTCAGCTGCACGGCATCGGAGGGCTGCCAGGTCGCCTCTCCGCGGAACGTGTGCGTCCAGGCGTCGTAGTTCCGCTCGGAGATGTTCGCGGTCAGCGTTCCGTACAGGCTCCGGCGCGGATCGCTCACGACCGACATGTTGACCGACGTGATCCCCGGCCGCACCGTCGTCGGGCCGCCGCGCGTGAGCCGGTCGTCCCAGGTGTCGCGCGACCAGCCCGCGGTAACGTTGTAGCGCCAGTAGTTCAGGAACTGCAGGTTGGCCGTCGCGGTGACGCCGTCACCCTGCGAGTCGCCGCCGTAGTGCCACGTCCACCACTTCGCGATGACCAGCTGGCGCGACCGCGTGAACCGATCGGGCGTCAGCTTCCGGAACAGCACCTGGCCGTGGCCGCCGCCGCGATCCGACTGCGTGCCGAACCCGGCGTCGTTCGCGTCGAACCCCGGGCTCATGCCCCAGAGCGCCGCGTTCACGGTGACGTTGCCACGATTGCGGTTCAGATTGATGTTGCCCGTCCAGCCGTTCAGCGACGTCCGCGTCGGGTCGTACGTGATGTGCGGCGCGTCGGGGCGCTGCATGTAACGCAGCGAGTTGCGCTGCAGCCGATCGATGGCCTCGGCCGTGCCACGGAGATGACTGCCCGCCATCCCGCCTGAAATGACCCAGTCGTGATCGCTGTCGAGGAACAGATGGCCGTCGACGCCGCCGACGTACGCCTGCCCCACCAGGTGCTCCGCCAGCCGCTCCTCCTGCTGGCGGTGGACCATCGTGCCGATGAAGCCCAGCGCGGCGCGGCTGCCGACGGCGTGCTTCGCCCGTCCGACGAAGTAGTTCGTCAGCGGCTCGGCCTCGACGCGCTCGATGCCCTGCACGGCCGCGATGCGCGACGACTCGCGCCCCGTCAGCGCGTTCACGACGCCGACGGTCCAGCCGCCACGGCTGCGCCCGGTCAGCTTCGCCGCGCCGAGGATGGTCGTCAGCGCGGGCGTGTCGACGTGGTCGCCGCCGGCCGGCACCTGCGGCGCGCGGCCGACGCGACGCGAGTAGAACAGCCGCGGCTCGAAGAAGTAGTAGTTCCAGTACTCCGCCGCGCCGCTCTTGCCGAAGCTCGAGAAGATCTGGCTGCCTTCGGTGAAGAACGGGCGCTTCTCCTCGAAGAAGGTCTCCGAGGCGCTCAGGTTCACGACGGCCGGATCGACTTCGACCTGCCCGAAGTCCGGGTTGATCGTGACGTCCAGCGTCATGTTGCTCGCCAGCCCGTACTTGACGTCGATCCCCGCCCCGCCGAAGAACCGCGATCCGTCATTGAACGGATTCCCGGCCGACGCGGGTGCGACGAGCTCCGAGCGGGCGGTGACGTACGGCAGCAGCTCCAGATGGCGCGGCGGGCGGACCCCCTCGAGCCCCGTCAGGGGTGCCATGCGCGACGCGAGGCCGCTCTCGTTGCTCGGTGTCAGCGCGAGCCACGAGACCTCGCCGGTGCGGTGCACCGAGCGCTCCGCGTTGATGCCCCAGGTCATCGCGTCGCCGGCCCGGAATCGCAGCTGCGAGAACGGAATCCGCATCTCGACGACCCAGCCCTGCTCGTCCACCGACACGGCGGCGTCCCACACCGCGTCCCACGTATCGTCCTTGAAGACGTCGTTGTAGATGATCGCGTCCCGCTGCACGCCCGCCGCGGTGACGCGCAGCTCGACGCCGGTCAGGCGATCGTGGTGCGGGTCGAAGTAGATCGAGAGCCAGTCCGCATCCGCGTCGAGGTCGCGACGGGAGAGACGCCGGACGATGCGGTCCGGATCGCTGTCGAAGAGCCGCGCACCCACGTAGATCGCCTCGTCGTCGTAGGCGATCTGGAGCACGGTCTGTTCGCGGGCCGGGCGTCCTTCGTCGGGCACGAGCTGCAGGAAGTCCGAAACCGCGACGGCCTCACGCCAGGCCGCGTCGTCCAGGCGGCCGTCCACGCGAATCGGCGTGGCCGTTCTCACGGCCTGGACGGTGCGGGCGTCCTGGGCAGCGGCGGGAGGCGTGAAGAAGAGACTCTGGGCGGCCGCGAGCGCGAGCGCTGCGGAGAGACGAATCGTACGGGACACTATGCGGGCACCAGCCTTCCGGGAGTGGGCGCGCAGCACGGAGCGGCTGCGCAGATCCCAGTCTATACGCCGAACGGCTCAGCTGGCCAGAAGCGTCCGCCCGGCCGCGGCGTTCGCAGGTCAGGCGGTCACGGCGGCGAGCAGATCGGTCGCCGGGTCGAAGTTCCCGTCGGCGTCGAACCGCCACTCGGACGGGGGAACGAGCACCTCGAGGTCGCCGCTGGCCTCGATCGCCGGCAGGAACGCTTCCGAGACGACGATCCGATCGAGCGCCAGCGTGTGCCGGATACGCACGATGCGGGGCGTGCCGGCGTCGGCTCCCGAGACCCGCAGCGCCGCCTCGAGACACCGGGCGTCGGTCGGGAAGTTGATCGAGATGCGGGCCGTGGCCGGCGTCATCGCGGAAACGGCGTTCGTGTATGTGATCGCGGGATCCATCGCCTCGACGAGCCGGGTCGAGACGATGTCGGCCAGACCGATGCCGATGGCGTTGCCGTGCGACTCCGGCGTGAGCCCGCGCACGTAGATGGCGCGGATCTCCGAGCGGCTGTTGGCCATCGGCCGCAGGTCCACGCCGCGCCCGATGATGTTCGTGTCCATGCCGGTGCCGCTGATGTTCTTGCCGATCTCGTCGACGATCAGCACATCGATTTCGGGGAACGGCAGCGCCGGCATCCACTCGCGCGCCAGCCGCAGCAGCTCGGGCTCGCGCGCGGCCACTTCATGCCCGCGCAGCAGCTCGATGCGCGCGAGCGCGTGCGCCCCGTCCTCGATGAGCGCGACGCCATACAGGCGCGGCAGCCGCTCGAGCACGTGGGCGGAGACGTCCAGCAGCACGCGCTCGTGCCCGAGGGTGCTGGCCGCCCAGTGGCAGCGGAACGCCCCTTCGGCCTTGCCGAGCCCGATCGCGCACATCTTCCGGATGCCGCTGCCGATCTGCGCGCTGTCGAAGTCGGTATGCGGCTTGACGCGGTTGACGAGCACCACGGCGTCCGCCTGCAGCGCCAGCGTCGAGAGCACGACGTCGATGCCCGCCGGCGACCGGCCGACCTCGACGACGTCCATGGCGGTCTCGATCGGCGCGCCAACGGACGCCTCGGTCACGCCATAGCTCTCGAGCAGCTCCCGCTGTCCGTCCGGTGTGCCGCCCCCGTGGCTCCCCATCGCCGGCATGACGAACGGCTCGGCCCCCTGCGCACGGAGCCAGCCGACGACGGTCCGGGCGACCTCGGCGATGTGCGTGATCCCGCGCGAGCCGACGCCGACGGCCACCCGGCGCCCGGCCCAGGCCTCGCCCTGCCACCCGGACAACCGGGCGGTCAGTTCGGCAATCGGATCCGGGAGCGGAAAATGAGCCAGGCGGGGCTCGACGAGCAGCTGTCGCGGCAGTCGGATCATGGTCGCTCGCCGGCGCGGGAGACGCGGCGCGTCGGAACGGAGGAACGAACGGCGCGTGTGCGCCGTTCTCATTGTCGCATGCGGCCGGCAGCGGCGCGCCTCCGCCGCCCACCGGCCGTCTCTCTGCCATTACGCCCGCCGGGGGCGCGGCATTCACTCCACCTCGACGATCATTTCGATCTCGACCGCCATGTTGTTCGGCAGGGATCCCGCGCCGACGGAGGTTCGCGCGTGGCGCCCGCGATCGCCGAAGACCTCGACCATCAGGTCCGAGAAGCCGTTCATGACTCTCGGCTGATCGCCGAACGTGGGCGCGCCGTTCACCAGCCCGAGCACCTTGACGACGCGGCGGACGCGGCTCAACTGGCCGAGCTCCGATTTCAGGGTCGCGAGCATGCAGATGCCGGTCGCCCGCGCGGCCGCCGCGCCCTGCTCGATCGTCAGGTCGGCGCCGACCTTGCCGATCTGGTCGGGCGTCAGTTCGCCGCAGGGGCCGTGGCCCGACAGGAACAGCAGGTTGCCGACCCGGACCGCCTTCACGTAGTTCGCCACCGGCGGAGCCACGTCGGGCAGCTCGATGCCGAGCTCCCGGAGGCGGGCGTCGGGATCCACGGCCGGCGCCTCGCCGGCGGGAGCCGCCGGCGGCGGTGTCTGGGCGGCCGGCGCGCTGTCGCCGCCGCCACAGGCCGAGAGGAGCGCGGCGATGGCGCAGGTGGCAGCGACGCGGACGAATCCGGATCGGGAGCGGCAGGTGTGCACGACAGGTTCGGTCCCCGAGTACATGAGTCCTCTACTTCTCCTTCCAGTCGAGTGAGCGGCTCACGGCCTTCCGCCAGCCGCGATACAGGCGCTCGCGTTCCGGGTCCGCCATCGTCGGCGTGAACTCCCGGTCGAGTGCCCAGTTGCGGGCCACATCTTCCTGCCCCTCCCAGTAGCCGACGGCGAGGCCCGCCAGATAGGCGGCGCCGAGGGCCGTGGTCTCGGCGACCACCGGCCGCCGCACGGTGCAGCCGAGGAGGTCCGCCTGGAACTGCAGGAGCGTGTTGTTCGCCGCGGCGCCGCCGTCCACCTTGAGCGCCGAGAGCGTCAGTCCGGCCTCCTGCTGCATCAGCTCGAGGACGTCGCGCGTCTGATACGCCATGGAGTCGACCGTCGCGCGCGCGATGTGGCCGATGGTCGTGTCGCGCGTGAGGCCGATGATCAGACCGCGCGCGTACGGATCCCAGTACGGCGCTCCGAGACCGACGAACGCGGGGACCAGGTACACGCCGCCGGCATCCTGGACCGTCGCGGCGAGCCGCTCCACTTCCGCGGAGCTCTGGATCGCCTTGAGCCCGTCCCGGACCCACTGCACCGCCGCGCCCGCGACGAACACGGCCCCTTCGAGGCAGTACGTCGTCCGGTCGCCGATCTTCCATGCGATCGAGCTGAGCAGCCCGTGCGTCGACGGCACGATCGTGTCGCCGGTGTTCAGCAGCATGAAGCAGCCGGTGCCGTACGTGTTCTTCGCGTCCCCGGGCTCGAAGCAGGCCTGGCCGAAGAGGGCCGCCTGCTGGTCGCCGGCGGCTCCGGCAATCGGAATCGCTTCGCCGAAGAGCGACGGGTCGGTCTCGCCGTACCACTCGCTCGACGCGTGCACCTCGGGCAGCATCGCCCGCGGCACGCCGAGCACCTTCAGCAGCTCCTCGTCCCAGTCGAGCGTGTGGATGTTGAAGAGCAGCGTGCGGCTGGCGTTCGTGACGTCGGTGATGTGCCGCTTCCCGCCGGTGAGCCGCCAGATCAGGAACGAGTCGACGGTGCCGAACAGCACGTCCCCGCGCTCGGCGCGCGCGCGCAGGCCCGGCACGGTGTCGAGGAGGAACTTGATCTTCGTGCCCGAGAAGTAGGGATCGATGATGAGCCCGGTCCGCGAGCGGAACAGGTCATCCAGTCCGTCCCGCTTGAGCTCCTCGCAGATCGGCGCCGTGATCCGGCTCTGCCAGACGATGGCGTTCGTGACCGGCTTGCCGGTCTCCCGGTCCCACACCACCGTCGTCTCGCGCTGGTTCGTGACGCCGATGCCCGCGATCTGGCGCGGGGACAGGCCGGCCCGGGCGAGCGCCTCCTTCGCCGTGGCGAGCTGCGAGCTCCAGATGGCCTCGGGGTCGTGCTCGACGTGCCCCGGCGAGGGGAAGATCTGCGGAAACTCCTGCTGGGCGGCCGAGACGAGCTGGCCGTCGTGCCGGAACACGATTGCCCGGCTGGAGGTGGTGCCCTGATCGAGTGCGAGGATGAACTGGTTCATGTCAGAGAGCCGCGGACGGGGTGGACGCCGGCGCGGGATGCCGCCGCCCGACGCACACGTCGTAGACGAAACCGCCGAGCACGCCACCGATCATGGGGCCCACGACGGGGACCCACCACCAGCCGTTGCCGGCGCGGAAGACCTCGCCGCCCCACCCCGCCATCGCCGTGAAGAGGCGCGGCGCGAGATCGCGCGCCGGGTTGATGGCGTAGCCGGCGTTGAGGCCGAACGTCATGCCGATGACGAGCACGAGCAGCCCGACCACGACCGGTCCGGCGTTCGATTGCGGCGCGACGTTGCGGGTGTCGCTGATGGCGAACACGCCGATCATCAGGAGCGCCGTGCCGACAATCTGGTCGATCAACCCGCCGAGCGTCGACAGCCATGGCTTCGGGTAGGTCGCCCAGATCTGCGCGGTGGCCAGCGATCCGGTGACCTGGCGGACGCCGCCGTCGAAGTTCGCGAGCGCGTCCGCATACGTCACGTAGAGGACCACGGAGGCGACGAACGCGCCGGCCATCTGCGCGGCGATGTAGGGCAGGACCTTGTTCCAGGGGAACCCGCGCCAGACCGCGACGGCGAGCGTCACCGCCGGGTTGATGTGTCCGCCTGAAATGCCGGCCGACACGTACACGCCCATGACCACCGCGAGCCCCCAGCCGATGTTGATCGACAGATACTCGCCGTGGGTCCCGCCACCGAGCACGACCTGGGCGACGACGCCCAGGCCGAAGATCATCAGGATGAACGTGCCGAGAAACTCGGCCAGCGCTTCACGCATCGTGCTGCTCACGAACCCTCCTCCGCGCCGTGCGCGTCAGGGATAGAGCGTCGACATCCGCCAGCCCGCTCCCTCCCTGAGGAACACCAGCCGGTCGTGCAGTCGGTAGCGTCCCGCGCGCCAGAACTCGATGCGCTCCGGCCGGAGGCGATACCCGCCCCAGAAGGGGGGGCGCGGAATGTCCCGTCCCTCGTACTCGCGCTCGAGCGCCTCGTAGCGCGCCTCCAGCTCGTCGCGGCTCGCCAGCGGCGCACTCTGCCGCGACGCCCAGGCGCCGATCTGGCTCCCGCGCGCGCGTGTGGTGAAGTACTCGTCGGAGTCGGCGGGCGGCGCGACGCTCACTGAGCCCTCGATCCGCACCTGCTCGTCCACCCAGGGCCAGTAGCAGCACAGCGCGGCCCACGGGTTCTCGCGCAGCTCGCGCCCCTTGCGCGAGTCGTAGTTCGTGTAGAAGCCGAAACCGAGCTCGTCGACGCGGCGCAGGAGCACGACCCGCGCCGACGGACGCCCGTCGGAGGACGCGGTGGCCAGAACGACGGCGGCGGGATCGAACGGCGCGCCAGCCGACGCCCGCGCGTAGAGGTCGCGGAAGCGCTGGATGGGATCGGCCGGAACGGACACGGCGGGGAGTTTATACCGGGACGGCCGAGCCTGGACACCCGCCCGGCCGCGCGGCGGTGCGCGTCAGGCCTCGCTGCCGCGCATGGCCTCGCGCTGACGGCTGCGCGCGCGCATCAGCGCGAGCGCCACCGGATAGGTCGCCGACCCGAGAAGGATGGCGCCCACCGTGGGCCCGACCAGGAACGGCAGCACCCACGGCCGCACCATCCGCACGAGCTGCCGCCAGAAGTCGAAACCGAGCAGCGGCTCGCTGAACAGTGTGCCGAAGGCGCCGCGCAGGTCGTCCGGCAGCGGCACGCCCAGCAGCGCGCCGGCGACCGCGGTGGTTCCTGCGTACCAGGGCACCATGATCCACGGCAGGTTCAGACACAGGCCGGCGAGCACGAGCAGCTTGTTCAGCCGCAGCACGATCGCGAGGAGGAACGCGGCGACGTACTGCACGCCGAAAAAGGGGGAGAAGCCCGCGGTCACGCCCCAGGCCAGCGCCAGCGCCAGCCGCGGCGGCGTGTCGTCGAGCCGCAAGGCCTTGTCGGCCCAGCGGTACAGCGTGTCGAGCGTCGCCTCGAATGCCATGAGACGTCTGCGCGCCTCCGGGGAATGATCGGGATGCGGCGCTACGCGCCGACGCGGAATGCCACGAGCTCGCGCGCCTCGCCGCCCTGGCCCGACGCGCGCAGCTCCAGCAGGTATTCGCCGGGCGCGATGCCCGCCAGCGGCAGCTCCACCTCCACCGCGCCGCCGGCCGCGTCGAGCTGCACGGGAATCTCCTGCATCGCCTGTCCCATGCGGTTCAGGAGGTTCGCGGTCACCGTGGGCACTTCGGTCCCCGGACCATACGCGTGCGCGCGGACGATCAGCCGCTCGGATCGGTGGAAGGCGCGATCGACCGTCGGCACCGGATTCGTCTCGCGGCGGAGCGCCTGGAGCTCGTGCGCCGTCCGCGCGCGGAACACGGCCGGCGTGCTGAAGCGCACCTCCGGCGCCGCCAGATCCGGCACGGCGATCTCGCGGGTGTCGCTGTCGAGCGTCAGCTCGCCCCCGTCCTTGACCACCATCTTCATCTGGATCCGGCCGGGCGGCACCTCGAACGTCACGCGCCGCGGCACGTTCGCGGCGGGATTGGCCAGCGGCTCCTGCGGCACGCTGCCGCGATAGTACGGCGCCCCGTCCGTCCCGATGACCATCAGCTGGACCTGCGCCGCCGCCTCGCCGCGCGCGTTCGGGTTGTCGGCGGGTTCCCAGACGTAGGTCACGCGGGTCTTGCCGTTCTCGCCGCGCGACAGGCCGATCCAGCTGTTGACGAACTGCCGTCGCGGCGCGACCGCGAGCGTGCCGAGCGCCGCCTCGACGTCCTTCGGCATCGCCGGGGCCGGCGGTGCGGTGGCGCGCTTGGTTTCCTCTGGGGTCAGCGCCCAGTAGCCCTTCCGGTGCCGGACGTCGACGCCGCGGCGCTTCACCCGGACCTTGATCTCGTGGAACCGCCCGTCGCTCGGCGCCTGGCTGGAGTTGTAGCCGAGCAGGTAGTACGAGCTCGAGTCGCGCACGATCTGCCGCAGCCCGGGCGTGAGATCGTTCCGGTTGACGATGGCCCGGCCGTCGGTTTCCGACGCCAGGATCCGGATCGAGTCCATCGTCATCTCCAGCATCGCGCGGTCCATCTGCAGCCCGACGCCTTCGTTGATGTCGTGCTCGAAGCCGGCGAGGCCGCGCGGGTCGACGGCGTAGATGGCGACGTTGTACTTGTTCGCGAGGTCGAAGATCTCGCGCAGGTCGGACAGCATCTCGGCGTTCGAGAACCAGCGCGCCCGCTGCTCCCCCATGGAGTCGTCGAAGCCGCCGCCGCCGCGCATCGGGTTGCCGTAGCCCGGCATCGACGCGATCGGGTCGCGCTGGCTCGGCGGGAGGTAGTGCGTGTAGCCCTCGCTGATCAGCAGCAGCGCCTTGCGCCCCTCGCGCAGCCCGCCGAGCTTCAGGATGAAGGCCCGGAGTGCGCCGAGCGAGACCTGGTTGCGAATCTGCTCGACGACCACCGCCGGGTAGTTCGCGTACTGCTCCTCGAAGATGTTGCGCGCCTGGTAGTCGTACTTGCGGCCGTCGAACTGCTCGATCGCGCGGGCGGTCGCGTCGTGGTTGCGCGACATCACGACCGTGTCGGTCGGCGTCAGCGGGTACATGATGCCGACCATGTCCTGCGGCGCGATGCTGGTGCGCACGAAGTCGGCGAGGTACTGGCGGGTCCGCATCGCGTTGCCCCGCCGCACGTGGTAGTCGTCCAGGAAGATGCCGAACAGCCGGACGTCGGCCCGCTGCGCCTCCGACTCTTCGTCGAACGTGCTGCGAATCGGCCGGTTCGGCGTCGTCTCGGTGATCTGGTCGATCTTGAAGAGCTGGAACGACTCGATCTGCTGCGGGTCGCCGTCCTCGGAGACCTCGAAATCCGCCTCCGTCAGATCTTCGACGGGGCGCCCCTGCTTGTCGGTGACGATGACGTCGACACGGACGAAGTTGATGTCGGCGCGGAAGGTCGGACGCGAGGGCTCCTGCGGTTCCTGCCCTTCCTGCCCTTCCTGCCCTTCCTGCCCTTGCGGCGCGGGCTGGCCAGCCTGCCCCGCGGGGGGACGGCCCTCCCCCTGGGGCGGAGCCGCGGGCTCCTGGGCAAGCGGGCGCGCCAGGCCAGTCAGCGCGGCCAGAACGAGCGTGACGAGAAGCAGGGCGAACCTCGAGTACGGCATGGCACGACTCTCAGCGATGATAACCCCGCGCGCCGCCACGGCCGCGGCGGCGGGATTCTCTCCTCACCCGTTGGACGGGTCCCGCCCCGGACTGGTCGGGGACAGGCGAGCGCCTGTGCCAGAATGGCCCCGGAGGAGCCGATCGTGTCCTACCCCGCCGCCGGCCTCCCGCCGGCGCTCAGCCACCTGACCGACGACGAACAGCTGTTCCATTCGAGCATTCTCGAGTTCGCGGCGCGCGAGATCGCGCCGCACGTGCGCGAGATGGACGAGAAGGCCGCGATGCCCGCGGATCTCGTCCGGCGTCTCTTCGAGCTCGGCGTGATGGGCATCGAGATCCCCGAGCGCTTCGGCGGCGCGGGCGGGTCGTTCTTCCACGCGGTGCTGGCCGTCGAGGCGCTGGCGCGCGTCGACGCCTCCGTCGCCGTCCTCGTGGACGTACAGAACACGCTGGTCATCAACGCCCTCACCCGCTGGGGGACCGACGCCCAGCGCGCGCGGTGGCTGCCGGAGCTGGCGAGCGGCACCGTCGGCGCCTACGCATTGTCCGAGGCGGGCTCCGGCAGCGACGCCTTCGCGCTGGCGGTGCGGGCGGTCGAGGCGGACGGCGGCTTCCGCATCACGGGGCGCAAGCTCTGGATCACCAACGCGAACGAAGCCGGCCTGTTCATCGTCTTCGCGACGGTGAACCCGGAGGCCGGCTATCGCGGCATCACGGCGTTCCTCGTCGAGCGCGGCGCGGAGGGGTTCACCGTCGGACGCAAGGAGGACAAGCTCGGCATCCGCGCGAGCTCGACGTGCGAGCTGCTGCTCGACGGCGTCCACGTGCCCCGCGAGGCGGTGCTCGGCGAGGTCGGCCGCGGCTACAAAGTCGCGATCGAGACGCTCAACGAGGGGCGGATCGGCATCGGCGCCCAGATGCTCGGCATCGCGCAGGCGGCGCTCGACCACGCGATCCGGTACACGCGCGAGCGGAAGCAGTTCGGCCGCGCGGTCGCCGACTTCCAGGGCGTGCAGTTCCAGCTCGCGCGGCTGGCGACGGAGGTCGAGGCGTCACGGCTGCTTGTCTTCAACGCCGCGCGGCTGAGGGATCGCGGCGAGCCGTTCCTGACCGAGGCGGCGATGTGCAAGCTCCATGCGTCGGAAGTCGCCGAACGCGCCGCGAGCCTGGCCGTGAACCTGTTCGGCGGGTACGGCTTCGTGCGCGACTATCCGGTCGAGAAGCTGTATCGCGACGCGAAGATCGGGCAGATTTACGAGGGGACCTCGAACCTGCAGCTGCAGACGATCGCGAAGCAGATTCTGGGGTGACGACGGACGGAAACGGAAAACGGGAAACGAGGAGCGTGAAACGAGAAGGCCCGCCTTCGCCCTTCGGGCTTCGGCGGGCGCGTGCGCGACGCGCGGGACTCACGCGAGCGCACGCCCACGTCCCGCTTGCCCTCCGTAGCCCGAAGGGCGAAGGAGGGTTTCCTGTTTCCTGTTTCCCGTTTCCCGTTTCCTATTTCACCTGTCCCCGCATCGCCGCGGCGGCGATGATCATCCGCTGCACCTCCGACGTGCCCTGGTAGATCTCCGTCGCCCGCACGTCGCGGAACAGACGTTCGACCAGCGATCCACGCCGGTAGCCGGCCGACGCGTGCATCTGCATCGCGCGGTCGGCGGCACGGTGCGCCGCTTCCGAAGCGGCCAGCTTCGCCATCGCCGCCACGGGGCCGAAGTCCTCGCCCTGGTCGGCCAGCCATGCGGCCTCGAGCGACAGCAGGCGGGCCGCTTCGAGGTCGGTCGCCATGTCGGCGAGGAACCACTGGATCGCCTGGTAGCTGGCAATGGGACGCCCGAACGTCCTGCGCGTCCGCGCATGCGCCAGCGCCGCCTCGAGCGCGGCGCGTCCGACCCCCAACGCCTGCGCGGCAATCGCCAGCCGGCCGGCCTCGAGCGCCCGCCGCGCGATGGGGAATCCGGCATGCTCGGCGCCGATCCGCTCCGCGGCCGCGACCGCGACGCCGTCGAACACGAGCTCGACGCACCCGAGTCCGCGGACGCCCAGCGAGTCGACGCCGGGCTCACGGGTGATGCCGCGCCGGTCGAGCGGCACGAGGAACGCCGAGACGCCGCGACCGCGCTGGCCGGGATCGGTTGCCGCGAACACGATCGCCACGCCGGCGACCTCGCCGTTGGCGACCCACACCTTGCGCCCCTCGAGGCGATAGCCGTCCCCGTCGCGCACGGCCCGCGTCTGCTGGTTGGCGGCATCGGTGCCGGCGTCCGCTTCCGACAGCGCGAAGGCGCCGAGGACCTCGCCGCGCGCCAGGCGCGGCAGCCACGCGGTCTGCTGCTCCGGCGTGCCGGCCGTGGCGAGCGTCTCGCAGACGAGAGCGTTGTGCACCGCGAGGATCACGGCGACCGTCGCGCTGGCGTGCGCGATCGCCTCGATCGCCAGCGCGTGCCGCACGTGATCGAGGCCGCGGCCGCCGTGGCGTTCGGGCACGAGCAGGCCGAGATAGCCGCGCGCCGCGGCCTCGCGCACGAGATCGATCGGGAACCGTCCGCTGGTGTCGATGGCCGACGCCACCGGCGCCACGTGCGTGCGCGCGAAATCCGCCACCTCGTCGCGGAAGGTCTCCTGCCCGGCCGTGAGCTCCGGATCCATCGGGCGCCCAGTATAGACGGGGGATCTGGTCGGATCGGGTCTGATCAGGTCTGATCAGGTCTGATCAGGTCTGATCAGGTCT
>CAYUPN010000007.1:0-69884 GCA_964446605.1 uncultured Bifidobacteriaceae bacterium | reverse complement strand
CTAGCGGACCTGCCCGATCCAGGTCAGGCCCGCCATGAAGCCGTAGTCCGGATCCTGTCGCGTGAGACCCAGCACGATTCCGGCGTCCGCGCGCCATCCCGAACGTGTCAGCCGGAACCCGCCGCGCAGCGCGCCGCGCGGCTCGGCCCCGACCGGCGGCTCGTCGG
Organism: uncultured Bifidobacteriaceae bacterium; assembly: GCA_964446605.1. Taxonomy (GTDB): domain Bacteria; phylum Acidobacteriota; class Vicinamibacteria; order Vicinamibacterales; family JAENWD01; genus JAENWD01. Next base: position 69,717 of record CAYUPN010000007.1, on the reverse strand, counting down.
CGAAGAGCACCCGCTGCATCGCGAGCTCGCCGACGACCTCGACGACGTTGTTGAGCGCACGCGCGACGGACACGCTGCCCACGAAGGCATCCTGCTGGATGCTCCCTTCGGTCACGTCGCTCATGATCGCGATGCCCGCGTTGCCGACGATGCGGGTGGAGCCCGTCGTCTTGCCTGCGAGCAGCGTGCCGATGAAGGTCATGGAGTCCAGCCCGAGACCGCTCTCGTTGCTCGCATTGGGCAGCTGGGTGGCCAGCCTGAGACCAAATGCGGGCCGCCGGTCCCCTTCCCGCACGACCGTGACCTTCGTCGCGATGACGAGATCGTGCACGTCGCCCGTCCGGTCCCGCGGGTCCACGCGCCCCGACAGCGGAGCGTCGCGCCGGCGCTCCACGTCCAGCCAGTTGTAGCCGCCGTCGATCTGCAGTTCGGCCACGTCACCGAGCCCGAAGCTGACGCCGATCGGAATCGACAGCCGATCGCCGGTCAACCCCGACACGGGGTAGTCGACGTTGGCGCCCGATTCCACGCCGGCTTCGATCAGCAGACGGCCCGCGCCGATGGTGAGCGGATCTTCGGTGACCAGGGGACGCTGCTGCGCGGCGACCGGGAGCGGCCACAGCGCGGCAAGCAGCAGCAGGAATACGACGGCACGTGGCATCGGCAGCAGTCCGTCCTCCGTGAAAATGCCGCCGGCCCTCAGAAGCGGCGGCGGCTGTCGAGCAGCAGCGTGACGGGCCCGTCGTTGACGAGCGAGACGTCCATCATCGCCTGGAACTCGCCGGTCTCGACCGGCAGCCCGTCGGCGCGAAGCCGCTCGACGACGGCCTCGTACAAAGCTCGCGCCTCGTCCGGCGGGGCGGCCGCGTCGAACGACGGCCGCCGCCCCTTGCGTGCGTCGCCGCACAGCGTGAACTGCGAGACCACGAGCACGGCGCCACCGGCTTCCGCGACGGACCGGTTCATTCGCCCCTCGTCGTCCGGGAAGATGCGCAGGTCGCGCGTCTTCCCCGCCACGAAGGCGACGTCGTCGGGGCCGTCCCCCTTCTCCACGCCGACGAGCAGCAGGATGCCGCGGCCAATCCGACCGACGAGGCGCGTGCCGACGGTGACCTGCGCGGCGCTCACGCGCTGGATGACGGCACGCACGCGGGTCAGGGACGCGAGAGCAGCGGAAGGATCCGGGACGCCAGTTCCGTCATCCCGGATCGCGAATCCTCATCGCCGGCGGCGGGATCGCCGTGGTCGACGCGCACCGCGCCGGCGGTTTCCCGGCGAAGCGGCGCATCCGGCGGATTCAGCCGGCGGTCCAGCAGGTGCCGCGGCGCGACATTGCCCAGCGCCTTGAGCAGCGAACGCTTCACGCCGGGGTGGTCGCGATCCAGCTGCATGAGCAGCCGCTTCACCTGCTGCCGCTGCAGGGAGAAATCGCCGCACGCCGGGCAGCAGCAGCCGATGATGGGGAGATCGGCGGCCTTCGCATACGCCCGGGCCTCTTCCTCGAGCACGTACACGAGCGGACGGATGACGACGTGCCGGCCGTCGTCGGAGACGAGCTTGGCGGGCATCGCCTTCAACGCGCCCGCGAAGAAGACGTTCAGGAGCAGCGTCTCGATGAAGTCGTCGGCATGATGGCCGAGCGCGATCTTCGTCGCGCCGACCTGCGCGGCGAGCCGGTACAGCACGCCGCGCCGCAGGCGCGCGCAGAGCGAGCAGGGCGTGGCGCCGGCGTCGAGCTTGTCGTCGATCGTCGCGCCGATCGTCGTCGAGACGCGATGGAACTCCCAGCCGCGGGCCGCACAGGCCTCGGCGAGCAGCTCGTGCTGATAGCCCTCGTACCCGGAATCGACGTTCACCGCCACGAGCGAGAAGTCGATCGGCGCGCGCTGCCGCAGCACGTCGAGGATCTGCATCAGCGCCCAGCTGTCCTTCCCGCCGGACAGGCCGACCATCACGCGATCGCCGTCCTCGATCATCCGGAAATCGTGGATGGCCCGCGTCGTCTGCTTCGCGAGGCGCGCCTCGAGCGGCGATCGATATGCCATGGGAATTCAGTTTACAACGGCGGTTGGGCCCGCCGACGTGCCCGGCGCGGCATCACCGGGGACCCCGCCGGGGGCTCACCGCGATGGCACGCCGGCGATGTCGACTTCGACGCCGAGGAACCGGCCGTCCTGGGACTCGGGGTCCACCAGCCGCGGGATGACGCCCCCGGCCGCTTCGATCGACAGCAGGCACGCGCGTGCGTTCCGCGAGTACGCGTCGTCGGCCCGGACGTTCACCACGACCTGCTCCCCCGGGTCGACCTCGACGCGCTCGCGTCCGCGGCCGGCGCTCAACGTCACGACGTTCGGCACGCGCGACCGCAGCGTGACCCGGAACGCGCCCATGCGCTCGACGGAGCGCACGACGATCTCGGCGCGCGCGCCGCCGCGGATCCAGATCCGCCCCGGTTCTAGCCATGCGTTGTCGTCGAGGAAGTACAGCATCAGCCGCGGATCCGGCGGGTACGAGCGGCGCCCTCGCGACGGGTCGAGCTGGATCGGCAGGTCGTTGAGCATCGTCATCTCGACCGGCAACAGCCGGAAGAGGCCGTGCTCGGCGTGCTGCCAGGGCTGTTTGGCCGTGACGAACGGGTTGACGAGCATCGACGCGACGAACACCATGCCGCCCCACGCCGCCAGCGCCGTCCATGCGGGGCTCGCCAGCGGGATCACGAACAGCAGCGCGGGATAGATGCTCAGGAAGTAGCGGTTGCCGACGGGCCCTCCGCCGCCCGCCCATGTGAACGGCATCAGCAGGAGCAGCGCCAGTGCGGTCGCACCGACCGCGCCGAGCACGAGCTTCTGCCACATGAGCGTCCGGCGGAACGCCGCGAGCGCGAGCACGGCGGCGACGAGCCCCGGGAAGTAGTACGGCAGCTGGCCCGCGTACCGTCCGAAGAGGAAGTATCCGACGTTGTCGACGAAGCGCTCCACCCCGACGCCGGCGTCGAGGACGACCTCGCCCTGGAGCGTGTCCGTGGCGTACTGGATGCCGCGCGTGTGGAACGTGGCGCCGGGGCCGTCGAACGGAAACGATCCGTAGAACGACTTGCGCTCCCCGCCCTGGTAGTTCCAGTCGCCGCTCACCGCCAGCGTCCCGCCGAAGGCGAGCAGTACGACGAGGCCGCCGGCGGCGCCGATCGCGGCGGCCCTGCCCCACTGGCGACGCCAGAGCGCGAGCGCGACCGGCGGCGCGAGCAGCAGCAGGTTGGGCGGCTTCGAGTAGATGGCGAGGCCGAGCAGCGCGGCCGCGAGGAGGTCCGCGCGCCATCCACTGCGCCAGCGCGGCAGCGCCGGCGCATCCGCCGGCTGCGCCTCCTTGTACAGCCACAGCCAGTACGCGAAGAAGACGAGCGCGAAATTGAAAATCTCGGAGGTCAGCCAGACGACGTACACCGGCGCGACCGACGCGCCGAAGAAGGCGAGCGACCAGCAGAACGCGGTGGCAGGTGCGAGGTACAGCGACAGGAAACGGAAGCCCAGATAGAACGCGCTCCAGAGCAGCAGGACGTTGAACAGCAGCAGCCCGTTGAGCCCGAATGCCCGCGCGAATGGCGCGGCGGCGACGCCGTAGGCGAGCGCCTTGCCGTGATACAATCGGTCGGTTCTGTTGTCCGGCAGCTTCGAGATGCGGACGAACGGGAAGACCGGGTCGGCGCGCACACGCACGCGGCGCCCCACCTTCAGGAAGATCCCCTCGGGTCCGCGACCGTAGATCGACCAGAACCGCTCGAGATCGCGTCGTTCGAACGCGAGGTCGCCGTCATGGGCGACGCTCAGCGCCATCGACACATAGGTCGCTTCATCTCCCTTGATGCTGAAGCCCGATTCGACGACGTCGATCGAGAGTGCCGCCGCGGCGCCCGCCAGAAGGATCGCCAGCGCCGCCCATGTGGCCGGTCCAGCCGTAAGCCGGGGGCGCGCCGCCGCCGCGGGCGGAGGGATACTTCCGGATGATCCCTGCGGGAGCATACGCTCATCATAGCGTTTCGATCCCGGCCGACGCGCCCCGCCGCGTGTCGCGCGTCCTGATGATTGCGCCGACGCCGTTCTTCGGGGATCGCGGCTGCCACGTCCGGATCCTCGAGGAGGTCCGGGCGCTGCGCACCCAGGGGATCGACACCGAGGTCGTCACCTATCCCACCGGCCACGACGTCCCCGATCTCCGCATCCACCGCGCCGCCGCGATGCCGGGCGTCAGCGTCCGCGCGGTCGGCCCGAGCTACGGCCGCATTCCGCTCGACGGCTCGCTGCTCTTCGCGGCCGCCCGCGTCGCGAAGCGGTTCCGCCCCCACTGCCTGCACGCGCACCTGCACGAAGGCATCGCGATCGGCGTGCCGCTGCGCCGCCGCTTCGGCATCCCGCTCGTGGCCGACCTGCAGGGCAGCCTGGCCGGCGAGCTCGCCGATCACGGCTTCCTGGGCGAGCGCGGCCTGCTGCCTGCGCTGGTGCGCCGGGTGGAACGCTGGCTCGTGCGCCAGCCGGACGCGCTGCTGGTGAGCGCGCGCGGCGGCGAGGAGATGCTCGCCGGGCAGGGGGTGGATACCCGCCGCGTGTACTGGCTGCCCGACGGCGTCGACCTCGAACAGTTCCGCCCGCGTGCCGCCGACCCGGCGCTCGTACGTCGCTTCGGTCTCGAGGGCCGGCGCGTGGTCGTGTATCTCGGCGTGCTGACCGCATACCAGGGTGTCGACCTGCTGCTGGACGCGGTGCCGGACGTCGTCCGCGCCGTACCCGACGCGCACTTCCTCATCATGGGCTACCCGAACGAGGAGGCATACCGCGAGCAGGTCGCCGCGCGCGGGCTCACGGCGCACGTCACGCTGCCGGGACGCATTCCCTACGCGGAGGCGGCCGACTACCTGACGCTCGGATCCGTGGCGGTGTCACCGAAGCAGTCGCTGACCGAAGCCAACGGCAAGCTCCTCAACTACATGGCGTGCGGGCTGCCGACGGTGGCCAGCGACACGCGCGTCAACCGGGACCTCCTCGGCGAGGCGGGGGTCTACGTCCCGGTCGGCGACGCCGGCGCGCTCGCGACCGGGCTCGCGGCGCTGCTGCGCGACCCCGCTCGCGGATCGGCCGCCGGCGCGGCGCTCCGCGCGCGCGTCGAACGGACGTTCGCCTGGCCGGCACTGGCGTCGCGGCTCGCCGGCATCTACGAGCGGCTCGGTCCGGCTCAGGCGCATGCGACGGGATCTTAGCGACCTCACGCGGACCGATTTCGACGTCCTGATCGTCGGCGGCGGCATCACCGGCGCGTGTCTGGCGCACGACGCGGCACTGCGCGGGCTGTCGGTGGCCCTCGTCGAGAAGGGGGACTTCGGCGGCGCGACGTCGGCCGCCTCCTCGAAGCTGCTGCACGGCGGCATCCGGTACCTGCAGACCCTCCAGTTCCACAAGGTCCGCGAGTCCGCGGTCGAACGCATCCGCTTCCAGCGCATCGCGCCGCACCTGGTCCGCTGGGTTCCGTTCCTCATTCCGACGTACCGGGACCTCCGCAAGGGACGGCTGCTCCTGGGCGCCGGCATGATGGTCTACGACCTGATCGGCGCCGGACACGACCGCGCGCTGCCGGACGGACGCCGGCTCCCGCCGCGGCAGGTGCTCGAGCCCGATGCGCTCGCCCGCGAGCTCCCCGCGCTCGCGGGCTCGCCCGCACTGACGGGCGGCTACGTGTTCCACGAGCTGCACATGAACAGCTCCGAGCGCATGACGCTGGCGTTCATCCGCACGGCCGCGCGCGAAGGCGCGTTCGTCGCCAACTACGCCGCCGTCGAGGAGTTCCTGGTCGCCGGGTCGCACGTGCAGGGCGCGGTCGTGCGCGACGTGCTGACCGGCGAGCGGCTGCACGTCCGCGCCAGGCTGACCATCAACGCGGCCGGGCCCTGGATCCCGGCCATCAACCGCCTTCTGTCCGCCGGACGTCTCCCCCGCCCGATCACCCACTTCTCCAAGGGAGCGCACATCGTCACGCGCCAGGTGACGCCGACGCTCGCGGTGGCCCTCCCCTCGTCGCGGCGCGGGGCTTCGATCGTGAACCGCGGCGGGCGCCACATCTTCGTGATCCCGTGGCGCGGGCACTCGCTCATCGGCACGAGCGACAGCCCGTTCGAACAGGACCTCGATGCGGTCGCGCCGGGTGAGGACGATGTCGAGGAGCTGCTGCGCGACGTGGCGGCGGCGTTGCCCGGGGCGGGACTCGAGCGGCGCGACGTCTGCCATGCGTTCGCCGGTCTGTATCCGCTGACGGGTACGGTCCAGCCCAACGTCTATCGCGGGACCGGCATCTACCAGGTCGTCGATCACGGGCGCCACGACGGCGTCGAGGGATTCGTCTCGGTCGTCGGCGCGAAGTACACGACGGCCCGGCGGCTGGCCGCGCGGGCGATGCAGGTCGTCACCCGCCGGCTCGGACGCGGCGCCGGGCCGAGTCGCACGGGCGAGGTGCCGCTCGTCGGCTTCGTCGAGGATCCGGAGTCCCTGGCGGACTCCCTCGAACGGGCGCACCGCGATCGGATCGAACCCGGAACGGCACGGCACCTCGTGGCGCATTACGGCGGCGAGGCCGAGACGCTGCTGCGGAGCGAGCCGGCAGCCCTGGCGCGCCTGGCGCCCGGGCGCGAGTCGATCGAAGCGGAAGTGACGTTTGCCGTTCGGGAGGAGATGGCCGTCAGGCTCGAGGACGTCGTCTTCCGGCGCACCGGGCTGGGGACGATCGGCCATCCCGGCGTGGCGTGCCTGCGCCGGTGCGCCGAGCTGATGGCAGCCGAGCTCGGCTGGAGCCAGGACCGGATCGAGCAGGAGATTGCGCAGGTGGACGCGCGGTTTCTCGTGCGTCCGCCGGCGGAGCCGGCCTGACGGCCGGCCTCCCGGACCGCCCCGCGGGAGCTTCGCACAGCCTGAGCTTGCCGGTTAGAATATCGGCTCCCAGATGCGAGCCCTCGTTCCTGTTGCACTCGCCGTCTGTCTCCTGTCCGGATGCGGCGGCTCCTCGAATTCCCCGTCACCCGGTCCGACCGCTCCGGCGCCATCGCTGACCTGTCCCGCCGATCTCACGGTCGACGCGGATGGCGATACGGCGGTGGTGGATTTCGCGCCGACCGTGACCGGCGGGACGCCGCCGGTCAACGTTGCCTGCGCACCGGCCTCCGGCACCCCATTCAACGTCGGCACGACGCCCGTGACGTGCACGGCCACGGACGCGGGCAGCCGAACCGCCTCGTGCGCGTTCGAGGTCGAGGTGAAGCGGGCCCGCCGTCTGTCCGTCACGCGGTTCCTGGCGTTCGGCGACAGCATCACCGAGGGCTTCCTGCGCGAACCCCCTTCCTTCGGCGAGGTGCTGGTATTCCCGCAGCTCGTGATTGAAAAGGAAACCTATCCATACAAGCTGCAGAAGCGGCTCGAGGAGACGTATCCGCAGCAGGAGTTCACCGTCGTCAACGACGGCGTCGGCGGAGAGACGACCGCCGAGGGGCGCGCCCGCTTCGTCGAGAGCCTGACGCGCGCGAATCCGGACGTCGTGCTGCTCATCATGGGCTACAACAAGATCGTCGCGACGCCGGTCGACCAGGCGCGCGAGGATCTGCGGGCGATGGTGCGCTCCGCACAGGTTCGGGACGTGCAGGTGATCATCGCGACCCTGTTCCACGTGACCGACAAGCGGGAGCGGGAGCGGCCCGGGACCAAGGCGGCGATCGACGACCTGAACCGCGAGATCCGGTCCCTGGCGCTGCGCCTGCGGACCGGACTGGTGGATCTCGAAGCCGCCTTCGGCGATCCGCCGGAGCCGGCGCTGATGGGCAGCGACGGGCTGCACCCGACCGCCGCGGGCTACACGCGCATCGCGGACGAGTTCTACGACGAGATCGTGTCGCGCTTCGAGACCGAGGGCGCGCCGGAGACGACGCGCCTGCGGTGAGCGATCAGTCCAGCCGCAGATCCGGCCACTGATCGTTCGCCGGCGAATGCGTGAGGCGCAGGGCCGAATCCCACGGCGAGCCGATGCGCCACGCGAACAGCTCGTAGTCCGCGCGGTCGTGTTCGTGCCCCTCGGCGGCCGCTCCCCACACCAGCCACACGCCGTCGGCGGAGACACGCGGGAAGTACTCGTGGCTGTACGCGCCGGGCAGGTCGATCAGCACCTGCACGTCTCCGCCCGGCGCGGGCGCGTGCATCACGCGCGTGCCGCCGTGCCCTTCGGCCGTCACCCAGACCAGCCCGCCCGACGGGGTCCACACCACATGGCAGGCGCTCGGGCTCCGGCTCACCAGATCGAACCGCCCGTCCGCGCGTGAGAGCACGCCGACCCCGCGGCGGCCGCGCGAGACCCCGCGCAGGCTCATCGCGACCAGCCCGTCCGGCCCCGGCTCCGGATCGCCGATGTCGCCTCGTGTGGGCTCGGCGCTCCCGTCGTGCCATGTCTCTTCCCTGCCGCTCGCGAGATCCAGGACGACAAGCCGGTTGTCGCGCAGGAACGAGATGGCCTGACGCCCGGAGACCCACGCGGGATGATAGGCACGCTCGGCCACGCGGCGCGCGCCGGTGCCGTCGGCGCGCATCACGTACAGATCCCAGCCGTCGATCTCCCGGAACGACACCCACGGCCGGCGGCTGCGCAGATACAGGATCGCCGTGCCATCAGGCGAGTAGCGTCCGAAGAACTCGACGTGTGAATCGGACGTGAGCGCGCGAACGTCGCCGGTCGACAGATCGGCTTCGTAGAGGTCGTGGTTGCCGCCGCGGTTCGACGCCCAGAGCAGCCGGCCGCGAACCCGGGTGCCGAAGTGCCGCAGCGCCTGCCGTTCCTCCGGAGTCGTCAACCGGGTGCCCACCGGGGCCGCCGGAGGGAACCAGTGCGTCGTCAAGCGCTCGAACTGCGGCCGCGCCAGCCAGGCGGCCGTACCGGACATCGCGAGCCCGAGCGCGGCCACTGCCAGCCATTTCATCGAGGTCCCCACAGCCGGATGGTAGCAGGCACGTTGGGCCCTGGGCTTTCGGCCTTGGGCCTTCGGCATTCTCGTAATGGCGACAACCAGCTGCGATCCGTTGCGGCGTTCGCAGTCACGCTGCGCGACAGCGAACACGCTCCGGGTCAGCCTCAAGCCCCCGGTAAGGCCCAAGCCGAAAGCCCAAGGCCCAACGTCCAAGGCCCAGCCCGGCTGGGTTCAGGATCCGTGCACGATGATTGGCTCGACTCGGATCGGCCCGGACACCGGCACCTCGAGCGCCGACGTGCCGGGCGCGGTCGGCTGTCCGTTCACGCGCCAGCCGCGCACCACGCGATCGCCGTGCGTGACCACCTCCACGCGCATCGACGTGCCGGAGAAGCAGCGCCCGCGAAAGGTCGACCCGACCTCATATCCGTCGACTCGCAGCGCGACGTCGTCAGGCGCATTCACTTCGCACGTGTGGGACTCGCCGTCGGGCAGCGCCGTCGCCGCGCGCTCGAACAGCCAGGCCGCCCGGTTGCGGAGGAACTCGTGGAGGATCGGCAGGTACGAGCTGTCCCGGACGTGCAGCGCACGCGCCAGCGTCGCGTAGTGGTCGAAGCGGTCGAACAGGAACTCCGGGGTGAGCTGGTGGTTCAGCGCCTCCGCCAGCCGGGCCTTGAACGCGCGCGCGTAGGCAGGATCCCCGGCCAGCAGCCGCGTGACGATCTCCGAGCGGACCTCCGGCTGGCGCAGCAGCGTGCGGAAGGTATCGTGCTGCCACGAGACCGGCGCCCGCCGGTACAGATCCATGAAGCTGTGGTCCATGTCCCAGACCACCCAGAACCATGGCGATACCTCGCCGGTATCGTCCCTGACCATGAGGCCCTGGAAGGCGTCCGTCGTTCCGCAGTACAGCATCGCGATGAACCAGGTGGTCAGGTTGTCGACGTCGACCAGCCCGGTGAGCGCGTCAGCGGTGAGCGGAGCCCGCGCGCGAATCTGGCGCCGGAGCTCCTCGGTCATCCGCCGATCCGCGGCCGTGAAGTTCGCGTGCCCGAAGCGCGACTCGAGAAAGCCGGAACTCGTGATGTGCTCGGTCAGCACGTACGCCCCCTGGCGCTCCCCGTTCAGGTAGACGAGTGCAGGATGCGTATCGGGTGCGATCGCGCCCAGGCGTCGCGCGATGTCGTAGGCCAGCGGGTTGACGAAGTGCCACCAGCGGCCGGCGAGGTCTTCGCGCAGGTCGTTGTGCACGACCAGGCGGCGCAGCGGATCCCGACGCCCGTCGAACAGCAGGTCCCGGCCGAACTGCCGGGCGCCGTACCGCCGGCGGAAGTAGAGACGGAAGCTCTGTACCGGCGAGTACTCGCGGCTCTTGCCGCCGTGGATGCGCACCCCCACCGGCGCGCCGAACCGCAGCGCGCCCCGGTCGAAGTACGACACGAACCCCTGGCGTTCCCAGTCGCTCCCGCGGCCGAGCGGGTTCGTCAGGAGGCCGCGCCCGGGGTCGTGAAGGTCCGCCGGCGGCACGTACAGCGAGAGCACGGGGAGCCGTGACGCCACGACCCCCGGAGCGAGCGCCGTCGAGCTCGGCAGCCGATCCGGCGAGCGCTGGACGGCGAACGCGAGCGCGGGAAACGGGTTCCGCAGTTCGACCAGCAGGCCCGCGCCGACGACCACCGCCAGCGAGAGCGCGATGAGCACGAGCGACGTGCGCCGGCCGGTCTCCGGAAACCTCACAATGCGGACGTGCGGTTGTAATAGATGTTGTAGCTGGGATCCGATACGCGCTCGCGCAGCTCCTCCTGGAGCGAGCGGAGCGCCTGGCTCGTCAGGCCGGCGAAGTTGTACGCGATCACCATCTGCCCGTCCTGCCGCGAGAGGCTCTCGAGGCTGCCCCGATCCAGCCGCTTCTCCATGATCTCGGTCAGCGCCGTCGCGTTCGTCCGGTAGTCGGCCTCGGGCATCGACACGACGATCACGCCCGCCCCCGAAGCGGCGCCGCGCAGCCGGCGCGGTCCCTTGGACTGGATGATCAACGCGACGATGGCGATGCCCAGGACGACCGCCAGGAACAGGAGCTTGAACGTGCCGCAGGCGATCCCGACCGCGATGATCAGCATGATGAAGCCGATCTCCTCCGGTTCCTTGATCGGAGTCCGGAAGCGGACGATCGACAGCGCGCCAAGCAGGCCGAGCGACAGCGGCAGCGAGAACTGAATCGTGACGAAGATCGCGGTGATCGACACCCCGAGCAGCGGGAACGCCCGGTAGACCTCGCTGCCGGTCGCGCGGTTCGAGTAGAAGTGCAGATACAGGAACGAGACCAGGAAGCTGGCCGCCAGGGACACCGACATCAGGAAGATGAACGGGCCCACGCCCACCTGGCTCATCGCCTGCGGGTTGCCGCCGACGATCGTCGAGACGAACTCAGCCCACTGATCCTGCATAGACTGCCCGGCGGCGACCGGCCGTCACGCCCGCCCGCCCGTGACGTGCTGGTAGCACGCGAAGTATTTCGAGAACGACGCCCGGCGCGCGCCCAGTCCGGTCAGGGGCTGCAGGCTCGCCGGCAGTGTGGACGTCGGCCCTTTCACCTCCAGCACCGCGACCCCGAGCGGGCGCGGGTTCGGCGCGATCGTCACGCGCCGGCTCGTCGCCGGACACGAGATGCCGACGTCCAGCGACACCCGCGTGCCGCTGGCGCGATCGACGAAGCGATACCGATCGTACTGGACCGTCAGCACGGGGCGCATCGCGGGCGCGATCACGCCGACGGCCCACAGCCGGCGCGGCAGCGCCGTCAGGCGGGGGTCGTCGAGCGGCATCCGGGCGATCGATGCCCCGGGCAGCTCCGTCTCCAGCCGCACCTTCTCGCGGCGCGCGCCGATGCGGCGCTTGCTCTCCAGCATGGCAGGCCCGGTGCACTCGCCGTCCAGCGTGGCATACCAGCGCAGCCGCACTTTCGTTTTCAGGTAGTCGCTGTTCAGCTTCTCGTGCAGACTGCGGAGATCGGGCGTGTCGTAGTAGATGCTCGACACCCGCCCGCACGGGAACTTCGGATCGGGCGCGCACGCGCCGCGGAGCCATGCGAGCACCGCCGCCGTGCTGCTGACGGGAATGGTGAACTTGAGCTCGTGTTCGGCCGCGTCGAGGACCTGTCGGGTCCCCGTCCGCGCCGGATCCAGCTGGCCGATCATCGGGAAGGCCCCGGCCGCCGGGCCGGGCGCACGGGCGCGGACAGTGTAGCACAGCCATTTGCGCGCCCCGGCGTGGACCGCCCGGTCATCCCGTCGTCGCCTTGCGCGCCTGCGGGCGCATGATCCACACCAGCGCCGCCGCGCCGACGATGTACTCCGCAAGCTGCCCGAACAGATGGCCCAGCACGCCGGACGCGATCGCGTGGTCGCGCGGGAACCCGAGCCGGCTGAACGTCAGCGTCCAGGCCGTCTCGTACGTCCCGAACCCGCCCAGGCCGTGCAGCGGCAGCGCCGCCGCGATTTCCGCGGAGACGGCGGCGACGAAGACCGGGAAGAATCCGAGCCGGCTGGCGGTGTACCCGAGCGGCGTCAGCACGGCGAGCATCAGGCAGTAGACGCTCCCGTACTTGCACCCGCGAAGCAGCACCGACAGCACGAAGGCCGGCAGCAGCCGCCCCGAGGTCCGCGCGTCCGCGAGGTTGCTGGCCAGCAGGTCGAGCCGTGGCGCGACGGCCGCGAGCCGGCGCGGCGCGTGCCGCTCCAGCATGCGCGCGGCCAACCGGCTTGCCGGCGCCGCCAACCGCAGAGCGAGATACGCCACCGCGGCCAGTCCCACGCTCCCGGCGACGAGCAGCTGCGTGCTCGCGGCCACGCCGCCGCCGATGACCAGCACCGCGATCAGCAGCAGCGGCGCCAGCGCGATCACGTCCAGCAGCACGCAGAGGACGATGGTCGCGAGCGCCTCTTCCACCGGGCGTCCGGCGCGCGTGGTCAGCAGATACGCGAACGAGAGCTCGCCCGCGCGCGCGGGCAGCAGGTCCACAAAGAAGTTGCGGACCATCGTGATGCCCGCCAGCAGCGACAGCGGCACCGTACGCCCGAGGAGCACCCGGAAGCGTGCGGCGCGGATGAGGATGCTGGCCGCCATCAGCACGGCGAATCCGGCGAGCGGCGCCGGGCCGGCCTGCCGCGCCAGGCCCGCCAGCTCGCCGAGATCGGTGTCCGACAACAGCCAGGCGAACAGGCCGACGGTGATCGCGAGCGAGACCAGCCAGGCGCCCCAGACACGCAGCCGTGCGGATCGGGCCACGGCCTACGGCGCCTCGCGCTGGCGGAGCACCGTCGCCGGCGTGCCGGCCGCCACGGCGTAGTCCGGCAGGTCCTTCGTCACGACCGCATTGGCGCCCACGACCACGCCGCGTCCGAGCGTCACGCCGTCGAGCACGGAAACGCCCGCGCCGATCCAGCCCTCGGGACCCACGGCGATCCCGCGCGACGGCCGCGCCTGCTCCGAGACGGCGACGTCGCTGCGATTGAACTCGTGCCCCCCGCCGATCAGATAGCTGTAGCCCGCGATGAGCGTTCGCGCGCCGACGACCACGCGGCTCGCCGAGAAGATGGTGCAGAACGTCCCGACGTTGACCTCGTCCTCGAGCACGATGTCGCCGTCCTTGGTGTTCACGCTGGTGAAGCGCCCGATGAACACGCGGCTGCCGATCGTGATCCCGTGGTTGTTCCGCCCCTTCGCATCCAGCACGCAGCCCTCGTCGATGACGACGTTGTCCCCCAGCCGGATCTTGTGCGGATGCCGCAGCGTCACGCCGTGTCCGAAGAAGACGTTCCGGCCGCACGCGCCGAGGAGGCGCGGGTAGAGCCGCGATCGCAGGAACAGGCCCGCCGCGCCGGGCATGCGGCTGGCGACGAGCATGATCAGCTCGTAGCGCAGCAGCGCCCAGAGGCCCGGCTGCCCCACCATGAGCGCCTGGTACTTTTCGCGCGGGCTGCGAGCCTCCTCGAACAGCGTGCGCGGGACGTTGTCGAGCTTCTCCTCCATCGCAGGTCTCCGGATCGGGTCACCGCGCATCGCGCCAGCTCCCGAGCACCGTGACATCGTACGCCGCCGGCAGCAGCGTCAGCAGCAGCACCGCACCGCTCACCAGCATCGTCGCCAGCGCGTCGGAGGCGCCGACGCCGAGCAGGCCCGCCAGGTAGACGAACGACGCCTCCTGGACGCCGAAGCCGCCGAGCGAGATCGGCAGGCGCGCGATGCTCAGCGCGATGGGCAGCGTGGCCGCGAAGACCCAGAGCGGCAGGTCGAAGCCGAGTCCCCGTGCGACCACCCACGTGGTCACCGTCGGCACCAGCGTCTCGATGACGGAGAGCACGTAGAAGACGACCAGCTCGCGCGGATGGCGCCCGTAGGCCGCATAGGCGGACGCAATCCGTCCGAGCTTCGAGTTGTCCCCTGTCCGCTTCACCGCCAGCCGGCCCGCCGCCCACAGCGACGCCGGGAACGCAGCGGCCCCGACGAGCGCCACCACGACCAGCACGACGGCCACCGATCGGAACGCCGCCTCGGTGAGCGCGTAGGCCAGCAGCGTGCAGCTCACGAGCGCCACCGAGAACATCGCCACCGCCCCCAGCGTCCGCTCGACGACGACGGAGGCCGTGACGTCGTAGACGCCGAACTGCCGGATCGCGACCACGCGCAGCGCGTCGGCGCCGAGGGTCACGGGCAGGAACAGGCCCGCGAACGTGCTCGCGAAATACGCGCGCACCGCGACGCCGAGCGGCAGCGGCACGCCGCGCGCGCGGAGCAGTCGCTGCCACTTGTACGCCATGAGCACCCGGTCGCCGGCCGCGAGCACCAGGGCCACACCCAGCGCCGGCAGCGACATCCGCGCGATGGCCTGCACGACCTCGCGCGGCTCGGCCACGACGAAGGCCAGCAGGGCCAGCAGCGCGATCGTGATGCCGAGGCGCAGCAGCTGTCCGCCCGCGCCGCGGCGGCGCTCAGGCGGCGCGGGCGGATCGCTCCTCGATGAACCGGCGGTGCCAGAGAGCAACGTTGATCAGGGCCCAGAGCACGTGGTTGTGGTTGTGGGTGCGCCGGAGGTGCTCGCCGATGAGCGTGTTGACGTACGGCAGATCGAAATGCTCGCGGACGAGCGCCGACTCGTTCAGCAGCGCGATCATGTACTCGCGCAGCTCCTGGCGCAGCCAGTGCTTGATGGGCAGACTGTATCCCTGCTTGCCGCGCTCCAGCACGAAATCCGGCAGCACGCCGCGCATCGCCTTCCGGTAGATCGCCCGGGTGCGAAGCCGGGGGAACTTGCGCGCGCTCGGGATCCCCGCGGCGAACTCGACGAGGGCGTGGTCGAGGAACGGCACGCGGACCTCGAGGGCGTGCGCCATGGACATCTTGTCCACCTTCATCAGCACCGAGTCGGCCATCGTCAGGCGCAGGTCGACGTAGAGCTCCTGCGACAGGCGGTCGGCGCCGGCCACGCGCATGCGGTGGCGGCGCACCGGCTCGAACGGATCGCGATCGACGCGCGCCAGCAGGCCGGGCGCGAACAGCGCCGCCTCGAGCGCCGGCGACGAGAAGAACTGCCAGCGCATGTGGCCGCCGTCCTCCGGCAGGGCGGCCCCCTCGACGAAGCGCCGCAGAACGTTGACGACGCCCTTCTTCTGCTCCTGATCGGGCAGCCGGCCGGCGACGCGCTCGGCGAGCCGGCGGATCGGACGCGGCAGCAGCCCGTACACGGATTCGTTCAGCTTCGACGCGATGAACCGGTCGTAGCCGACGAAGACCTCGTCGCCCCCCTCCCCCGACAGGCACACGGTCACGTGCCGGCGCGCCTCGCGCGACAGGATCCGGAACGGCAGCGACGACAGGTCGGTCATCGGCTCGTCCAGGTGCCAGACCGCCGACTCCAGCAGCTCCGGCGTGATCTGGTCGATCAGGATCTCGTGGTGGTCGCTGCCGTAGTGCCGCGCGACGCGGCGGGCGTAGTCCCACTCGCTGTAGCTGGCGTCGCGATAGCCGATGGTGAAGGTCGGAATCGGACCGGAGGACGCCTCGCGCGCGTAGGCCAGGACGGCGGTCGAGTCGAGGCCGCCCGAGACGAACACGCCCAGCGGGACGTCCGACATCAGCCGCCTGGTCACGGCCTCCTGCAGCAGCCGCCGGATGCCCGCAATCTGCTCCGCTTCGGAGAGCGGCTGCGGCTCGTAGGAGACGTCCCAGTACTGCCGGACGTCGATGGCGCCGCGCTCGAGCACCAGCAGGTGGCCCCCCGGCAGCTTCCGGATCCCGCGGAACATCGTCGCCGGCGCCGGCACGAACTCGTAGCCGATGTAGTGATAGAGGGCCTGCAGATCGACGTCGCGCGGCACGAGGCCGCTGGCCAGCACCGCCTTGATCTCCGAGCCGAAGATCAGCCGTGTGCCGTCCCACGTGTAGTAGAGCGGCTTGATGCCGAGCCGGTCGCGGCCGAGCACGAACCGGTTCGCGCGCCCGTCCCAGAGCGCGAAGGCGAACATGCCCTGGAAGTGGTCGACGAACCGCTCGCCGTACTCCTCCCAGGCGTGGACGATGACCTCGGTGTCGCAGCGCGTGGCGAACCGGTGGCCCCGCGCCTCGAGCTCACGGCGCAGCGCGTCGTGGTTGTAGATCTCGCCGTTGTAGGCGACCCAGACGCTGCCGTCCTCGTTGCCGATCGGCTGGTGCCCGCCGTCGAGGTCGATGATCTTCAGCCGCCGCGCGCCGATCACGGCCGCCCCGCCTTCGTACACCCCGGCATCGTCCGGTCCGCGGTGGACGAGGGTGTCGAGCATCCGCGTGACGAGATCGCGGTCGGGCCGGGCGTCGGGCGCGGCGCCGACGATGCCGGCTATGCCGCACATGGGATGAGGGCCTCAACCCGGGGGAGCGGGTACGCGCGTGGGGTTACGGGAGATATCCGTGCTCTTTGTACCATTGCGCCGTCTGCGACAGGCCGGTCGGCAGGTCCACCTTCGGAGCGTATCCCAGATCGCGCCGCGCCCGATCGATCCGGAACGCGCGGGTCTGCCGGAACCAGTCCGCACGCCGCCGGAAGAGCGGCGGCTCCAGCCCGAGCGGCCGGCACACCGCCTCGCAGACGACCGACGCGGCCAGCAGCGGGGCGAACGGCAGATGCGTGATGCGCACGTCGAGGCCGAGACTGGCGCCCACGGCGGTCACGAGCTCGTTCAGCGAATGGTAGCGCTCGTCGGCGATCAGATACGGCTCGCCACGGCCCGGGCGCTCGCCGGCCAGCTCGAAGGCGTCGACCAGGTTGTCGATGTAGAGCGGGTGGTAGAACGTCCGCCCGTCGCCGAACATCAGGAACCGGCCCCGACGGGCCGCCCGGAACAGGAACAGGAAACGCGCCGGATCGCCCGGCCCGTAGATCGCCGTCGGACGCAGGATCCTGGACGGCAGCCCCTGCTCCGCCAGGCGCGCGACCTCCTGCTCACCGAGGTACTTCGTCTCCTGGTAGTAGTCCTCCGGGGCGATCGGGGAGTCCTCATCACCCGGCGGCGACGCGATGTTGCCGTGCACCCCCTGTGTCGAGCAGTATACGAAGGACTCGACGCCGTGTTTCAGGGCGGCTTCGGCAACAATTCGCGTGCCTACGACGTTCACATCGTGATATACCTTCGCCGGTAGATTCACCTGCCTGAAGACGGCGGCGACGTGATAGACCCGGCGGACACCGGCCGTGAGGCGATCCACAACGGCCGGATCGGTCACGCTGCCCAGCGTGATCTCGGCGCCGAGCCGCCGCAGTTCGTCCGAGAAGAGCCCAGGTTCTCGGTCGAGCACGCGGACCTGCTGGCCGCGTTGCAACAGACGGCGAACGAGGTGGCTGCCGGTGAAGCCAGTGCCACCGGTGACGAGATTCAGCATATCGAGGGAATGAGGGCCGGGGCCGGCCACTGACGGCCGACCGCGTATCTTATCACAGCGATTCGGCCGGACTCCTGTGTCCGGCGTTCGTAAAGGTGCGCCATCAACGGTCCGATAGCGTAACAAACAGTGGGTAACCGCGTGAAAGGTCTGGGAGAAGGTATGCGCCGAGGGGTGGCATCGCACAATCGGTACGGGTGGCTGGGGCTCTTGAGCCTGATCGTGTTTGGTTCGGCAGGCTGCGGCGTGGAGAAGAACTCGATGGTGGCGCCGAGCGGCGTCACGATGGACGTGGCGCCGCCGCCGGCGCTCGTGGTCGTCAACACCACGGCGCCGCTGTCGATCAACCTCGCCGGCCCGGGAGGTGAACCGGTCCAGGACGGCACCGAGGTGTGGCTCACGGCCAGCCGTGGCGAGCTCGATCAGCAGAAGGTCCGCGCGCAGGGGGGCAAGGCCAGCGTGACGTTCCGCGCCCCGGGCGACAGCGGCCCCGTTCAGATCACCGCGTCCTCCGGCGAGGCCCACGGTCAGCTGGAGCTCTCCGTGGCGTCGGCGCCGGTCACGAAGATGACGCTCATCGCCGCGCCGGCCTTCCTGCCGTCGACGGGCGGCAGCATCGACCTCGTGGCCACGGCCCTGGGGCCCGACGGACGGCCGGTGTCGGGTGCGCCGGTCAAGTTCCAGGCGACGACCGGGTCGGTCTCGCCGGCCACCGCCGTGACCGACTCGCAGGGACAGGCGCGCACGAAGCTCCAGTCGTCGGCAGCCACGAAGGTCGCCGCGGTCATTCAGGGCGCGCAGACCGTCGACCTGAGTGTCGCGCTCATGCCCGTGCTCAAGGTCTCGGTCTCCCCCGCCACGCCCCGTCCCAACCAGACGGTGACCTTCGCGATCACGCTCGACACCGCGGGCGTCTCCGGCCAGCTCTCGATCAACTTCGGCGACGGTGCGACGAAGGGCCTCGGTCCGATCGCGGGCAAGGGGAGCGCCCAGACGACGCACGTGTACAGCCAGGCGGGCGGCTTCAACGCCACGGCGATCCTGAAGCTCGGACAGGGGCTCGAGGTGCGCGAGACGATCCGCGTGCGGGTCGACTCGCAGAACGCGCCGTCGCCCTCGCCGGCTCCGCCGGTGACCGGACCCAATCCGATCGACGCCAACCTGCCGTTCAGCCTGAGTGAGGTCACCTGGCTGCACACCAACGTCAGCGGCTGGGCGGTCACCTCGCGCATCAACAGCGTGCGCATCGACGACCCCGGCGTCTGCATCTCGCACACGAAGGCAGGCCGATGGCCCGTGAAGAACGGCGTCGAAGGCAATCCGTGGGTGTTCGCGCGCGTGAACGGCCGCTGGTATGCGGCCACTTACGAGTGGCTGCGGCCCGGGCAGATCTGCAAGGGCGTGTCGAGCAAGGACATCGGCCAGCACACCAAGCAGCACCCGCTCGTGAACTGGCGGCCGAAGTCGGGCGAGCTCGTCGGCTTCATGGTGTCGGCGCACGCGCGCTTCGGACGCGAGTCCGTGGCGGAGCGGAGCAACATCGTGATGGTCCGCTGGCCGTAGATCTGCCGGCGGATCGCGCCATCTCCGGGGGAGGGGACCAGGCCGGTCCCCTCCCCCGTTCTTGTCTGTCAGGCCGCCAGCGACGCGAAGACCTCCCGCAGCCGGGCGGCCACGGGCTCCCACCTGAACTGCCTCGCGCGCTCCAGGCCGCGCGCGACGAACTGCTCCCGCAACGAGCCGTCCTCCACGAGCCGCTGCGCCGCATCGGCGAGCTGTGCGGCGTCCAGCGCGTCGACGATCAGCGCCGCATCGCCGGCGACCTCCGGCAGCGAGCCGCCGGTGGACGTCACGACCGGACAGGCCGACGCCATCGCTTCGATCACCGGAAATCCGAAGCCCTCGTACAGCGACGGCAGCAGCAGCGCCGAGGCGAGACGGTAGAGCGCGGGCTGGTCGTCGTCTTCGACCCAGCCGGCATTGTGCACACGCGACTCGAGCCCGAGCTCCCGGATCGCGCCGAGCCCGGACTCCATCGTCCATCGGCTGAAACCGGTCAGCACGAGCTGGTGCGGGACCCGATCGCGCAAGCGCGCCATTGCCCGCAGCATCGTCGGCAGGTTCTTGAGGGGGGTGAGCCCGCCGACGAAGAGCAGGTACTGCTCCGGCAGGTCGTACCGCTGCCGCACCCGCGCAAGGTCCTCGTCCGTAATCGGACGGAGGAACTGCGGCTGAAGACCGTAGGGCGTCACATGAATCCGATCGGGGGACGCTCCCATGCGCCCGGCGATCTCGCGCTTCACGATCGTCGTGGGGCAGAAGATCGCGTCGGCGTGGCGGCAGAAGCGTGGCAGCGTCGCGCGAACGTAGAGCCGGTTCGTCACCGGGAAATGCCGCGCCTCGACGACCTGTTCCATGCCGTGGAGCGCGAACGCCGTGCGGAAGCGCCCCCGCAGCGGCACGGCCAGCTTCGGGTTGAAGACGACGTCGATGCCCTCCCGTTCCGCAGCCGCGGGGAGCGCGAGCTGATCCCAGGCCAGCTTCGTCCGGGCGGTGACCGGCACGTAGCGGAGATTCGGCGCCTGAATCGGAGGCTCCGCGCCGGGGCGAACGAACGCCACGTACTCCGTGGCGGCGTCCTGCGCGACCAGATGGCGCAGCACCGCGTCCGTGTAGACGGTGATGCCGCCGCGCTCCCCGTAATGCCGCCACATGATGCCGACCTTCATCCCACCTGCTCCCCCATCCGGGCCGCCCGCGATGCGCCGGGACCGGCCGCGGCTATGCTACGATCGTGCGTTTTTCCGGACCACCGCGAGGCCCGATCCGCCGCATGGCCCCGTCATCGCCCGATGGCGCGCGCACGCGCCAGCCGTTGCTGCTCCTCCTGAAGATTGCCGTCAGCCTGACGCTGCTCGTCTGGCTGTTCGCCCAGATGGACCTGACCAGCCTGGCGGCGCAGGTGACCCACGCGTCGCTGCCGTGGCTGGCCGCGGCGCTGGTGATCTACCTGCTCATGATTCTCGCGAGCGCCTGGCGCTGGCAGCTGCTGCTCGAGGCCCAGCAGGTCGCGCTGCCCCAGCGGCTGCTGGTCGGCTCGTTTCTCGTCGCGACCTTCTTCAACAACTTCCTGCCGAGCAACATCGGCGGTGACGTCGTGCGCATCCGCGACACGACGCCCGGCGCCGGATCCCTCACACGGGCAACCGCCATCGTCATCGTCGACCGGGCGCTCGGGCTCATCGCGCTGCTGCTGCTCGGCGCGGCGGCCGCCAGCGCGGCGGGACTCCTGCACCCCGGAACGGTCTCGCCGGTCCCGCCCGTGATGCTCTGGGCGGGCTTCCTGGCGTCGGCCGGAGGCTTCGTCCTGCTCGTGTCGAGGCCCGGCCTGGTCCGCGCGCTGCTCGCGCCCGCCGGCCGGCTCCGGCCGCGGCTCGCGGAGTGGACCGCGCGACTGACGGGCATCGTCGAGGGGTTCGGCGAACGCCCCGGACGGGTGATGGCCTGCTTCCTCGGAGCGATCCTCGTCCAGGCGATTCTCGTGGCGTTCTACGCGGCGGTCGCCTGGAGTCTGCGCGTCCCGATCTCGCTCGTCGACCTCGCCGTCGTCGTGCCGGTCTCGTTCGTCGTCCAGCTCCTGCCCGTCTCGGTGAACGGGTTCGGCGTCCGCGAGGCGACCTTCACCTACTACTTCACGGCGCTGGGTCTCCCGCTCGAAGGCGCGATGGCACTGTCCCTGGTCGCGGCAGGCCTGATCATGCTGTTCTCGTTGTCCGGCGGGTTGCTGTTCGTGGTCCGCGGCGCACCGCAGCAGGAACTGCAGGCGCGCTGAGCACCCGTCAGGCCTTGGCGAGCTCGCAGGGCGGCGGCTGCGGCGAGGCTTCCCGAATCTCCCTGATCACGTACACCGGCTTGTCCTGCGACTCGTGATACGTGCGGGACTGCAGCTCCGCGAGCAGCCCGAGCGTGATGAGCTGCAGGCCGGAGAAAATCAGCAGCACGCCGAACAGCAGGAGCGGCCGATCCGCGATGGACTGAAAGCCGACGAGCCGCACATAGGCCAGCCAGGCGGAGACCGCGAGCCCGGCAAGCAGCATGGCGCCGCCGACCAGTCCGAAGATCTGCAGCGGCTTCGTCGAGTAGCTGAGAAGGAACTTGACGGTCAGCAGATCGAGGATGACCCGCACGGTGCGCGAGAGCCCGTACTTCGACGTGCCATGCCGGCGCGGCCGGTGGTTCACGACGACCTCGACGATGCTGACGCCCAGCTCGCTGGCGATGGCCGGCAGGAACCGGTGCATCTCGCCGTACAGCTTCAGCGGCTTCACCACCTCCGCGCGGAACACCTTCAGCGAGCAGCCGTAGTCGTGCAGCCGGACGCCGGTCGCCCAGGAGATCAGACGGTTCGCCAGGACCGACGGCAGCCGCCGCGTGAGCAGCGTGTCCTTCCGATCCTTCCGCCAGCCGCAGACGATGTCGTGGCCCTGGTCGATCAGCTCGACCATGCGGGGGATGTCCGCCGGATCGTTCTGGAGATCGCCGTCGGCGGTGACGATCAGCCGCCCGCGCGCGTACCGGAAGCCGGCGGCGAAGGCGGCCGTCTGGCCGAAGTTGCGCCGGAACCGGATCACGCGCACCCGCGAATCGCGCGCCTGCATGGCCGCCATGATCGCGAAGCTGTCGTCGGTGCTGCCGTCGTCGACGAGCACGATCTCGTACGGCCGCCCCCACGCGGTCAGCGTCGCGGTGAACTCGTCGTAGAGCGCCGGCAGGTTCGGCGCCTCGTTGTGGATCGGAATGACGACGGACAGCTCGGGGGTCATCAGCGGGAGCGCCGGCGGATGCGCAGGAATCGCGCCATCATAAGCGCCTTATCCGGTCGAGGTCAAAGCCGCGTCACCTCGGCGGCGGCCACGGACTACCAGCCAGATCACCACGCCGGCGGCGAAGACGCCGACCACCCAGAGCGCGACGGTCCGGCCGTGAGTTTCGAGGTACGCCACCGCCTGACGCCCGTACCAGACGGACAGCAGGCCGATGGCGAGATAGCGCGCGCCGCGCGCCGCCGCGATCGAGAGCGCGAACGGCATCACGCGCATTCCGGAGGCGCCGGCGAGCAGCACGAACAGCTTGAACGGCGAGGGAGGCGGCAGCAGCGCGGGGACGACGAGCGCCAGGACGCCGTGGCGCCGGATCATCTCCGTCGCCCGCTCGACGCGTCCTCCCTTGAAGCGGCGGCGCAGCAGCGCGTCGCCGCCGCGGCGCGCGACGACGTACAGCGCCAGGCAGCCGGCCACGGAGCCGGCCGTCGCCATCAGGGCGTAGTACGGCATCAGCTCGGGGCGCTGGATCACCATGGAGATGACCAGCAAGTCGTTGATCTGCGGCAGCGAGACGAACGAGGAGTCGAGAAACGCGATAATGAAGAGCCCCGGCCCGCCGATGGCGGCGGCAAAGCCCTGCACCCACGCGATGAACGTTTTCATCAGCCCATGTGTGACCGGTGTCCCGCCACGCGCGCCGCAGGTCCTGCGCCATGACCGAACTGTCAGAGAGAAGTATAGCTGACGCCCCGGCCGCATCGGCGGGCGTTGCCGGGAGCCACCGGCTGCCGCTCGTGCTGGCGGCAGCTGCGCTGGTGTGGGGCGCGGCAGCGGCCGCGTACTACGCGGCACAGGACCTGACGCTCAGCCACTACGACGCGAAAGCGCATCTGGTCGTGGCCAGGCGGATCATCGACAGCCTGACGCCGGGCTGGGTGCAGATCGGCGCGGTGTGGCTGCCCCTGCCCCACCTGATCCACATGCTGCCGGTGCAGGTGGACGCCTTGTACCGCACGGGGCTGTCGGCGGTGATCGTCTCGGTCGTCAGCTTCGCGCTGCTCGTGTTCTCGGCCGTGCGCCTGAACCTTCAGTTCGGCCGTTGGCCGGCAGCGGCGCTCTCGGCCGTCCTGCTCGCGGCCAATCCGAACCTGCTGTATCTCCAGTCGACGGCCATGACGGAGCCGCTGCTGCTGGGGCTGCTGGGGCTCGCGATCGCCGAGCTGGCGTGTGCCGTCGACGAGGGGCGATCGCTGACGCGCGGCTCGGTCGTGCTGATGCTCGCGGTGATGACCCGGTACGAGGCCTGGCCCGCGGCGGCCGCCGTCGCCGCCGGCGTCGCGCTCGCGCGGCTGCAGCAGGGCCACTCGCCGGGCGACGCGCTGCGCGACGCACTGCAGGCGGTGCGCTGGCCGATCGTCGCGATGCTCTGGTTCTTCGTGCACAGCCGGCTCACGGTCGGCGAGTGGTTCGTGACGGGCGGCTTCTACGTGCCCGATCCGCATTACCTGCATCGCCCGCACGCCGTCGCGTACGCGCTGTGGCACGGCACGCGCGTGCTCGGGTCGGCTGTACTCGCCGTGGCCGCGCCTGTCGCCGTCGTCTGGCTCGCGCTGCTCTGGGTGCGGCACCGGATCCGGCCGGCGGCGATCATTGCGCTGGCATGGATCGCCGTCGGGGCGCTCCCGGCGTATGCGTTCTTCCAGGGCCACCCGTTCCGCGTCCGCTACATGGTGCCGCTGGTGACGGCCGCTGCGGTGCTCGTGCCGCTGGCCATCGACCGGCTGCCGCGACCGCGAACCCGAACGATCGCGGCCGTGCTGCTGCTGGCGGGGGTCCTGTGGAGCGTGCGTCCGTTCGACAGCCGCGCGGCGATGGTGCTCGAGGCCCAGTGGGACAGACCGAAGAGCCTCGCCCGTCAGCAGGTGACCGCATGCCTGCCGGAGCCGGACGGCACGGTCACCGTGCTCGCCAGCATGGGTTCGCTCGCCCATTACATGCAGGAGCTGTCGCACCGTGGCTTCGCGATCCGCGATTTCCTCCACGAGGGCAACGGCGAGCTGTGGGCCGCGGCCGTCGATCGGCCGCGCGATCACGTGCGCTGGATGCTGGTCGAAGAGGTCTCGGAGGGAGGCGACGTGCTGGCGCAGCGCGCACGAACGGATCCCGCCTTCCTGGACGGGTTCGTGCGCACGTGCGAGGCGGCGGGAGTCGTGCTCTATCGGAGGGAATAGCCGTCGCCGCCGATCCGATCGGACCCGATCAGACCTGACCGGACCCGATCGGACCGGGTGGAGCCGAACTCAGAACCGCCAGGTCAGGTTCGCCTGGACCGTGAGCCCGCCGAGATCGATCACCTCACCGAGGAACTCGTCCTCCGGCAGATCGGCTTCCGCCCACTGGTAGCGCAGCTCGCCGCCGAGCATCACGTTGCCCGCAATCGGCGCGCGCACGCCGCCGAAGACGATGGGCGCCGCTTCCGTGCCGTTCGCCTGGAACGAGTCGCGGAAGATCGAGAAGTCCACGGGGTCCACGAACTCCCCCACCTCGCTGTAGCGCCAGACGAGCGCCGCCACTCCGGCGCCCACGTACGGCTGGAACCCGGACGTCCGGCCGGTCGGCACGAGCTTGATCGTGGCCGTGAGCGGAACGACGCGCAGCTTCAGGTCCTGCTCGATCTCGCCGCCGTCAGGGCGCTGCAGCAGCTCGTACACGGACGCGACGGTGCGCTGATAGAAGCCGACGCCGAACCCGATCTCGGTGAACTCGCCGAGACCGAACAGGTACTCGCCGCTCACCGTCGCGCCGTTGAAGTCGCTCACCTCGAAGAGCAGCGGCTCGCACAGGAAGTCGACCCCGATGCAGCGATCGGCGTTCAGCACGTCGCCGCCGGCACGGCCGTCCTCGCCGCGCAGCGCGAAGTACCCGAGCGACACACTGAATCCGTGATCCTGGGCCGCCGCCGGCGCCGGGGCCAGGGCGAGACCGGCCAGGACGAGACACAACGTCAGAAGACGGGACATATGAGGCTCCTCCGTTGCGGCAATCCGCCTGCGCCCCCGGTCCGCCGCGGGAGCACGGCGGAGACCCTGCTGAGCGCCGGCGCTGGAATGCGTCACCGCGCTGCCCACCTTGCCAGCAGGACCGATGCCAACGCCGGATTTCGCACCGTCTCGCGGGATTTCAGCCGGAATCGGGAGTTGGAGCCCGTGGGGCCGCGGGGCAATCGTCCTCATTCGTGCACAGCCCGCTACCCGGACCGGACGCGCGAGGACGGGTCACTCAGCGCTGGCTGGCGTAGAACTCGCGAATCACGCGGAGCATGTCGTCGTGGAGCAGCCCGTTCGAGGCGACGATGCGCCCCGCGCGCAGATCGAACGGACCGCCGTCGAGGCTCGTGACCCGTCCGCCGGCCTCCTCGACCAGCAGCACGCCGGCGGCGATGTCCCACGCGTTGAGCCCCTGTTCCCAGAACCCGTCCATCCGGCCCGCGGCGACATAACAGATATCGAGAGCCGCCGAGCCGAGCCGCCGTACCGCACGCGCCTCGGCGAGAAACGCGCCGAAGAGGCCGAGCAGCTCCGGCATCCGCGCCTGCACGGTGTAGGGGAATCCCGTGACCAGCAGCGCATCGATCAGGCGGTCGGCCGACGAGACCCGCAGCCGCTTCCCGTTGAGGAACGCGCCGCGCCCGCGCTCCGCGGTGAACAGCTCGTCGCGCGTCGGGTCGTAGACCGCCCCGACCTCGAGACGGCCGTCGACCTCGAGCGCCACGGTGCAGCAGAAGAGCGGCAGGCCGTGCGCGAAGTTGGTGGTGCCGTCCAGCGGATCGACGATCCAGCAGTAGCGCGATCGCGCGCCGGCGGGCGGTCCGCCGAGCTCCTCGGCGAGGATGTCGTGGTCCGGATGGCGCTCCGCGATGAGCGCGCGGATCATGCGCTCCACGGCCAGGTCGACCTCGGTCACGAGATCGATCGCGCCCTTCTTGCGGATGTCGATATCGCCGCCGAATGCGGCCTGCTGGATGGCACCTGCCCGCCGGACGGCGTCGATGGCGGTGGCCAGAAAGGGTGATGCGGGCCCGTCGTCGATCACGTCGCGGCCCTGGCGAGCTTTTTCGTCATGCGGACTTCCATGCCGCCGCCCGGCACACGCCGCAGCTCCAGCTCGTCCATGAAGCTGCGAATCAGGAAGATGCCGCGGCCGCTGCTCTTGAGGACGTTCTCGGGCGCGAGCGGATCGGCGACGCTGTCCGGATCGAAGCCCTCGCCCTCGTCGCGCACGCTGACCGACAGGCTGCCCTGCCCGGGATCGCTCGACGACACGAACTCCACGCGCACCATCTTGTCCTGATCGTTCTGGTTCCCGTGCTTGATCGCGTTGATCACGCACTCGCGGATCGCCACGCTCACCCAGTGCATCGAGTCCTCGTCGAAGCCCACGCGCCGGCACAGATGGTCGCTGACCAACTGGACGAAGTCGAGCATGTCGAAGGCGCTGCAGAACTCGAGCCGGACGACGTCGGAGGACGGAGATGTCATGCGGGCGGCACCGGGGACGGCTCGGTCAAGTGAGTGAAACGGATAACACACCGGTTCGAAGCTGGTCAAGCCGCGCACGACGCGGGATTCGTCCCACATCTCGCGTCCGTGCGCGTCTGATCACGCGTGATATAGTGCCCGGATGCCTTCGCTGCAGGAGGCGCGCATCGCTCCGGCCCGCCGCGTCGCCGGCCGCCTGTCGGTTCCGGGTGACAAGTCCATTTCGCATCGCTACGCGCTGCTGGCGGCGCTCGCCGAGGGCGTCAGCCGCCTTGACAACTACTCGCCGGGCGCCGACTGCGCCTCGACGCTCGACTGTCTCCGCCGGCTGGGCGTCCGCATCGAGCACGATCCGGCGAAGGGTCCACACAGCGTGGTCGTGCACGGTCGCGGGCTCGGCCGCCTCGCGGCCCCGGCCCTCCCGCTCGACGCCGGCAACTCCGGGACGACGACGCGGCTGCTGGCGGGTGTGGTCGCCGCGCATCCGTTCACGTCGACCATCACCGGCGACGACTCGCTCTGCCGCCGCCCCATGGGCCGCGTCATCGACCCGCTGACCCGCATGGGCGCGCGGATCGACTCGGCCGACGGGCGCTGCCCCCTGCGCATCACCGGCGGCCGGCTCACCCCCATCGATTATGCGACCCCGGTCCCCAGCGCGCAGGTCAAGAGCGCCATCCTGCTCGCGGGCCTCCACGTGGAGGGCTGGACCACCGTTCGCGAGCCGGCCCCTACACGGAATCATACGGAACTCGCGCTCGCCGCGTTTGGGGCGACCGTCGACTGTGCAGGGACGACCATCCGTGTGAAGGGGGGGCTGCCGCTGTCGGCGGTGGAGACCACCATCCCGGGCGACGTGTCGTCGGCGACCTTCTGGGCCGTCGCGGCCGCCGCGCTGCCCGGATCGGATGTCGAGATCGCGAATCTGGGCCTGAACCCGTCGCGCACGGCGCTGTTCGACGTGCTCGAGCGCGCCGGAGCCTCCGTCGAGCGCGAGCTGGAAGGGCGCGGCCTCGGCGAGCCCAGGGGGCGGGTGCGCCTGCGCCACAACGGCCTGCGGCCGCTCGTGCTGACGGCCGCCGACGTGCCTGCGCTCATCGACGAGCTGCCGGCGCTCGCGGCCATGGCGGCCATCAACGGAGACCTGCACGTCACCGGGGCGGCCGAACTGCGCGTCAAGGAGAGCGATCGCATCTCCGCACTGGCCGCCGGGCTAAGGACGCTTGGCGCCGACATCGAGGAGTTCCCCGACGGCTTCCACGTGCGCGGAGGCCGGCGGCTCCGGGGCGGAGTGGTCGACGCCGCGCACGACCACCGGCTCGCGATGGCTTTCGCCGTCGCGGCGCTCGCCGCCGACGGCCCGACGACCGTCCTCGGCGCCGACGTGGTCGACGTCTCGTACCCCGGGTTCTTCGAGCAGCTCGCCGCGCTGACGCGTGAGGACTGACAAGGTCTACCTGGTCGGGTTCATGGGAGCGGGCAAGTCGACGCTGGCACGCGCCCTGGCCAGGCGCCTCGACTGGCGCGCCGAGGACATCGACGACCGCATCGAAGCCCTCGAGGGGCGCACGGTCGCCGAGATCTTCGCACGCGAGGGCGAGACCTACTTCCGCCGCCTCGAGCGGCGCGTGCTCGTCGACCTGCTCGCGCCGCGTCACCTGGTCGTCGCCACCGGCGGCGGCACCTTCGCCGATCCCGACAACCGCGCGCTGATCAACCGCGACGGCCTCTCCGTCTGGCTCGACGTCCCCCTGCCCCTGCTCGCCGATCGCGTGCCGACGGACGGCCGGCGGCCGCTCGCCGCCGACCGCGCGCAGTTCGAGCGCCTCTACGAGGCCCGCCGGGCCGCGTATCAGCACGCGCACGTGCGCCTGGACGCAGCGCGCGCGCCGGTTCCGGCGCTCGTGGAGCAGCTGCTGGATCACCTGGAGGTGTGACGTGCGCTACCTGGTCCTCAGCGACATCCACGGCAACCTCGACGCGCTCGAGGCGGTGCTGACCGCGCTCGAGGGGCGCTACGACGAGGCACTGGTCCTCGGGGATCTGGTGGGCTATGGCGCCGATCCCAACGGCGTGGTCGACCGGGTGCGCAGCCTCCGGCCGCGCGCGGTGATCCGCGGGAATCACGACAAGGTCGCCGCCGGCATCGACGACGGCGAGAGCTTCAATCTCGTTGCGCGCAGCGCCGTGAACTGGACGACCGAGGCGCTGTCGCCGGCCAATCGCGAGTATCTGCTCTCGCTGCCCGAAGGCCCGGTCGCCATCGACGGGCTCGTCGAGATCTGCCACGGCTCGCCGCTCGACGAGGACCATTACATCTTCGACGAGCTGGATGCGCTGCGGGCCTTCGAGAAGGCATCGCGGCCCCTCTGCCTGTTCGGCCACACCCACATCGCCGTCGCGTACCGGCGCGCCGATCGGATCGCGATCGTCGCCGGCCCGGGCGACACGGCGGGCGTGTGCCTGGAACTCGGCGACGATCCCGACGCCCGCTATCTCGTGAATCCCGGATCCGTGGGACAGCCTCGCGACGGCGACCCGCGCGCCGGCGCGGCCATCGTCGACACGGAGACGCGGCAGGTGGAGCTCTTCCGGCTTCCCTATCCGATCGACGCGGCGGCCAGGAAGATCAGGGAAGCCGGGCTGCCCGACATCCTCGCACGCCGGCTGTCGGTCGGCCGCTGACGCCGGCGCCCTCCGCCCGGGCGGGGGCCGCCTACTTGCGGGATTCGCGGCGGCGCAGCTCCGCCGCGTACGCGTCGCGGGCGGCCCGCGAGCCGAGGATCCAGCCGATCACGATGCCGATGAGCAGGACGCCGGGGATGAAGATGAAGTGCCCGGCGGTCATGTCCCCCATGGCTCACTCCCGCGGCGCGCGCCTGAGGGCCTCGAGGTCCCGCTGCACTGCCCCGAGCCGGCGCCAGAGCAGCCAGACGTAGACGAGCACCGCCGCCCAGACGAACCCGTACGCCGCGAACAGCAGCGGCTGCGCCGGCAGCTGCTCGCCGGGCGGGATCTCGGAGAGCGGCACGTACTCGTCCTGGGCCGCCGGGGGCTGCAGAGCGGCCGCGGACGTGACCGCGGGGGACGCCGTGAGGCATCCGGCTGCGAGCAGCAGGAAAACGAGCCGTCTCAGGCGTGTGGTGAGCTTCCGCATCAGTGCTCCCGGACCACGTCCCGCTCCAGCGCGAGGTCGTCGGCCAGGGCCTCGAGCTCGCCGACGCGGGTTCGCACCGCCAGCAGGGTCAGAAACAGCATCAGGAATGCCGCCAGGCAGAACCAGAACGGCTCGCGCATCCCGGGACCGAGGGAGGGCACCACGGTCGTCTTCGGATGCAGTGTCCGCCAGTAGTTGACGGACAGGTACACGAACGGCACGTTCGCCGCGCCGAACAGCGCGACGCCAGCGGCCAGCTTGCCCGACCCGGGCCCGCCGTACCGCCGGACGATGAGACAGGCGGTGAACATCAGCCAGACCAGGAGCGAGGACGTGAGCCGGGCGTCCCAGTCCCACCAGACGCCCCACGCCTTGCGCGCCCAGAGCGGGCCGGTCACCAGCACGATCAGGCCGAAGAGCACCGTCAGCTCGCTCGCGGCAGCGGACAGCCGGTCGGCACGCGGCGCGCCGGTGAACAGGTAGCGCGCGCCGGCGATGCCGGCCGTGAAGGCGCCGGTGAACATCATCAGCGCCGACGGCACGTGGAAGTAGAAGATCTTCTGCACGAGCCCCATCGTCGACTCGTACGGCGCGGCGCCGATGAGGAACGGCGCAACCACGAAGCCGGCGAGCGCCAGCACGATCGTGACGGGGAACAGACGCTGCAGCACGGGGAACTCGTCCGGGGGTCAGTCGGCCATCAGCGGCTCGAACGTCCAGAGCGCCAGCACGAGGAACACGGCGTCGAAGAACACGAGCAGCATCAGCCAGAACACCGCCATCGCGGCGTCGGGAGCCGGACTGGCGAGGGCGGCCGTGGCCCGTACTCCTGCAATGATGACGGGAATCGTGATCGGATACAACAGCACCGGCAGCAGCACGTCCCGGCTGCGCGCCCGGACCAGCATGGCGGCGAAGAGCGTTCCCACGGCGGCGAATCCGAGGGTGCCGGCCGCCAGGACCGCCACGAGGAGCAGCGGACGGGCGAACAGGACGCCGGCGTCGAACAGCAGCGCGACGAGCGGCACCAGGAGCGCCTCGGCCGCGGCCAGCAGCGCGACGATGCCCGCGAGCTTGCCGACGTAGATGGCGGCGCGCGGCGCCGGCGCCATCAGCAGCGCCCGCATCGCGTCCTCGTAGCGCTCCCGCTCGAACGTGCGGCCCAGCGCCAGCGTGCCGGCAAACGCGATCGCGATCCAGAGAATGCCGGCCGCGGCGTCCGCCACGGCGCGGCCGTCGCGCACGAACGCGAACGCGAACACGAGAACGGCCGACAGCGCGAAGAACAGCGTCGTCGCGAGCGTCTCGCGGCTGCGGAGCTCGATCACGACGTCCTTGCGGAAGACGGCCCAGACGGTGCGCGCGAACATGCGTCAGCCGGACAGCGCGAGGGCCTGGCGGCAGGTGTCGCGCCACTCGGCGCCGGCCGCATCGGCGGCGATGCGCCCTCCGCGCAGCACCAGCGCCCGCGTCAGCACGGCCCCGGCCGTCTCCATGTCGTGGGTCGCCATCATCACGATGGCGCCGTCGCGCGCGAGCGCGCGCAGGCGTTCGATCAGATCCAGGGCCGAACGGCGGTCGAGGCCGGTGAACGGCTCGTCGAGGAGGAGGAGTCGCGGCGCATGCAGCACGGCGCGCTCGAGCGCCAGGCGCTGTCGCATGCCGCGCGAGTAGCTCCCGACCGGGTCGTCGGCGGCATGCTCGAGCCGCGCACGGGACAGGGCCTCGTCCACGGCCTGGTCGACGTCCGGGATGCCGTGCAGCCTCGCGAAGAAGCGCAGGTTCTCGCGGCCGGTCAGCTCGGGATAGAGCTGCAGCTCGTGTCCGAGCCAGCCGATGCGACCGCGGACGGCGGTGTCGCCGGGCGCGGTGCGGCCGTCGTACTGCACCTGGCCGGACGACGGCGCGAGCAGCGTCGCGAGGATGGCCAGCAGGGTCGACTTCCCTGCGCCGTTCGGCCCGAGCAGTCCGAGCACGTCGCCGCGCCGGCACGTGAAGGACACGTCGGCGAGCACCCGTCGCCGTCCGAAAGCGCGGCTGACGTTCGCGGCGGAGACGGTCTCGAAATCCGCCGTCACACGGGCAGCTCCCGCGCGCCGGCTGCGGCGGGCGCGGCCGTGTCGAGGGCCTGGTAAATCGCTTCGAGCTCCGCGACGAGCGCCGCGCGCCGCTCGTCGTAGGCGTCCCCCTCCACCGCGCCCGCGCGGTGCGCCGACTCGAGATCGGCAAGCGCCTGCAGGCCGGCCGCGCGGCGCGCTTCGAGCGACGGCCGGTCCGCCGCGGCACCCGGCGACACGGACAGCCAGATCCCCGCCAGCGCGATTGCGGCGGCAAGACCGATGGCGAGATACCGCCCGGTCATCGACCGGTGCGGCAGCCCGGTGAGCGTGAACGTGAGCGGCGTGCCGGCCGCCAGCGCCGGCCCGCTCGCCACCAGGAAGGACTGCCCGCGAAGCGATGCCTCGCGCGAACTGGCGATCTGGGGGCTCTCGAGCCCCATGCCGGGGAGGCGGTGCACCGCGAGCGCCAGCTGGTCGACCGGCAGCGGCAGCAGCTGCTCGATCGTCAGCCGCTCCCCCCAGTTCTCGAGCCGATAGGCGATCGGCACCTCGGTGATGCCCGGAGGAATCGGACCCGCAACCGTAATGCGCGGCCCGCGGGCATTCGCCAGCGGCGACGCCCCTTCGAACAGCGACGCCCCGATGGCGCCCGTCGGCAGGTCGATGATGAGCGCCGAGTCGAGCGGCGCAGGCGCCCCGGTGTCGTTGACGATCTCGAGCAGATAGAAGACGGTCAGCGTGTCGTCCTGGAACTCGACCGCGAACCGCGTGTTGTTGCCGAAGTGCAGCCCACGCGCCCCCGCCAGCGGCGCAGCGGGCGCCGTGCTCACCCCCGCGACGAGGATCGTGCGCATGCCTCCCTGGGCAGGCACGGCGAACGGCACGGACTGCAGCGGCTCGCCGCCAACCACCGCGCGCACGTGCACCCGCGCGCCGGCCGGCAGCCCGGTGAACTCCGCCCGCCCGTCCAGCCCGGTGGTGGCACGGCGCATGTCGCCGGCGCCGTGCAACTCGACGTCGATGCCGGGGACGTTGTTGGCGAGCGTCTCGCGAACCACGCGGACCGTCACCGTGCCGGCTGGCAGCTCACCGGCGGGAATGGCCTGGCCGTGCATCATCCGCGGATCCGGCATCTGCGCCCGGACAACGGCGGGAGCGAAGCACGTCAGCAGCCCCAGCACGATGAGGGCGGTCCACGCTCCGCGCCTCCAACCGGCCCCCTGCCCCCTGCCCCCTGGACACTGCCCCCTGGACACTGGCCCCTGATCCCTGACCCCTCGCCCCTGCACGTCCTTCATGCCAGCGCCTGGCCGCACATCTTGCAGAAGCGCGCGTCCGGATCGGCCGGCGCACCGCAGCCCGTGCAGACCGCGTGCGCCGCGCGGGGCCCGGCCGGCGATTGCAGCAGCGCGTCGAGATCCCGCTCGATTTGCGCGCGATACGACTGGGCGTCGTCCAGCTGCCGGATCAGCCGCAGCGCCCGCGCCCGCAGCCGATCGCGCATGGGCTCGAAGTCCTCCGCCGAAATCTTGCCCATGGCCCGGTCGAATTCGAGCTCCTTCAGCGATCGGAGGACGAGGTGCTTGTCGCGTTCGAGCGCCGCGCGTGTCCGTCCGTCGACGAGCGGCGTGCCCATCTCGAAATCCGCGACGAGCGGCGCCAGCATGCGGTAGACGGCCGTGCCGGCCAGGCCCGCGCCGACGAGCGTGAACGCAACCAGGCTCAGCGCAGCCGCGCTCTGTCCGCGAAGCAGCACGAAGGAGGCGATGGCGACGACGAGCGAGAGGATCAGGAAGAAGGGCCCGACCGGCACGCCGGCCGTCCGGGCCACGGTGGCAGCGCCGCTGCCGTCCGGCCGCCCGGCGCCCTGAATGGATCCGCTCGTCCGAGGGGCCGGCTGCCTGTCAGTCAAGATCGCGCAGTTCCTCGTCCAGGCGCGCCTCGAGCTCGGTGTCGCCCGGCACCGGGTCAGGCGTGGGCGCCGTCTCCCGGCGCCGCGTCCACCGGACCGCGATCGCGCCGAGCAGGCCGAAGCTGCCGAGACCGACCAGGTACGGCACCGCCCATGCGAGGCGGTTGAACCCTTCGTCGATCGGCGCGGCGAGCGGCTCCTGGCTGCCGTACTTGGCGACGTAGTACTGGACGATCTGCTCCTCGGTGCGCCCCTCGTTGACGAGCGAGGCGAGCTCGGCGCGCATGTCGAACGCCATGCCGCACTGACACTCCGAGAGCAGTTGCCGGCCGCAGCCGCCGCACATGCAGATCAGCTTCTTCTGCATCTCGCGCTCGAATGGCGTGCGCGCAACCACGGGCACGGGCTGGCCGGTGTCGTTGTGCTGCGCCCGCACGACGCCCGGGAGCGCGAACAGCAGCATCAGCAGCATCGCCGTCGTCCGCGCGGCCGCGGCGGCCGGCAGCTTCGCGGTCGCGAAGGCAAACGCCGTGTCCGGCAGCAGCGCGATGCCGGTTCCGAGCGCCATGATGCCGAAGCCGACCCAGATCCAGTTCACGAGCGGGTTGATGACGATGTGCAGGCTCGCCGACTGGTCCTTCAGATCGAAGGCCGGCATGACCACGTAGAGGTCCTCGGCAAACGACCGCCGGACCGCGACCTCGGTGGTCGGCTGATCCTCGTGCTTGCGGAAGAACCACTTCGCCGGATACAGACGCCCGATCTCCCGGCCGTCCTCGAAGACGGTCAGGTGCCCGGTAATCATCTGCTTCTGCCCGTCGTCGGTGACGCGGATCGCGTCGTGCCGCACGGTGAAATGGCCCACCGTCGCCGACTGACCCGGCTTCAGGAGCACCTGCTCTTCCTGCTTGAAGCCGTCGCCCGCAAACCCGAAGAACACGAGGACGATGCCCAGATGGACGATGTAGCCGCCGTAGCGCCGCTTGTTGCGGCCGACCAGCCCGATCACCGCCGTGAGCAGATCGGTGCCGGTGCCTGCCTGCCGGACCCGCGCGCCGCGGTAGAACTCCTGGACAATCGTCGCCGTGACGAAGCCGCACAGCGCGAAGCAGATGCCGGATGACCACACGCGCACGCCGAGCGCCACGAGCGCACCACCGGTGACGAGCGCGGCGGCCACCGGCCACGCGAACTGCTCGCGCAGGTTCGACGCGGTCGACTTCCGCCACGCCAGCAGCGGCGCCGTGCCCGTGAGGAACAGCAGGATCAGGCCGATCGGCGCCATCCACTTGTTGAAGAACGGCGGCCCCACGGTCAGCCGCTCTCCCGTCACCGCCTCGCTCAGCGTCGGGAACATCGTCGCGAACAGGACGAAGAGCGCGCAGAAGAGCAGAATCCAGTTGTTCGCGAGGAACGCCGCCTCGCGCGAGAGCCAGGAGTCCAGCTCGTTGCGCGAACGCAGCAGCGGCAGCCGGTGGATGACCCAGCCGAAGCTGAAGATCAGCGTCGCCGCCATGAAGACGGTGAACATGAGGGCAAGGTCGCGGTCCTCGCCGAATGCGTGGACCGACTGCACCACGCCGGACCGGGTCATGAACGTCCCGAAGATCGTCAGGAAGAACGTGACGATCACGAGCGTGACGTTCCACACCCGCAGCATCGCGCGCCGTTCCTGCACGATCACCGAGTGCAGGAATGCCGTCGCCGTGAACCACGGCAGGAGGCCCGCGTTCTCGACCGGGTCCCATCCCCAGTAGCCGCCCCAGCCCAGCTCCTCGTACGCCCAGATCATCCCGAGCGTCAGGCCGAACGACAGGAACAGCCAGCTCAGCATCGTCCAGCGCCGGACGGCGCGCAGCCAGGCGTCGTCCAGGTACCCGGTGATGAGCGCGGCCATGCCGAAGGCGAACGGAATGGTCATCCCGACGAAGCCGATGTACAGCGACGGCGGGTGGATGACCATGTACGGGTTCTGGAGCAGCGGGTTGAGCCCGCGCCCGTCGTCCGGCACCGCGGTCAGGAAGGTGTCGAACGGGTTGCGGTGCACGATCATCAGGAACAGGAAGAACGCCTGGACGACCGCGATCACCGCGACGACGTACGGGATGAGCTCGCGATGGCGCTCGCGGTTCGTGGCGACGGCGATCGTGCCGAACACCGAGAGCAGGAAGACCCAGAAGAGGATCGAGCCGTCGAGCCCGCCCCAGTACGAGGTCAGCTTGAAGAAAAGCGGCTGCGCCGCGTCCGAATACTGCTGGACGTAGCGGATCGAGTAGTCGCCGACCACGAACGCGTGGACGATGACGCCCGACGCGACTGTCGCGAGCGCCGTGGTCAGGTACAGCGCGC
The DNA here is from genome assembly GCA_964446605.1 of uncultured Bifidobacteriaceae bacterium. Taxonomy (GTDB): domain Bacteria; phylum Acidobacteriota; class Vicinamibacteria; order Vicinamibacterales; family JAENWD01; genus JAENWD01. Next base: position 32,985 of record CAYUPN010000007.1, on the reverse strand, counting down.
CGACCCCCGACTCGACGAAGCGCCGGGAGCCGCGGCGGGCGCCGACCACCGAGATGGCGGCCGCGTAGATCGAGACGACGAAGGTCGCCAGCAGGACGAACGAGCCGAGTGAAGCCATGGGTGTCGTAGGCGCGCGGCGATCCGCCGCGGCGTGGGGCCGAACTCCGGTCGGCCCGGTCAGAACGAGCTTAGACGCCCGGAGGTGCGGTAGCGGAGCCGGGCTTCGGCTCGTACTTGGACGGACACTTCGCCATGACGCCGTTCGGCTCCACGTGGAAGCCGTCCGGTGTCAGCGTGCCCTTGAGCACGACTTCGGCCTCGTCCTTGAACGTGTCGGGGACGATGCCCGAGTAGGTGGCCGGGACGACGAATCCCTTGCTCTCCACCTGGAACTTGTAGTCCAGAGAGTCCCGCTTCCGCAGGATGGACGCCGGGACGACGTACCCATGCAGCTGCAGACGCTTGCCGTACCAGGCATCCGGCTGCGCCATCACTTCGTCGACGTGCTTGTAGTACTCGGTACCGTCCTGCAGTGTCGACCAGAGCAATCCGCCGAAGGCCAGCACCAGCACGACCGTGGTGGCCCCGATCTTCAACGCTTTGTGTGTCATGGGCTTGAGAGTCTCAAACAGGATATCACCGCAAGGCGAACCGGGACAGCCAGCCGCCCACGCGCCCGATCAGGGCACCGGCACGGCGGGGCCCGCGGCCTCGAGCAGCCGTCTCCCCTCTTCGAACTGACGCAGCAGCCGGCAGACGGTGACGACGGGCAGCCCGACGACGGTCGAGGGGGCTCCGTTCACCGCCTCGACGAAGCGCGAGGCGTGCCCCTGAACCGCATAGGCACCGGCCTTGTCGTACGGCTCGCCCGTGGCGACGTACCAGTCGATCTCGACGTCGGTCATCGGGGCAAACCGGACCTCCGCCAGCTCGACGGCCGAAACGAGCCGCCCTTCTCCGGCGATCGCGACGCCGGTGTGCACCTCGTGCGACCGCCCTGCCAGCGAACGCAGCATCGACTGCGCCTCGACGGGATCCCCCGGCTTGCCGAGGATTGTGCCGTCCCGCACGACGATGGTGTCGGCGCCGAGCACCAGCGCGTCAGGGTGCTGCGCGGCCGCAGCCGACGCCTTGGCTTCCGCCAGCCGCCGGACGTGCTCCGCCGGTGTTTCGCCCGGCCGCACGGACTCGTCGATCGCGGCCGGCGCCACGACGTGCGGGATCCCGGCGTCCAGCAGCAGCCGGGTGCGGCGCGGCGACGCGGAAGCGAGCACGAGCGGCATCCCGAGGCGATGATACACTCCGGCCCATGAAGGGAGTCGGGTCCCTGCCGGCAGCCGTCCTGCCGGCGCTGCTCGCGCGAGCGCCGCTGACGCCAGGGAAAGTCAGCTTCTTCTGGGGGCTGGCCGTCGGCGCGCCGATGGCGCGGGCGACGCGGGTCGAACTGCGCGGGCACACACTGCGGGTGCAGGCCGACGACGTCGCGTGGCGCCGCGAGGTGGAACGCTCGGCGCCGCTGATTCTCGCGCGCGTCCAGCAGCTGCTCGGCGCCGGGACCGTCCGCGCGCTCGACGTCGACGCCGGCGAACGCTGATTCCCGCCCGGGCCGTACCCGGGACCCGATCGCCGCCATGTCACAGCCAGTCATCCTCAGTGCCGTCCGCGCGCCGACGGGCCGGTTCCTCGGCGCGCTGAAATCCCTGCCGGCTACCGAACTCGGCGCGCAGGTCGTGCGCGAGGCGGTGCGGCGCGCCGGCGTCGACCCGCAGGACATCGAGGAATGCATCCTCGGCAACGTCGTCTCCGCGGGGCTCGGCCAGGCGCCGGCCCGCCAGGCCGCGCTGCGGGGAGGGCTCGACGACCGCGTCGCCGCCCTGACCGTCAACAAGGTCTGCGGGTCCGGCCTGAAGGCCGTCATGCTCGCCGCGCAGGCGATCCGCGCCGGCGACATCGAGGCGGCGGTTGCCGGCGGGATGGAGTCGATGAGCAACACGCCGTACGCGCTGACCCGCGTGCGCGAGGGGCTCCGGATGGGCGACGGCCAGCTCGTGGACCTGATGATTCACGACGGGCTCTGGTGCTCCTTCGAGTCCTGCCACATGGGCCAGAGCGGCGAGGTCGTCGCCGAGGAGTTCGGCGTCAGCCGCGAGGCGCAGGACGCGTGGGCCGCCGAGAGCCACCGCCGGGCGGCCGAAGCCACCGGCAACGGCTGGTTCCGTGACGAGATGCTGCCGATCACGATCCCGCAGAAAAAGGGAGATCCGGTCGTGGTGGATCGCGACGAGCCGATCCGCCCCGACACGACGGTCGAGGCGCTCGCCCGCTTGAAGCCGGCCTTCAAGACGTCCGGCACCGTGACGGCGGGCAACGCGCCGGGTGTCAACGACGGCGCGGCGGCGCTCGTGGTGACCTCCGAGCGCTTCGCGTCCGACCGCGGGCTGCGGCCGCTGGCCCGCATCGCGGGCTACGCGACGAGCGGACGTGCGCCGAAGTACGTGCTGATGACGCCCGTCGAGTCGGTGCGTGCCGTGCTCCAGAAGACCGGTTGGTCGTTGGATGCTGTCGATCTGATCGAGCTGAACGAAGCCTTCGCGGCGCAGGCGGTGGCCGTGTCGCGCGAGCTCGGGCTCGACCCGGCCAGGGTGAACGTGCAGGGCGGCGCGGTGGCCCTCGGACACCCCATCGGCGCGAGCGGCGCGCGCATCCTGACGACACTGCTCTACGCCCTGCGCCGCACCGGAGGCCGGCGCGGCATCGCGACGCTCTGCCTCGGCGGCGGCAACGGGGTCGCCCTGGCGGTCGAGCGGATCGACTAGACCATGCCTGCTTCCACCACCATTGCCGTCATCGGGTCGGGGACGATGGGATCCGGCATCGCGCAGGCGTTCGCGCAGGCCGGCTACGGTGTGCTGCTGCACGACACCGCGCCGGCGGCGCTCGCGCGCGCGCGACAGTCGATCGAGCGGTCCACGGAGAAGCTGGTCCAGAAGGGCGCGCTCGCGCCCGAGGCCCGGGTCCACGCGCTCGGCCGCATCGTCACCACGGGCGACATCGGCGATCTCGCCGCGGCGGACTTCGTGATCGAGGCGATCGTCGAGGACGTCGACGCGAAGCGGACGATGTTCCGCCGGCTGGACGAGCTGGTCAAGCCGGGAGTCGTCCTGGCCTCGAACACCTCGTCCATTTCGATCACGACCCTGGCGGCGGCCACGTCGCGTCCCGGCCGCGTGCTCGGGATGCACTTCATGAATCCCGTGCCGCTCATGAAGCTCGTCGAGCTGATCCGCGGGCAGGCGACAGACGACGATGTGATGGAGCGGGCCCGCACGCTGACGGAGACGCTCGGCAAGGTGGCGGTCGACGCGCAGGACTACCCGGGCTTCATCGCCAACCGCATCCTGATGCCGATGATCAACGAGGCGTTCTTCGCGTTGATGGAGGGCGTCGGCACGCGGGAGGCGATCGACACCGTGATGAAGCTCGGCATGAACCACCCGATGGGCCCCCTGACACTGGCGGACTTCATCGGGCTCGACGTCTGCCTCGCCATCCTCGACGTGCTGTACGACGGTCTCGGCGATCCGAAATACCGCGCGTGTCCCCTGCTCCGCCGGATGGTGGCCGCCGGTCATCTCGGACGGAAGACCGGCCGCGGCGTGTACGAGTACTAGAACGGACACCAGAAGCCGGGTTGGCCTTCAGGCCGGCGGATCGAGACGGCGTGCCTCCGGACCGCTCCCCCGCGATCGCCGCGCGAGCGTCGCCGCCACCAGCACGAACGGCCCCAGGATCAGCACTTCCTTCGCGGCGGCCTTCAGGTTCGCCCAGATGAACAGCTCGGGAATCCAGTAGAGCCGCGAGATCGCGTCGAACACGAAGAGTGTGGACTGGTAGTGCGCGGTGGTGAACGGCCAGAGCGCCATGATGCCGACCGGCTCGGTCGTGTCGGTGCCGAGCCAGTCGAGCAGCAGGTGCGTGCCCCACGCCAGCGCGATCGCGAGCGCGGAGACGGCGTGCGGCTGCGGGCGCACCAGGCGCACCGCGACGTAGACGATCGCGACCGCGCCGAGACTGTGCGTGTACGTGCTGTGCGTGCCGAACAGCAGATCGAGATCCGGCGCCACCGCGGCCGCGGCACAGGCGATCGGGATCGTCAGCAGGACGTCACGATTCGCGCGACTCCGGGGCGGGATGATCGCCGGCGTCGATCCGCCTGCGCGGGCGTGTGATTCGCGTGATGGCTGTGTGCGGCGATGCGCCGCCGTCGCAAGCAGGCCCACCGTGAGCCCGGCGAGAGCGTGCCCTATCGGACTGGGCATCCGAGCCGGACGACCGGTGTGCAGATTCTGCCAATCCGGGCAGCCGCGGGCAGTGCAGCGGCGGCGTCACCCGGCCGAACCCCGGAAAATTCGCCTTTACGTATCTCGTGTTTTTTCAGTTGTTTAACCACGTGAACCCGCCGCACTTTCGCTTGACTTTCTCCCGGCACGCTCCTAGAATGAGCCGAAATCGCTGGCCCTGCCGGCCGGTCCATCTTCTACAATCTGAGGAGCCCCATGCCGCCTGAACGCGACGATATCAAAGAACGACTCAAGGCCCTCGACCTGGCGGTCGGCCAGATCGAGAAGCAGTTCGGCAAGGGGTCGATCATGCGCCTCGGACAGAAGGGCGGTGTCGCCCCCATCGAGGCGATCTCGACCGGCGCGATCAGCATCGACTACGCGCTCGGCATCGGCGGCATGCCGCGCGGCCGCGTCGTCGAGATCTACGGGCCGGAGTCGTCGGGCAAGACGACGCTGGCGCTGCAGGTGATCGCGCAGGCGCAGAAGCAGGGGGGCATGGCGGCGTTCATCGACGCCGAGCACGCGCTCGACGCGGCGTATGCGCAGAAGCTGGGCGTCGATCTCGAGAGCCTGCTGGTGTCGCAGCCGGACAACGGCGAGCAGGCGCTCGAAATCGCCGAGGTGCTCATCCGCTCCAACGGCGTGGACGTGCTCATCATCGACTCGGTGGCGGCCCTGGTGCCGCGCGCGGAGATCGAAGGCGAGATGGGCGACGCGCAGGTCGGCCTGCAGGCGCGCCTGATGTCGCAGGCGCTGCGCAAGCTCACCGGCGCGGTCTCGAAGTCGAAGACGTGCCTGATCTTCATCAACCAGCTGCGCGAGAAGATCGGCGTGATGTTCGGCAACCCCGAGACGACGACCGGCGGGCGGGCGCTGAAGTTCTACGCGTCGGTGCGGATCGACATCCGCCGGATCGCCAGCATCAAGGACGGCGATTCCGTGGTCGGCGGCCGCACGCGCGTGAAGGTGGTCAAGAACAAGCTGGCTCCCCCGTTCCGCGAGGCCGAGTTCGACGTGATGTATGGCGAGGGGATCTCCCGCGAAGGGGATCTGCTCGACCTGGCCGTCGAGCAGCGGATTGTCGAGAAGAGCGGCGCCTGGTTCTCGTACAGCGGCGAGCGGCTCGGTCAGGGCCGCGAGAACGCCAAGGGGTTCCTCAGGGACCATCCGGAGGTGGCGAGCGCCATCGAGGAGAAGGTCCGGAAAGAGCTCGGCCTCCTGCGGGAGGCTGAGGTTGCGGCGGTCTAGGCTGTCGCAGCTTCTTCGCCGGGGGTCATCCGAGTCGCAGCCGGATGGCCCCCTCCTCCGTTCCTCGCGCAGACTCCCGTCCCCACGCCGGAACGTCTGAAGCCCGGGGCACCAATCCGCCGACCCGTTCAGGCCGGCTGGATGTTGACGGTGTTCCGGAAGACGTTGTCGGGGTCGTAGCGCGCCTTCAACTCCCGCAGCCTCGGCAGGTTCGGGCCATACGCCGCCCCCACCGCTCCCCCGTCGTCTCTGTCGAGATAGTTGAGATAGCGCTGCGCGCTGACGAACGGCTGCAGACGGTCGTACGTCTGCCGTGTCCACTCGATGCAGGCGGCGTCCTGGCCGGGATCGAGCCACTCGGTGACGATCACGGCGTTGTGCCCCGCCGTGCGCAGGGCGTAGGCGGTCGCGTCGACCGGCACGCGGGTCGCCGCGCCATGGAAGTGCTCGAGCATCACCTGCGCCATCGGCGTCGGGCACGCGGCAAACTGCTCGATCATCACGTCGAGCGCCTCGTCCGACAGCGTGGCGAGGAAGTGCGACTTCCAGTAGTTGCGCGCGCCCTTCGGAAAGGCCGCGTCCAGCAGGCCGTTCAGGGCGACGTAGGAGATCGGGCCGACCGTGTCGAGCGCCGGCGTCCCGAACGCCCTGACGGGCGCCAGCACGGCGTCGGCCTCGCCGGCCGCGCCGAAGTGCCCGAGCGCGAGCGCGATCAGCTTCGTCTCGCCGTCGGGTGCCGTCAGCATCGCCGCAAAGGTCATCAGGTCGTCCGAGGCGTCGGCGGTGAGATCGCGATAGAGCCGCAGGACGTCGCGCGCGCGGGCGATTGGCCACGCCACGATCCCGCCCGTCACCGTCGGGCCGATCGCGTGCAGACCGAACTCGAAGGAGGCCGCGACGCCGAAGTTGCCGCCGCCGCCCCGCACGGCCCAGAACAGATCGGGGTTCTCGGTCGCGCTCGCGCGCACGAGGCTGCCGTCGGCCAGGACCAGGTCCACCGCGCGGACGTTGTCGATGGCCATGCCGCATCTGGCCATCAGCCATCCCAGGCCGCCGCCGAGCGTGAGGCCGCCGACGCCCGTGGTGCTCACGGCCCCGCCGGTCACCGCGAGGCCGTACGCCTGGGTCTCGCGATTGACGTCGGCCCAGCGTGCGCCGCCCTGCACGAACGCGATCCGGCGGACGGGATCCACCAGCACGGCACGCATGAGCGACAGGTCGATGACGAGCCCGCCGTCGATCGTGGCGCGGCCGCCGGGGTTGTGGCCGCCTCCCCTGACGGCGATGGGGAGGCCCAGCGTGCGGCCGAGGCGGACCGCATCGGCGATATCGGCGATGCCACGGCACTGCGCGATGAGCGCGGGCCTCTTGTCGATCAGGCCGTTGTGGACCCGGCGCGCCTCGTCATAGTCGAGATCGGACGGCTGCAGGAATCGGCCCGCGAATGCGGGCGCGAGCTCGACGGCACGTGGAGCAGGAGACATCTTCCGTCCTCCTCACGGGGTGAGCGCTCATGGACGATGGGTTCGACGGCTGCCGCGGGCCCCATCTTATCTGAAGGGACCGGTCCGGCAGAACCTGGTGCGGTCACACGGCACGATGGCGCCGGTCCCGGGGTATAAGAGGGCGATGCAGATGCGGGCTCCCGGCGGCGGGCCGGTCGGCGGGTCACGGATTCGGGGAGCCGGACGGCGGCATGCTTGATCCGCTCCTGGTTCAGGACGCCGCGTTGCGCGAGTGGTGGATCGCCGTCGCTCCGGTGTGGCTGGACGGGCCGATGTGGCTCCTGTCCGCGGTCGGCGCGCTGGCGTCGATCTGGCTGCTGATCGCGTTGCAGATGGCGCTGTACGCGCCGCGGCTGCGGCCGGCGGCCTGGCAGATCGTGATCGCGGTGCTGCTGGCGCAGCTCGTCGTCGACCACGGCTTGAAGCCGACGTTCGGGCGGGCACGCCCGTCGGCGGTGTCGGCCGCGCGCGTGATCGGGCGTCCCCCCCACACGGCATCGTTCCCATCCGGCCATGCGACCAGTTCGTTCGCGGCGGCGACCGTGCTGGCGTACGCGTTGCGACGCCGCGCCGTCCGCGCGGCGGCCTTCGCCCTCGCCGCCCTCATCGCCATTTCGCGCGTGCACATCGGCGTGCACTATCCGCTCGACGTCCTCGCCGGAAGCCTGCTGGGACTGGTGATTGGCGTGGTCGTGAGCGGTGGGCGTGCGTGGTATAGTGGAGGTTCGCCAGTCGTGCCTCACCCCGTGCCGAGGTAGCTCAGTTGGTAGAGCATACGACTGAAAATCGTAGTGTCGGCAGTTCGATTCTGCCCCTCGGCACCACCTTCCTCTCCCCAATCATCAGGCGCCGTCCCCGGGTCCGGTAAGCGCATCGCGACCGAACGTTGATCGTTCGCGCGGGACAGGTGCGGCCCGCCGGCCTGCCGGATCGGCATCATTTCGTCTCCGCCTACCGATCGATAGATGCGCGTGCGTCGCAATCGTGTGTACGGTCCTGCTCGCCGGCCCTCGCTCCCCCGGGTCGCTCATGCGCGGTACCTCCTCGGCGTCCCGTCACGCCCGTCCGCCCCGCAGCACGGAGATCGTGTGGCCCGGCCGCACCGCGCGGCGCCGGCTGGCGGCACAGCCGAGGCAATCCTCCCGGTGGCGCACGCTGGAGCTCGCCTGCTGGATCGCCGCGATCGCGCTGGCGGCCGGCCAGCTCTGGATCCGGCGCTTCGACATCCATTCCGATGGCCTGAGCTACATCGAGATCGCGGAGGCGTGGGCGACGGGTGACTGGCGCGACGCCGTCAACCCGGTCTGGAGTCCGCTGTACTCGTGGCTCCTGGCGCCCGTGCCGCTCGTCGCGACGCCGGCCTCGGAAGCGCCTCTCGTCAAGCTGGTCAACCTGGCGGTGTTCATCGCCGCCCTCGGCGCGTTCCGCGCGCTGCTCCACGCCGCCTGCGCCCATCACGAGCGATCGGCCTCCGCGGCCGGTGTGCCGGCGCTGCCCCGTGCCGCTCTCGTCCTCGCCGGCTACGCGTTGTTCACGTGGGCATCCCTGACGCTGGCGCCCGTCGCGCTCGTCTCTCCCGATCTCCTGTTGACGGTCTTCGTCTACCTGCTCGCGGCCCGGCTGCTCCGGCAGCGGCTCGAGCCGGCGGCGGCGTCCCCGGGCGCAGGGTTCGGCGCGCTGCTGGGACTCGGCTATCTGACGAAGGCGGCCTTGGTCGCTCCGGCACCCGTCTTCGTGGCCGCTGCGGTGCTGCCGGCGCGCGAGCCGTCCAGGATCTGGCGGAGCGCAGCCCGGATTGTGCTGGTGTGCGCCATGGTGGCTGCGCCCTGGGTGCTCGCGCTCGACATCGGCCGGGGCGTCCTGACAACGGGAGCCGCCGGGACGTGGAACATGGCGAGGTTTCCAGGCGGCATCGCCATCCCGGTCCATTGGCAGGGCGAGCCGCCCGGCAGCGGCACACCGCGTCACCCGACCCGCCGGCTCCTGCACTCCCCCGCACTGTTCGAGTTCGCCGACCCGGTGAGCGGCGTCTATCCACCCTGGCGCGATCCCGCCTATTGGTACGAGGGCGCATGCCCCCGCCTTTTGCCGGCCGGCCCCCGAGTCGTCATGAAGGGCCTGCGGCGCCTCGGCGGGATTCTCGTCCAGCCGCCCTACGTCATCACGCTCGCGCTGCTGCTGCTGGCCGCGCCTGCCGCCGGTCTGCGGCGCTTCGTGCCGTCACTCCGGCGCCTGTGGTTCCTCTGGCTGCCGCCGCTCACGGCGGTGGTGAGCTATCTGCCGATCTATCTCGAGCCGCGATACGTGGCCGGCTCCCTCACCGTGCTCGCCCTCGCGGGCCTGATCGCGGCGAACGGCTCGCACGAAGCCTGGCGCCGGCGCCTGGTGCTCCTGCTCGCGGCCTCGCTCTGGCTTCCGTTGCTGCCCGCCTCCGTCTCGACGGCCCGCAGCGCGGGCGGCATCGCCCGACGGCTCGCGACCGGCGCGCCGTTCCCGACGAACCCCTCGCTGGAGCTCGCGCGACAGCTCCGGAGGCACGGCATCGGCCCGGGCGACCTCGTCGGCTACATCGGAACAGGCTACCGATTCTACTGGGCGCGGCTGGCGGGCGTCCGCATCGTTGCCGAGATCCGGCAGTTCGATCCGGAGGGCGAGACCACTGCATGGGCGCTGTCGCCGGCCGAGGCACGTCGCCGCGACGCCTTCCGACCGCACGTGGATCTGTTCTGGGAAGGATGGCCGCAGGAGCGCGCGCTCGTGCAGTTCACCCGCACCGGCGTGCGGGCTCTCGTCACCGACCACCCCGAAGGCCTGGTCGCGACGGGCTGGGAGCCGCTGGGCGAATCCGGCTGGGCGCTCTACGATCTCGCGCCGCCCGGCGCCGCTCTGCCGTGAACGGCAGGGATCAGCCGTGCTCCGGCGTCTGGCCGTCGCGTGTCAACGACGCCGCCGCCGTCAGCAGCTCCGCAGGGTCCACGGGCTTCGGGATGTGGACCTGGAACCCGCCGACCAGCGCGGTGATCCGATCCTCCGAGCGCGCATAAGCGGTCAGCGCAATCGCGGGAATGCGATTGATCGGTGTCGGCATCGTCTGGCGGATCGCCCGGATGAGGCCCAGGCCGTCCATCCGTGGCATCCCGAGATCGCAGATCAGCAAATCGAACTCCCCGCTCGCGAGCGCGTCCAGCGCGAGGCCGCCGCTGGCCGCCGTCGCGACGCGCGCACCGGCGGCTTCCAGCATGTCCCGCAGCAGCTCCAGCGCGTCCTCCTCGTCGTCCACGGCCAGCACGCGCACGCCCTCGAGTGTTCCGTCATCCGGGCGCGGCTCGCGCGGCGCGGCAACGGCGGGCGGCGGTGGCTCGGTCACGGGCGCGCGCGCCCGGCCGGGCACGAGCACCGGCAGCTCGACGCGGAAGACCGCGCCCAGGCCCGGTCCCTCGCTGAACGCCGAGACGGTGCCCCCGTGCAGCTGGACGAGCTCGCGGACGATCGAGAGCCCGAGCCCCAGGCCGCCGTGCTCGCGCGAGAACCGGCTGTCCGCCTGGCGGAATCGCTCGAACAGGTGCGGCACGAACGCCGGATGAATCCCGCGGCCGCTGTCGGTGACGGTGATGATCGCGTCGTGCTCGCCGCGCGAGAGACGCAGCTCGACACGGCCGCCCCCGGACGTGAACTTCACCGCGTTGGACAGCAGGTTCCACACGACCTGCTGCAGCCGATCGACGTCGCCCGACACCGGCGGCACGCCCGGCTCGAGGACGGTCTCCAGCTGCACGCCCTTGGCGTCCGCGGCCGGCTGTAGCGTGGCGGCGGCGTCCGTCAGGATCGCGTCCAGCTCGACCGGCTGCACGTTGAGGCGCAGCTTGCCCGCGATGATGCGGGACACGTCGAGGATGTCGTCGATGATCTGCTTCAACGACTCGGCGTTGCGCCGGACGACGGCAAAGGCCTGACGCTGCCGATGCTCGTGCAGCAGGCCCATGTTCAGCATCTGGGCGTAGCCGAGGATCGCGTTCAGCGGCGTGCGCAGCTCGTGCGACAACGTCGCGAGGAAGTCGTCCTTCAGCCGGTTCGCCTCCTGCACGCGCTCGTAGGCGTTGGCGTTCTCGATCGCGAGCGACGCGCGAAGCGCGACTTCCTCGGCGAAGCGCACGTCCTGCGCGCGATAGTGCCGGCCGGACTCGGCGAACACGAACGTGATCGCCCCCAGGATGCGCCGCGGCGACACCAGCGGCACGCAGATGTACGACGTCAGGTCCATGTCGCGCAGCAGCTGCCGGTGCTCGTCATCGACGGCGATCCGGTCGAGCATCGCCGGCGTGATCGTCTCGATGAGCACCGGCTGGCCGGTCCGGATGACGTGCGCGGCCGACCCGGGCCGCTCCGGGCCCATCGCGTACCGCTCCGACAGCTCGCGGGCGAGGTGCACCTTCGACGGGTCCGCGTGCGCGATGGCCAGCCGCTCCGGCTCGCCGTTGGGACCGACCATGTCCACCGCGCACCAGTCGGCAATCGCGGGGACCGCGAGCGTCGCCACGGCGTTGAGCGTCGCGCGGTAGTCCAGCGAGCGCGCCAGCACCGCGCCGACCTCCGCCAGCAGCGCCGCCTGGCGGCTCGCCTGCTCCGCGGCGTCCCGCTGCCGCCGCTGTTCGTCATGGAGCTCGGCGGTCGTGCTGGCCGAGGAGGCGAGATTCGCCAGGGCCTGCGCGGTCCGGACCTCGACATCGGTGAAGCCGTGCGGCGCCCGGTAGTAGAACACCAGCATGCCCGGCCGATCGCTGCCGAACCGCATCGGGCAGACCAGCATCGCCCGGATGCCCTCGTCCGCGTAGGCGCGGCGCAGGTCCCGGATCGCCGGCTCGCTCTGCACGTCCCGCACGACCAGCGGCCGTCCGTGGCGCGTGGCCCCCGGGAGCTCGGTACCCGGTGGAAACGTCCGCGCGGCAAACCCGGGCGACACGCCGTCGGAGACGATCATGCGCCACTGCTCGTCGCCGAGCCGCCAGATCGCGTACGCGTCGGCCGGCAGCAGCTCACGTGCGATGCCGATCGTCGCCCCGTGCACACTGCTGGTGCTGGGGGTGTCCAGCAGGGACGTGGAGGCGGCGATGAGCGTCGTCAGACGGCGATGGAGGTCGGCCAGCTCCCGTTCATTCTGCTTCTTCGCCGTCACGTCCCGTGCGATCGACGAGGCGCCGGTCACCGTGCCCGACGCGTCGCGCACCGGGGACACGGTGATCTCGACGTCGATGAACCGCCCGTCCTTCCGCCGGCGGACGGTCTCGGCATGCTCGACCGCCTGCCCCAGGCGGATGCGGCGCAGCACCTCGTCCTCTTCCTCGTAGCGACCCGGCGGCACGATCAGCCGGATCGACCGGCCGATCGCCTCGCCGGCGGCGTAGCCGAACATGCGCTCGGCCGCCGGATTCCAGGACGCGATGCGCCCGTCCAGATCCTTGCTGAAGATCGCATCGTCCGAGGACTCGACGATCGCCGCGAGACGGCGCGCCAGGGCGTGCGAATGCTCGCGCGCGTCGAGCCGCGCGTCCTCGGCCCGCTTGCGCGCGGTGACGTTCATGCAGATGCCCGACATCTGCACCGGCCGGCCTGCGGCGTCGCGCCGGACGCGGCCCTGCGCCTCGAGCCACTGCATCGTGCCGTCGGGACAGCACACGCGATACTCGACGCCGTAGGCCGGTCCTCCCTCGAGCGCGCGCTTCAGCGCGGCGAGCACGCGTTCGCGATCGTCGGGATGAATCTCGCGCGCGAAATCGGCGAACGTCCCGCCGAACGTTCCGCGCTCCAGTCCATGGCACCGTTCCAGGCTCTCGGACCACTGGACGCGCCCGGTCCGCAGGTCCCACTCCCAGGTGCCCATCGTCGCCGCCTCGAGGGCGAAGCGGAGGCGCTCCTCGCTCTCCGTGACGGCCCGATGCGCGGAGGTGCGCTCGACCGCGAACGCCACCTGCGCGCCGATGATCTGCGCGAGCGTCAGCTCGGCGGGATCCAGCGTGCGCGGCGTGTCGAAATAGAGCATGAACTTGCCGATCACGCGGCCCGCGCTGATCAGCGGCACGAAGGCGAGACTGGCAATGCCTTCTGCCGCCAGCGCCGGCAGCAGCGCCCCCAGGCCGGGCACGCGCGACGGATCGGCCACCATGATCGGCGCGGCGTCCGTCGCGCCCATCACCCAGGGGCTGTGTCCCTCGACCGCCGCGCGATACGGTTCGGACAGTCCACGCCAGGCCTTGAACCGCATGACGCCGTCGGCGTCGAAGAGGAGGATCGACGAGCGCCGGACGCCCAGGCCCTCGTCGAGGGCACGCAGCGCCGCCTCGTAGATGTCAGCCGCGCGCTCGGTCTGGCCGAGTGCCGCCGCGAGGCGAAGCAGCACGGACAGATCGCTGACGCTCGCGGCGTTGCCGGACGAGGGGTTCATCGCCGTTCACCTTTCCGTCTTCCCTGATCCCCGGACCGGTCGGCCGTCGGGGCGACGGTTGCGGGCTCCGCGAACATTCTGATCCGGCGGGGACTTCTGGCGGCAGCAGGATCGCGCGGGGTCCCCGCTTGCCCGGAAGTGCACACCGTGATATCCCTTGCCCGGCGCTGCCGATCTTGCATCCAGCAGATGGACGCTCGACCCGATAAGAAGGACACGTCGCCAGTCTGCCGCACATCCGGTTGACGTCCGTGACATGGTCGTGAAACTGCCGTTCGGTCCGTCGAACCCGCCGCGTCTCGTTGTCCGCACGCTCGTCGCGACATCAGCCGCCATCGCGCTGGTGCTGGTCGTGGTGTTCGTCGTGCTGTCGATGGATGCCAGCCGGCGGGTCGAGGGAGCGGCCGTCGACACCCTCGACGCGTCGGAGAGGATATTCGCCGAGCTCGAGCGACATCGGCAGGAAGAGTCGCTGATCAAGCTTAACGCCCTCGCGGAACACCCGGGCCTCACCGCTGCCGTCGCCGGCTTCACGTCCGCCGACGGCGCAGACCGCGCCGCGCTCCAGCGCGAACTGGACCGCCTCGCGAGCCGGCTGGCCGTGGACGCTCTCGTCGCCGCCGCCCCCGACGGCCTCATCGTCGCCAGCGCCGGGGCGCGCCGCGCGGCGTGGCTGCCGGATTCCTACGTGCTCGCCTCGGGCGCGCCCGATGAGCTGCCCGGCCTCGACGGCCTGGTGAGACGGCCCTCCGCCCTGTTCCTGGTCTCCGGCCTTCCCGTTGCCGAGACGAACCCGGCGCTCGGCCACATCTACATGGCCGATGCCGTCGACGACGGGTACGCCACGGAGCTCGCCACCCTGCTGCGGGTACCGGTCGCCGTGATGGTCAACGGCGACGTCGTCGCGTCGACGCTGCCCGGCAGCATCCGGAGCGCGATGCTGCGGCTCGGGGCGACGCTGCCGAAGCAAGGAATGGTCCACCTCGCCGACGAGCCTTTCGCCATTCGCCAATTGAGCTCCGGACGGCCGATGGGCGTGTATGCGGTTGAGTCAGTCGGTGCACATCGGGCGACACGGAACACGGTGGAGATCCTCGGCATCGTGGCGATCGGCGCCATGCTGCTCGGCGGCCTCGCGAGCTTCTGGCTCGCACGGGCGCTGTCCGACCCCATCGACCAGCTGTCGCAGCAGATGCGGCAGATGGCGGAAGCCAGAGACTTCTCGAAGAAGATCCCCCGCACGGGCAGCAGCCGTGAGCTGGATGCGTTCACCGATACCTTCAATCATCTGGTCACGTCGCTGCAGGCCGCCGAAGCGCAGACGGAGCTCGCCTACGTCGGCGCGATCAAGGCACTCGCCGCCGCGCTCGATGCCCGCGACACGTACACCGCCGGCCACTCGGAGCGGGTCAGCGCGCTCTCGGTCATGATCGGCCGCCAGCTCAACCTGGACCAGGGACAGCTCGAAGTCCTCCGGCTCGGCGCCCTGCTGCACGACATCGGCAAGATCGGCGTCGCCGATCGCGTGCTGCAGAAGAACGGCCCGCTGACGCAGGAAGAGTTCGAGATCATCAAGACCCATCCGACGCTGGGGGCGCACATCCTGCGCCAGATCTCGTTCCTGACGCCGCACATTCCGATCGTGGAGCTCCACCATGAGCGCCCGGACGGCCGCGGTTATCCGCACGGCCTGCTGGGACATGCCACGCCCCTGCTCGCCCGCATCGTCCACGTCGCGGACGCGTTCGACGCGATGACCACCGCCCGGGCCTACCGGCCCGCGCAAACCCCCACGCACGCCATCTCGGAGCTCTGGCGCTACGCAGGCTCGCAGTTCGACGCGGAAGTCGTCGAAGCCTTTGTCGCGGCCTGGTCGTCGGTTCCGGTCGTCGAGGATCGCTCCGACATCGCGGCCGTTCTCGAACGCGCGAACGTGCTCCCCTTCGAACGCCAGGCGACCGGATAGCCGCGCGACGGCGCCTTCAGCAGGAGCGGCTGGTCACGCGGAGTGCGGCGACATGTCGACGCGTCATGCGGTCGAATGCCCTCACGCGCATGTGCGCCGGGCGGGTTGGCTTCACGCAGTTCGCACCGGGAGCCGGCCCCCCGGGGGGCCCCTTTTGACGCGAATCGGTGTTACCATCAGGCGACGGAGACGTCGAAGACCAGATCATGCCAGTTCGTTTGTTCGTGGGTAACCTGTCGTATGACGCAACCGAAGCCGAGCTTCGGGAGCACTTCGGCAGCATCGGCCCGGTCACCTACTGCTACCTGCCCGTGGACCGCGAGACGGGTCGCCCGCGCGGCTTCGCGTTCGTCGAATTCGGAGACGATGCGCACGCGCAGGAAGCGATCAACCGGCTCAACAACCAGCTCTTCCGCGGTCGCCCGCTGGCGGTGAAGGAGGCGCAGCCGCGCGAGGCGCGTCCGGCGGGCGCCGGTCCGCGCTCGTACGGCGGGCCGGGCGGCGCTCCGCGTCCGTACTCGCCCGGTGGCCCGCCCCGCTCGTTCGGGGGCCCGGGCGGCCCGCGCGAACCCGGCTTCCAGTCCGGCGGCGCCGCGTCGGCGCCGGCGCGCGAGCGCAACTTCGGTCCCGACGCGCCGCCCCGGGGCAAGCGCAAGGGCGCGTACCGGAGTCAGGAGGCGCGCGGTCCGCGCGGTCCGATCCGGACGAAGACCGACGGGCGCATCTACAGCGCGTTCGACGACGACGAGGACGATTCGATCGATATCGAGTTCGACGACTTCGCGACCAGCCAGAAGCCCGAGTCGTCGGACGACGACGAGTAGGCCTCGAGCGCTGCTCTCTCCACAGGACCGCAATCCGGTGACACGTTATCTCTGCCTGCTCCTCGTGGTGGCCTCGACGGCTGCCTGTCAGAAGCCGTCGACGCCGCCCGCGTCGACCGATGCGGCCACGGCTTCGGCGCCCGCCACACCGCCGCCGCCGAAGCCGGTTCCGGCCGAACTGCCCGACCCCATCGCGGACGTGAACGGCGATGTCATCGGGCGCGCCGAGTTCGAGAACGCGATTCAGGCGCTCGAAGCCAGGGCCGGCCAGCCGCTCCCGGCCGAGCAGCGCGACCAGGTCCTCCGCGACCTGCTCGACGACCTCGTCGCGTACCGGCTCCTGCGGCAGGAGGCGGTCCGGCGGCAGCTGACCGTGCCCGACGCCGCCATCGAGGAGCGCATCCAGACGCTCCGCGGCCAGTTCCAGTCGAACGCCGCGTTCGAGCGCGCGCTGAAGGCGCAGCAGATGACCGTCGAGAAGCTGCGCGACGACGCGCGGACCGACCTGCTGGTCGACCAGCTGCTGGAGCAGGAGGTGGCGAGCCAGATCGAGGTGAAGCCGGCGGACATCAGCGCGTTCTACGAGAAGAACCCCGATCGCTTCCAGCAGCCCGAGTCGATGCGGGCCAGCCACATCCTCGTCGCCGTGCCGCCGAATGCCGACGACGCGACGCGCACGAAGGCCCGGGCGCGCGCCCAGGAGGCGCTGCGGGCGGCGCGGGCCGGACAGGATTTCGCGCAGCTCGCGCGGCGCTACTCGCAGGACGCGAGCGCGCAGCAGGGCGGCGATCTGGGCTTCTTCCCGCGCGGGCAGATGGTGCCCGCCTTCGATCAGGCCGCGTTCGCACTCGAGGCCGGCCAGATCAGCGACCTCGTGGAAACCGAGTTCGGCTTCCACGTGATCAAGGCGCTCGAGAAGCGGCCGCCCCGCACCGTGCCCTTCGTGGAGGCGGCGCCGCAGATTCAGGCGTATCTCGAGAACGAGCAGCGGCGCGACAAGGGGCGCGCGCTCGTCGATCAGCTCAAGGCGAAGGGCAGCGTCACGATCTTCATCTGAGGCCGATGGACGCGGACCGCGAGCCACTCGCGAGCGTTCGCCTGGACGTCTGGCTCGACGTGTCGTGTCTGTTCAGGACGCGCTCCGAAGCGCAGCGGGCCTGCAAGGCGGGTCGCGTCGAGGTCAACGGCCAGACCGCCAGGCCACACCGCGCCATCAGACCCGGCGACGAACTCGTCATCTCCCGGACCTTCAGCCGCCAGACGGTCGTCGTCCGCGGGCTCGCTGATCGATCGCTGCCGAAGGCGGAGGCGCGGGAGCTCTACGAGGACCGCACTCCGAAGCCGTCCGACGAAGAACTCGCCGCCCGGCGAGCCGAGCGGATTCACCGCGCGGCCCAGGCGGCCGCCGGGCGCCCCGACAAGCACCAGCGGCGCGAAGCCCGTCGCCTCAAATGGCGATGAGCGGACCCGCTATTCGCCGCTGAACTCGTCGTCCTCGTCGGCCGGCTCCGCCTCCTGCGGCAGTTTCGCGAGCAGCTGGCCGATGGCCACGCCCAGATGGAAGGCGCCCTCCTGCTGCAGCCAGACCTGCGCCGCCTGGTTGTCGACGAGCTCGTCGACGAGCGGCTGCAGGTGCTCGGGCAGGGCCACCTGAATGGTGCGGACGAGCTCTTCCTGCCGCTCCACATCGGCCGCCGCGAACACCTCGTCTTCGTGGAGCAGCTCGAGCAGCTCCTCGTACTCGGCGGCGCACTGTTCTTCGATCTCGGAGAAGCTCGGATACCGGCGGCGGCGGCGCGGCAGGGTCACCTGCGCTGCGCACGCCTCGGCCAGCGCCATGACGTCGTCGGAAGTGGGCACGGCTGGACTCCCGGAGAGCGGCAACGCGCGAACCGGCGCGTGGCGCAGGCGGGATCCTATCAGCTTGCGGCGCGGCGTGGCGCGGCCGGCTCGTCGTCGGCGTTCTCGTCCGAGGGCACCGCGACGACCGGGCGTCCGTTGTGAAAGAGGCGGCTGCGCGACGGGCGCCGGCGGATCTCCAGCCGGTTCTTGCCCCGCCTCTTCGCCTCGTACATCGCCGCGTCCGCGCGTTCGATCAGGTCCCCGGCTTCATCCTCCACCGCCCACTCCGTCACGCCGATGCTCAGTGAGAGCAGGTCCGGGCGGACGGGCGCGTGGCCGACGCCGAGCTGCGTGATCTGCGCCATGATCTGGCGCAGACGGTCCTGCGCCTGCGACGCCGTCGTGTGCGACAGCATCAGCACGAACTCGTCCCCGCCATAGCGCGCGATGAGGTCCGTGGGCCGGAACGCGCGCTGCAGCGTGCGCGCGATCTCCACCAGGACGCGGTCCCCTTCCTGGTGCCCGTACGTGTCGTTGATCACCTTGAAGTTGTCGACGTCGACGAGCGCGACGACGAACGGGTGGCCGCTGGCGCGGTGCGCCCGCACCCACTGCTGCAGCGTGCGCTCGAAGCGGCCGCGGTTGGCGACGCGCGTGAGCGCGTCGAGCGAGGCCTCCTCCATCGACTGCGCCAGGCGCACCTGCAGGCGCTCGATTTCGGTCGAGAAGAACCGGCGGTGCGCCTCGTCCTGCGCGCGCTTCTCGGCCGCGAGACGCCGCAGCGTCTCGATCTCGACGGCGAGCCGGCGCTTCAGGATGCGGATGTCGTTGATGTCGACGATGCGGTGCAGCCGCTCCGTGGTGCGATCGAGCTGCTCGCTGAAGGCGGAGCCGCCGCCGAGCATGCCGACCATCTCGGAGAGCAGCGCGATCAGCTCGGACAGCTCGGCTTCGCGCTCGGCGAGCCGGTCCCGTGCCTGATCGAGGAACGTCGTGCAGTAATGGACGCACTCTCCCGCCAGCGCGGGTGTAATGGCGTCGGGAGCCGCCGTCAGCCGGCTCGCATAGCGCGAGAGCTCGCGGCGGAACTGGTCGGTGTCCAGTCCGGCGCACTCGGGCACCATGTCGCCGATCACCGTCAGCAGGTCCAGGATGAGCGGCAGCGCATCCGGAGTCACGGCCGGCGCTGCGGGAGGCACCGCCTCCGGCTCCGCTTCGCGCGGGTCGGGACGCGACAGCCCCAGCTCAATCCACGACTTCGACATGCTCCTGCCCCATTCTTCACTCCGCGGCGCACGGGTACCGCACGCGGACTGGTAATCGGCATGGCCGCACCAGTCATGAATGCAGTGCAGACAAAAAAAGGGCGCGGCCGTCGGCCGCGCCCTTCCGGACACGCAGCGGGCGGATCGCCGCGTCACACCGTGACGGCCACCGGCTTCTCCCAGGGCAGCCCTGCCTTGCCGAAGTGGCCGTAGTTGGTGGTCAGGCGGTAGATCGGCCGGAGGAGATCCAGCTCGCGGATGATCGCGGCCGGCCGGAAGTCGAACGTCTCGTCGACGAACCGCTCGGCGCGGATCGGGTCCCCCGTACCGAAAGTGTCGACCTTGATAGACATCGGCTTTGCGCGTCCGATGGCGTACGACACCTGGACCTCGGCGCGCTCGGCGAGCTTGGCCTCGACGATCCGGCGCGCGACGTAGCGGCAGTAGTACGCGCCGCTGCGATCGACCTTCGAGGGGTCCTTGCCGCTGAAGGCGCCGCCGCCGTGACGGCCCGCGCCGCCGTAGGTGTCGACGATGATCTTGCGGCCGGTGACACCGCAGTCGGCCGACGGCCCGCCGTGCGCGAAGCTGCCGCTGGGGTTCACGATGAACTCGATGTCCTGCCGGAACCATTCGCCCAGCTCGCGCGGTGCGAGCACGCTGATCACGTAGTCGCGGATGTCGGCCTGGCTGACGTCCTTCGCATGCTGCGTCGAGACGAGCACGCTCGAGACGCGCTCCGGCGTGTTGCCGCGGTAGACGATCGAGACCTGCGACTTCGAGTCGGGGCGCAGCCACGGGTACGGGCCGCTCCGGCGATCCACGGCGAGCCCCTTCGTCAGGCGGTGCGCGAGCAGGATCGGCAGCGGCATCAGCTCGGCGCTCTCCGCCGTGGCGTAGCCGAACATGATGCCCTGGTCCCCGGCGCCCTGCTCCTGCTGGTCGTCGGTCGCCTTCCTGACGCCGGCATTGATCTCGCCGGACTGCTGGGTGATGAGCCTGGTGATCGTCACGCCGTCGGCGTTGAAGAGCTCGGCGGGATCGGTGTAGCCGATCTCGCGGATCGCGGCGCGGGCGACGGCGTCGTAGTCGATCGTCGCGTTCGTGGTGATCTCGCCGGCGAGCACGACCTGATTGTCCTTGCAGAGGACTTCACACGCCACGTGGCTCTGCGGATCCTGTTCGAGGCACGCATCGAGAATCGAGTCCGCGATGAAATCGCAGACCTTGTCCGGATGACCTTCCGACACCGACTCCGACGTGAACGTGTAGGTCTGCTCGCTCATCTGGATGCTCACCCTCTTGGCCTGACGGTACAACAAAAAAGGCTCGTCGACTTGATGTCGCGAGCCCCTCCGCAACGCGAGACTTAGATGGAGTATCCGGCTGTCCGGTCGCCGGCTACGCGCGGCCCATCAAGTCGTGAAATCGCCGCGCCCCTCGACTATTGTCGAAGGCTCGCGGTATTGTCAAGCCTGTTTCTCCGGTCGATTCCGCGGCATGCCCCGCTTCCGTCTCCTCCTCGAATACGCCGGCACCCGGTACAGCGGGTGGCAGATCCAGAAGAACGCCCGCACGGTCCAGGGGGAGCTCGATCGCGCCGTCCGGGACATCACCGGCGAGCGCGGGTTCGAGCTCTACGGCTCCGGCCGCACCGACGCCGGCGTGCACGCGCTCGGACAGGTCGCGCATCTCGACGTCCGGACGTCCCTGCCCCCGGCGACGCTCGTCCGGCGCCTGAACGACGTGCTGCCCGCCGACATCAACGTGCTGCAGGCCCTGAAGGTCCCGCACCGGTTCCACGCCCGGCACGACGCCGTCTCCCGCACGTACGTCTATCAGATCGCCCGGCGGCGCACCGCGTTCGCGAAGCCGTTCGTCTGGTGGGTGCGGGAGCCGCTCGATGCGGCGGCCATGCAGGCGGGCGCCCGGGGGTTCGAGGGGCGCCGCGATTTCCAGGGTTTCACCGACGACGATCCCGGCGAGAAGTCCACGATCGTCGAGGTGGACGCGATCCGCATCGAGCCGCGCGGAGACGCGATGCTGGTCATCGTCGAGGGCTCCCACTTCCTCTGGAAGATGGTGCGGCGCATCGTCGGTGTGCTGGTGGCCATCGGCCGCGGGGAGCTCGAGCCCGGCGCGGTGCCCGGCCTGCTCGCAGACGCTGACGGATTGCCCGCCAGGCTGACGGCACCCGCCTCCGGACTGTTCCTCGCGCGCGTGACCTATCCGGGCGACCCGCCTGGCCCCGTGCCGCTGCCACCGGGCCCGGACGCCGGTGTCCTGCCCTGACGGGGGGGATCGCCACGCCAGCCGCGTGCCGACCTGGCTGCCGCGGGCGCGGTCTCGCTCCGGACGCGCGGAATCCGGTACCATGGTCCGTTCGCCGGCCTTGGGGTGGGCCCGCCGGTTTGCTGCTCTCGCGTGTCTTCCTCGTCCGACCTTTCCGTTGACGTCGTGATCGCCGGCCTCGGCGCCGCCGGCTCCGCCGCCGCGTGGCGCCTGGCGTCGCGCGGCCTGCGCGTGGCCGGGTTCGACGCGCACGAGCCTCCGCACGCGCTCGGCTCGTCGCACGGCCGCAGCCGCATCATCCGCGAGGCGTACTTCGAGCATCCGCAGTACGTGCCGCTCGTGCGGCTCGCGTACCGCCTCTGGGCGGACCTGGAGGGCGCAGCGCGCACACGGCTCTTCCAGGCAACGGGCGGCCTCATGATCGGTGCGCCGGACAGCGCCGTCGTGGCGGGCACGCTCCGGAGCGCACGCGAGCACGGGCTGACCGTGGAGCGCTGGAGCGCGACCGCGATACGTCGGCGCGTCCCTGCCCTGGCGCCAGAGGACTCGATGGAGGGAGTGTTCGAGCCGCGCGCCGGCGTGCTGGCGCCCGAGCGCGGCGTCGCGACGATGGCGGCCGCCGCGCGAGCGCTGGGCGCGCAGCTGTTCGTGCGCGAGCCCGTCACCGGCTGGCGGGCGGACGGCTCGTCGGGGCTGCGGGTGGAGACCGCCGCGCGTGCCGTCCGGGCACGGGCGCTCGTCCTCGCCGCCGGGCCGTGGCTGCCCGGGCTGCTCCCGCAGCTGCCGCTCGCGGTCGAGCGGGTCGTCCAGCACTGGTATCCGCCCGCCGGCGACGATCGGTTCGCACCGGATCGCTTTCCGGTGTTCCTGATCGAGGCGCCGGACGGACGCGTACTGTACGGGCTGCCCGATCAGGGGGACGGGTTGAAGCTCGCCGAGCATCATCATGGCTCGCCCGCGCGCGCCGATGCCGTCGACCGGAACGTGAGTCCGGACGAACGCGCGGGCTTTCATCAGCTCGCGGTCCGCTGGGTCCGCGGTCTCGGCGACGGACCGGCCGACTCGACGGTCTGTCTCTACACCAACACGCCGGACGGCGACTTCGTGCTGGACTGGTTCGATGCGGCCCGGACCGTGTATGTGGCGAGTGCCTGCTCCGGCCACGGATTTAAGTTCGCGCCGGCCATCGGCGAAGCCGTCGCGGCGGAACTGGCGGGCTCGCCGCCGCCGGTGGACCTGACGCCGTTCAGGCTCGGTCGCTTCGGCGCAGCCGCAGGTTCCGCGGCCGTCGAGCCGATATAGCAACAGCGCGACAGAAGAGGACACGACATGCAGGGGTGCACATGCGGCTGGTCTTGAAGTTCGGCGGGACGTCGGTCGGCAGCGCGGCGGCGATGCTGCAGGCGGCGGACATCGTGGCCGGCCTGCGTCGCGAAGGACATGAGGTCGCGATCGTGACGTCCGCCATGAGCGGCGTCACGGATCGGCTCTTCGCGGCCGCGCAGGCGGCCGTGCAGGGGCGGCGCGCCGACGTGCTGCGCATCGAGAGCGAACTGCGCGAGAAGCACGAGCAGGCCGCCGACGAGCTCGGACTGCACGGCAGCGCCCGCGCCGACGTGCTGGATCCGATCGACAGCCGGCTGGGCGAGCTGCGCCTGCTGTGCGATGCGCTGGCCG
The DNA here is from genome assembly GCA_964446605.1 of uncultured Bifidobacteriaceae bacterium. Lineage (GTDB taxonomy): Bacteria > Acidobacteriota > Vicinamibacteria > Vicinamibacterales > JAENWD01 > JAENWD01. The sequence goes on along the minus strand of CAYUPN010000007.1, from coordinate 9,584 downwards.
TCCTCGGTGAAGCCTCGCCGCGCGCGCTCGACGCGGTCGGCTCGCTCGGCGAGCGGATGAGCATGCACCTCGTGGCCGCCGCGCTCCGCGCACGCGGTGCCACGGCGACCCCGGTGGACGCCGCGTCGATCGTGCGGACGGACGAGACGTTCCAGGCGGCGGTGCCGCTGATGGACGAAACGCGGCGGCTGACGGAGACCGCGCTGCGTCCGCTGCTGACAGGCGGCCTCGTCCCGGTGATCACCGGCTTCATCGGCGCGACGGCCGAGGGGGTCGTCACGACGCTCGGCCGTGGGGGCAGCGACTACTCCGGCGCGATCGTCGGCGCCGCCATCGACGCCAGCGAGGTGTGGATTTTCACCGACGTCGACGGCGTGATGACGGCGGATCCGCGCGTCGTCCGCGGTGTCATGACCCTCGATGCGCTCACGTATCTCGAGATGGCGGAGCTCGCCTACTTCGGCGCGAAGGTGCTGCACCCCCGCACGATCCGGCCGGCCCTCGATCGCGGCATCCCGATCCGCATCCGCAACACGTTCAACCCCTCGCACCCGGGCACGCTCGTGACCGGCGCCGGCGGCAACGGCGGGCGGACGCTCAAGGGGGTGACCGCCATCCGGCAGCAGAGTCTCGTCACCGTTGCCGGGCGGGGCATGCTCGGCGTCCCCGGGATCGCGGCGCGGGCCTTCGGCGCCGTCGCGCGCACCGGTACCAGCGTCAGCATGATCTCGCAGGCGTCCTCCGAGCAGAGCATCTGCTTCCTGGTGCCGCAGCCATCCTCGCGCGGCGTGCTGGACGCGCTCCGGCGGGAACTGGCGCACGAGCTCGATCGGCGCGACATCGAGGACATCTCGAGCCTCGACGATGCGGTGATCGTCACGGTGGTCGGGAGCGCGATCACGCAGACGCCCGGCATCGCCGGCCAGGTGTTCGGCGCGCTCGGCGCCGCCGGCATCAACATCGTCGCGATCGCGATGGGATCGTCGGAGTGCAGCATCAGCCTGGTGGTGGAGGCGCCCGATGCGGACCGCGCCCTCCAGGCGCTCCACGATCTCATCGTCGCCAGCCCGGAGCCCGCGGCCGGGCGCGCGACGACGGCCTCAGGCGGCGCTACTTCCGGCTGACGTCGATGCCGGAGTACTCCTCCTGCATCGTGTTCCCCAGATAGCCCATCTCGTCGTGGATGCCGATTCGCGACGTGTAGTACGCGTGGACCGTCCGCCGCTTCAGGTCGACGAAGAACTTCCCGCCGGGCGTCTCCTGGCGCGACTCGTCGCGCGCCAGCTCCGCGACGATGGCCTCCCGGCCGGCGGGATCGAGATCGAGGAAGCGGCGTCCGGTGCGCGTTGTCGCCAGCGCGTCGACCAGCCGGAGCCCCTCGACGAAACGCGCGAGCTCCTGCCGGTCGAACGCCTCGGCCAGCCTGCCGTCGATGAAGGCCGCGACGCCGGCGGCGCGCGCGCCGCCGGAATGGTCGTCGGCCGGCATCAGGATTTCCGTCAGCTCGTCGAGCAGCGCATACTGCTCCCGCGTCAGCGCACGCGGACCGTCGGGCGGGAGCACGAAGGCCCGCAGCGGCGCCGCGGCCCCGACGGCCGTGCCGGTCGCGGCGACGGCGCCGGCACGCAGCACGTCCCTCCGGCTCAGGTCCTTGCGCGTCATTACAGGTCTCCCCGGCGCAGCGCGTCCACGAGGTGGTCGCTGGAGCGCCACGCCAGCGCCATGATCGTCCAGGTCGGATTCACGCACGAGGCGCTGACGTGCGAGCTGCCGTCGACGACGAAGAGATTCGGGACGTCGTGCGCCTGCTGGAACGGATTGAGCGCCGACGTGCGCGGGTCGGCGCCCATGCGCGCCGTGCCCAGTTCGTGGATCGACCAGCCCTCGGTCAGCAGGTCGCTGGCGGTGTCGACGATCTCGAACCCGGCGGCCTCGAACATCTCGCGTGCCGTCGCCGCCATGTCGGCCGCCATCTTCCGCTCGTTGTCTCCGAAGCGGTAGTCGAACCGCAGCACCGGAATGCCCCAGGCGTCGGTGATGGCGGGATCCAGGCGGACGGCGTTCTCGTAGCGCGCGAGGACCTCGCCGAACCCGCCCATCGAGATGAACGCCCCGGCGCGATCGCGGACCGTCTGCTTGTAGGCACGGCCGAACCCCGGGGTCTCGTGGGCGCCGGGCGGGAACATCGTCAGGCCGCTGCTCCCCTCGAACCCGTACGCGCGGACGTAGTCGTGCCGCCGTTCCGTGAGATTCCGGAAGCGCGGCACGTAGAAGCCGCCCGGCCGCCCGTCGTCGAGCGTGCGCGGCGCGCCGATGCGGTCCTTGACGAGGCCCGTGACGCTCGGGCCCATCAGATGCTCGCAGAAGTAGTGACCGACCACGCCGCTCGAGTTCGCCAGGCCGTTCGGATGCTGCCGGCTGCGCGAGAGCAGCAGCAGGCGCGTCGACTCGAGCGTCGACGCCGCCAGGACGACCGTGCGGGCGCGGACTTCGTAGTCGCGGCGTGTCGTGCTGTCCACGAAGGCGACGCCGCGCGCCTTGCCGGTCGTCGTGTCCACCGTGACCTCGCGGACGGTCGCGTTCGAGCGGATGTGCAGCCGGCCGGTTTCCTGCGCCGGATAGATCAGCCCGGTCGGCGAGTCGAAGGCGGCGTGGATGTCGCAGCCGCCGGCCCGCCGCCCGCAGGCGCCGCGGCCGTAGCACTTGCTGCGATAGCGGTTGTGCAGCAGGCCGTCGGTCGTGACGCCGGCGCGGTACGGCGTCGCGGTGCGGCCCATCTTCTGCAGCGTCTCGCGGAGGCGCACTTCGGGCGCGTTCAGCTTGAACGGGCGCTGGAAGATCGAATCGGGCAGGTGCGGCAGTCCCTCAGGGACGCCCGAGATGCCGAGCAGCCGGTCGACGCGGTCGTAGTACGGCGCGACGTCCGCGTAGCCGATCGGCCAGTCCTCGCCGACGCCGTCGTGGGACTTCGCCTTGAAGTCGAGGTCGCCCATGCGCAGCGCGAGGCGTCCCCAGATGTTCGTCTTCCCCCCGAGGCAGCGTGCGCGCACCCAGGCATACCGGGTGCCGCTGTAAGGATGCTGCTTCTCGTCGACCAGGATGCTCGTGCTGTAGTCGGAGCCGCTCCAGGTCTGGGGGTAGGAGTACACGCGCTCGTGCGGCAGCCCCTTCGCATAGGGCGGATTCCGGATCGTGTACTCGTTGAGGGTGAGCGCGTGATACGTCGACGGCATGTCGCCGCGCCGCGGATGGTCGTACGGCCACTCCATCGACTTCAGCTCGCGCGTCGTGTCGATCCGGGGCCCGGCCTCGAGCAGCAGCACGTCCAGGCCCGCGGCGGTCAGCACGTAGGCGGCCATGCCGCCGGCCGCGCCCGAGCCCACCACCACCGCGTCGTACGTCCGCCGCAGGTCGGGCTCGGGCGCCGGCGGCGGCTGGAGGGGCAATCTGCGCATGCCGCGGATTCTGACACACTCGCCTGCCGGATCGCCGGGGTATGCTGCCAGACCATGTCACGGAGCGCAGTCGCCGATTCGGCACCTGAGCCGCCACCGCGTGAGGCGACGGCATGAACGTCAGCGAGCACCGGATCGCGGTGTCCCCGGCCGTCGAGGTCACGGCGCGCCACCATGCCGCGTCCCCTTCCCGGCAGGCGACGCTGGTGCTGGCGCACGGGGCCGGCGCCGGACAGACGCATCCCTTCATGGTGGGCGTCGCCACGGCGCTCGCCGCCGACGGCATCGACGTCGTCACCTTCAACTTCCCGTACATGGACGCGGGCCGCCGGGCGCCCGATCGGGCGCCCGTGCTCGAGGGGACCTGGAGGGCGGTGCTGGACCATGTCGCGGCGGGTCTGGCCCCGGGCGCCCGTCTGGTGGCCGGCGGCAAGTCGATGGGCGGCCGCATCGCCTCGCAGGTGCTCGCGGCGGACGCGGAGCATCCCGGCGTCGCGCGCGTGAGTGGTCTCGTCCTGCTGGGGTATCCGCTGCATCCCCCGGGCAAGCCCGATCAGCTGCGGACGGCCCATCTGGCGGCGATCGCCACGCCGATTCTGCTGGTGCAGGGCACCCGCGACGCGTTCGGCACGCGCGCGGAGGTGGAGCCGGTCTTCGCGGCGCTTCCGACGCGCGTGGATTTCCTGTTCGTCGAGGGGGGCGATCACGGCTTCGCGGTGCCGCGATCGTCGGGACGGACGTCCCGTGACGTGCTGCGTGACATGACCGACCGCGTGGCGGGGTGGATTCTGGGTTAGGCCGTACCGGTGTCTGGCACCCGTACTGTACGGGTGTCAGACACCGGTATCGATCAGCTCCAGAGACGGTCGTTGCCCGGCTGCCGATCCCACTCCGGAGTCGGGGCGAAGTACTCGGTGCCGGGGCGCAGGTGCTCGCGGATGACGGCCTCGTTCAGCTCGACGCCGAGACCGGGCGAATCGGGCACGGGCGCGAAGCCGCGCTCGACGATCGGCCTGCCGTCGAGCTTCGTGACCATGCTCTCCCACCACGCGACGTCGACCGAGTGGTGCTCGAGCGCGATGAAGTTCTCGGTCGCGGCCGCGCAGTGCACGTTGGCCATGAACGAGATCGGCGTGCCGGCGAAATGCATCGCCATCGCGACGCCGTGTTCCATGGCGTAGTCGCCGATCTTCTTCGTCTCGATCAGGCCGCCGCTGGTCGCCAAGTCCGGATGGATCATGTCCACGGCGCCCATGTCGATCAGCTTGATGAACTCCTCTTTCAGGTAGATGTCCTCACCCGTGAGGATCGGAACGGTCGTGGCGTCGCGGATCTGCTTCATCAGCTCGCCGAACTGCCACGGCACCATGTCCTCCATCCACGCCAGGTTCCAGCGCTCCATCGCGCGCGCGAGCTTGATGCAGCTGTTCACGCCGATGTGGCCGTAGTGATCCGTGGAGAGCGGCACCTCCATGCCGATGATCCCGCGGATGGTGCCGACCCAGTCCGACAGCCACTCGATGCCCTTGTCGGTGATCTCGACCCCGGTGAACGGATGCATCACCCGCGCGTTCTCGCGGATATCCATCCCGAGCGGCTTCGACAGCGCGCCGGGCACGTCGCGCAGCAGGCCGATGCCGAAGTCCTGTTTCAGATATGTGATGCCCGCGTCCATCCGGGCCTTCAGGCGACGCGCCTGCTCGTGCGGATCCGCCGACTGCACCGTGTCCGCGTACAGACGCACGCGGTCGCGGAACTTCCCCCCGAGCAGCTGCCAGCACGGCACGCCCCACGCCTTGCCGGCGAGATCCATCAGCGCCATCTCGACGCCGCACACGCCGCCGCCCTGCCGTGCGTGGTGTCCGAACTGCTTGATCTTCCGGAACACCTTGTCGACGTTGCAGGGGTTCTCGCCCAGGATGCGGCTCTTGAGCATCAGGGCGTACGTCTCGCTGGCGCCGTCGCGGACCTCGCCGTACCCGGAGATCCCCTGGTTCGTATCGATCCGGATGATCGGACACGTCATCGGCGCGCCGACGACCACCGCGACGCGCAGGTCGGTGATCCGCAGCGCCGACGGCTCCGACGCCCGACGCACGTTCGACTGCACCAGCGCCGCGGCCGCTTCGGCCCTCGCTTCGGGCGTCTCGACGAACGCCGCCGCGGCCGCCCCTCCGGCCGCCGCGCCAACCGTGCTGAAGAACCGCCGTCTATCGAGGGGTGCTCTCGCTCCAGCTCTCATGCGCTCCTCCGGATTGTTCTGGAACCGCAACCGCGTCGGCCACGGCCGGGCGGCGGCGCCACCAGGAGGCCAGGACCGAACCCGAGACGTTCATCCAGGGCCCGAAGATCGCCGCCGCCAGCCCCGCATCGGAGCTGTTGAGGACGCCGATCGCCAGACCCGATGCCATGCCGGCATTCTGCAGGCCGACCTCGATCGACGTCGTCCGCGCATCGATTTCGTTCATGCGCATCAGACGGGCACCGGCGTAGCCGAACAGGAAGCCCAGGAAGTTGTGCAGCACGACGACCGCGAAGAGCGAGAGCGCGACGGCCAGCAGCTGGTCGCGCGAGAGCGCGGTGATGATCGCGATGATGAGACAGATGCCCGCCATCGAGACGATCGGCAGCACCCGATCCAGCCAGCGCATCCGCGCGTAGAACAGATGATGGACGACGAGACCGGCGGCCACGGGGACGACGATCATCTCGATGATCGACCACATCATCGCCGTGAAGCTGATCGGCACGTACTGGCCGGCCAGCTGCGTCATCATGAACGGCGTCATGATCGGCGAGAGCAGCGTCGAGAAGGCGGTCATCGTCACCGACAGCGGGACGTTGCCACCGGCAAGATAGGTGATGACGTTCGAGGCCACGCCCCCGGGAGCCGCGCCGACCAGCACGACGCCGGCGGCAAGCGCGCCCTCGAATCCGAAGAGCCGCGCCAGGCCGTAGCCCACGAACGGCATCACGGTGAACTGGAGGACCACCCCGATCGCGACGGCGCGGGGCATCCGCAGCACGCGGGCGAAGTCGCCCACGCTCAGCGTCGTCCCCATGCCGAACATGATGATCTGGATCAGCGGGACGATCAGGTTGCTGAGCCGGTAGCCCCCGATCTCGATGAACGCCTCCGGATAGAACATCGAGGCAGCGACCCCGACGAAGACGAAGGCGGTGAACGAATAGCCCGTCCCGCGGAGCGCGAGCCCCACCATCGCCAGCGCGCCGGTGACGCCGACGCCGGCAAGCGACGGGTGCCCGAACGCGAGCGCCAGCAGTCCGGCGGCGAGCAGGGCGGCGGCCCAGACCAGGAATGCGGACGGGAACGGACGAGGTGTCATCGGGCGCGTATGATACCAGCCGGTCTGACCAGTGCAACCGGCGCCACGCCTGTGCCAACGATGCTGACACCGGATTGCACGCCGCGTCGCTCACCGCGCGGAGAATCCGCAGGAAAGCGGACGCGTGGAACTGTCGGATGCGTCGTGCGGCGGCGTGACACCTGCCGCCGCACCGGCTATCTCGGGCTAGATCAGGACGAGCATGGCATCGCACGGCTCACCCGTCGCGCGGGCGATCGCCGCGGCGTAGAAGCCCACCTGCCGTCGATACGTGTCGAGCGCCAGGTCCGGCGCGCGGTCGGTCTTGAAGTCGACCACCACCCAGCGGCCGCCGTTGCGGAACGCGAGATCGACGACCCCCTCGACCAACGTGCCGTCGGCCGTGCGCCAGGCCACCGGCGCCTCCCGCTGGCACGCGCCGGCCTTCGCCGCCCCGGCGGCCTCGACGAGCACCGGATGCGCCAGCACGGCGCGTGCGAGTCCTGACGCCGCGGCGATTTCGTCGGCGCTCGCGCCGAGCAGGTGGCCATGCACGGCCGCGAGCTCGTCCACCGCATCCTGCCGCCCGTCGAGCGGCGCGGCCGCCAGCACCGCGTGCAGCAGCGTCCCGAAGCGGCGCCCCGACGGTTGTGCCTCGTCACGGGCCAGCGAGACCACGGCCACCTCCGGCAGCGTCAGGGCATCGGGCGGCTGTTCGTCCGATCGCGCCCACTCCCCCGCCGTGCGCACGCGGATCGAGGGCGCCGATCCGCGCACGATGGCATCGTCGCGCTGCGCCTCCCACGTGCGGTACGCCGCCAGTGTCTGCTCGACCAGCGCACGCGGCGCCTCCCGCGTGATCAGCTCCGCATGCCGGATGCCGCTCTCCGGTTCGACATGCAGCCGCAGCGCCGCCGGGTCCCACCAGACCACGTCGTGCGTGCCTCCATCCGGCGAGGCAATGCGGTGCAGTCCCGGCGCGACAGGGTTGTGCAGCAGCGGATCGGGATCCGGACGCCACAGCACGGTGTCCCGTCCCCGCAGCTGACAGCCCGGCGCCTCCAGCCGATCGGCGCGCGCGCCGGCAGAGGGATACATCGCGCGGTTCAACGGATGCAGCCATCCGCTGTCGAACGGCCCGTCGCCGACCCCGGGAATGACGAGCAGGTCGCGCGCGCGTGTCGCGGCGACGTACGTGATGCGCTCCGCCTCCGCCCGATCGCGCTCAATCTCCTCCGGCTCGTGGTCGATCAGGTCCAGCGGCGCCCAGCCTGCGAGCCGCATCGCGCACAGCTCACCGTCGATGTACCGGTCCGCGGTGTCCCGCGCGAGCCCGCACGTCATGTCCGCCAGCACGACCACCGGGAACTCGAGCCCCTTGGCCTTGTGCACCGTCATCATGCGGACGCCGTCGCTGCCTTCCTCGAGGATCGGCGCTTCGGGCGCTTCGGCCCGTTCGGACGCCTCGCCCAGCGCCTCGACGAATCCGCGGAACGACAGCCCGCCGCCGGCCTCGTACCGGCGCGCGAGGTCCGCGACGTGCAGCACGTTGGCGAGCGCCTGCTCCCCTCCCCGGCGCAGCGCCAGGCCGACATGCGCGCGCGTCGCCGACAGCAGCTCGGCGATCGTGTCGGGCACGGGACGGCTGTTGCGGCGGCGGTGCAGCTCGCGCAGCAGATGCAGCGCGCCGGCGACCGGTTCGAGCCGCTCCGGAACGTCCTCCGGCACGCGATACGGATGAATCCGTCCCGCCGCGTGCCGGTACTCGAGCAGCACGTCGTCGCCGATCGCGAACAGCGCGCCGCGCAGCGTCCCGAACACCGACAGCTCGTCGTCCGGGTACTCCACCGCCGCCAGCGCGGTGCGCAGGGTCTCGACCTCCTCGCGCGCGTGGAAGGACTTGCCGCCGACGAGCAGGTGGGGGATCTCGCGTGCTTCGAGCGCCTCGACATACGGACGCGTGACGTCGCCGCCCCACGACGTCAGCCGCCGGAACAGCAGGCAGACGTGGCGCGCCGCCACGGGCACGCGCTGCAGACGCCCGGTGATGCGATCCGGCTCGAGGACGTGCCACCCGCTCGACTGCACCAGCCATTCGATGAATGCGGCGACGGCGTCGGGCAGCGATGTCTCGATGGCGCTACGCGTGACGTTCCGGACGCCGTACGGCTCCGGCACGGGCAGCGCCACGACCGCCGGCTGCGACGGGTCGTCCTCCCGGTACGGCGTCAACGGAACGTAGCGCGGGCGCAATGTGGCGGCGTCGCCGTTCATCACCGGCTCGAACGCGGCGTTCACCACGCGCTGAATCCCGGGCACCGACCGGAAGCTGGTCGTCAGCTCCGCACGCGCGGCGCCGTGTTCGAGCAGCCAGCTGCAGACGTCCCGGTACGTCGCGACGTCCGCCCGCCGGAAGCGGTAGATCGACTGCTTGGGATCCCCGACGATGAACAGCGCACCGGGGCGGGGCCGGACGTCGCGCCAGTCGAGCCCGGGGCCTTCGTCGGCGTCGGGCTCGCCCGCCAGCAGGATCAGGATCTCGGCCTGCAGCGGATCCGTGTCCTGGAACTCGTCGACGAACAGATGGGTGATGCGGCCTCGCAGCGCCCGGCGCACGGCCGGCACGTCGCGCAGGAGCGCCCGGGCGCGCAGGAGCAGATCCAGGAAGTCGAGCGCGCCTTCGGCACGCTTCAGCGCCTCGTACCGCTGCAGGCAGTCCTGCAGATCCTCGCGCAGCAGCGCCGCCAGGTCGGCGTTCGCGAGCGCCTCGAAGTCCCCCAGCGCGTCGTAGAGTCGCTGCCGC